>CAJFUL010000030.1 GCA_904420245.1 Candidatus Paralachnospira avium
ACACCCATTCCCAGGTGATCCCTCCGGTGATGACCACCATCGAGGAGACCATGGATGCTTTGATGGAGCTTAAGAAGGAAGGAAAGATCCTGGCCATCGGCGCGGGCAACGTCAATATGGATCATCTGCGGGAGTATGTGAAATGGGGACAGCTGGACATGATCCAGAACCAGTATTCCATGCTCCACCGGGAGATCGAGGCAGAGATCGTTCCCTTCTGCATCGAGCACAACATCAGCATCCAGACCTACTCCGTGCTGGAGAAGGGCCTGCTCTCCGGCCGCTACAAGAGGGACAATGTGGTTCCCAAGGGCGACATCCGGGAAGAGAGCAAGTGGTTCCTGCCGGAGAATATCGGCATCATCCTGGACATGATCGACGGATGGAAGGATCTGTGCGAGAAATACGACTGCGCCCTGGCGGATCTGGCCATCGCCTGGACCAAGAAGCAGCCCGGCATCACCAACGTCCTCTGCGGCGCAAGGCGTCCTGAGCATATGCTGGAGAACGCCCGCGGCGGCGAGATCGTGATCTCCGACGAGGACATCGCCCGGATGACCAAGGACATCGAGACCAAGACGGCAGATAAATAACAGAACGGAAGGCAATACTATTATAAGAGGCCCTGCCGCCGGAAAGTTCCGGCGGCAGGGCCTTTTGTTTACTCTGGCGGAAGTTTGCCGCCTATGCGGCCCGCCGCCCTCCTGGTATGGATCACGGCCGTATCTGCCCGTTTCCGTATACGATATATTTGGTGGTGGTGAGGGCTAAAAGTCCCATGGGGCCTCTGGCGTGGAGCTTCTGGGTGCTTATGCCGATCTCCGCCCCAAATCCGAATTCAAAGCCGTCGGTGAACCTGGTGGAGGCGTTGACATATACGGCCGCCGCATCCACCTGGTCCAGGAATTTCTGGGCGTTTTCGTAATCTCTGGTGATGATGGCCTCCGAATGGCCCGTATTGTAGCGGTTGATATGGGCGATGGCTTCGTCCACGGAAGAGACTGTCCTGGCCGACAGGATGTAGTCCAGATATTCTTTTCCCCAGTCTTCTTCTGCGGCGGGCACGGCCTCCGGCACCAGACGGCACACCGTCTCGTCTCCCCGGATCTCCACCTGCTTCTCTCTCAGGCGGGAAGATAAAGCCGGCCACAGCTTTTCCGAGATGCCCTCGTGGATCAGCAGAGATTCGCAGGCGTTGCAGACCCCGATCCGCTGAGTCTTGGCATTGAAGATGATGCGGACGGCCATATCCACATCGGCGCTTTCGTCCACATAGATGTGGCAGTTTCCTGTACCGGTCTCGATGACCGGAACGGTGCTGTTCTCCACCACGGTGCGGATCAGCCCCGCTCCGCCTCTGGGGATCAGGACGTCGATATAGCGGTCCAGCCGCATCATGGCTCTGGCCGTCTCTCTGTCGGCGCTCTCCACCAGCTGGATGGCGTCGGCCGGGAGACCGCAGCTTTCCAGCGCGTTCCGGATGCAGTCCGCGATGGCTTTATTGGAATGGAGGGCGTCGCTCCCGCCCTTCAGGATCACGGCGTTTCCCGTCTTGAAGCAGAGGCCGAAGGCGTCGGCCGTCACGTTGGGACGGGATTCATAGATGATGCCCACCACGCCCAGGGGCACTCGCTTCTGTCCGATCAAAAGGCCGTTGGGCCTTTTTTTCATGGAGATCACCTCTCCCACCGGATCTTCCAGGGAAGCAATCTGGCGAAGCCCCTGTGCCATGGCCCGGATCCGCTCCTCCGTTAAGAGGAGACGGTCCAGAAGCCCTCTATGCATTCCTTTTTCCCGTCCGGCTTCCATATCGGCCTCATTGGCCTTAAGGATCGCTTCTGTCTCCGCTTCCAGAGCGTCTGCCGCCGCCAGAAGGCCCCTGTCCTTCTCCGGGCTTTCCAGCTTTCCCATCTGAAAAGCGGCCGACCTGGCCCGCTCTCCCATCTGATTCAATATTTCCATGCTCATGCCTCCTCAAGCCGGCTTATGCCTGCCTCTGTGATCAGCAGGGAGGGCCGGATGTCAAACTCCTCAAAGGGTACCTGGTCGAAGATCTGACATTCATAAGCGACCGCCGCCGTGCAAAGGTCCGGATGGGCTTCCAGATACCGGTCATAGAAACCGCCTCCGTAGCCGATGCGGTGATGCGCCCTGTCAAAGGCTACGCCCGGCATGATAAAGAGCACGCTGTCTCCTCCGGCGGGCGGGAGGCCTTCCTTTGGCTCCCGTATGCCGAAATATCCCGGCTCCAGATCTTCTTCCTTTTCGATATAGTAAAAAACCATGTCTTTTCCATGGACCTTCGGCACCGCCGTCCGTTTCCCGTCCGCCATGGCTCTCTCCAGGATGGGCCAGGTATGTACTTCGTGGTTGTAATCCACGTAGCAGAAGACTTGACGGGCTTTTTTGTATTCCGGGAGGGACAGCAGGGATTCCAGGATCTTTCTGCTGTTTTCTGTCTCCTCCTCCGGCCGGAGGAGGGCACGGCGCTCCTTCACCAGGCGCCGGATCTCTTTTTTGGTACTCAATGGCTTCCCCTCTCTTTCCGTTCGATGACCTGTTTCATATCTGTCACCGTCCCGTCCGGTTCCAGGATGCGGACGTTTTTTAGATTTTCTTTGAGGTTTTTCCGGATCGCCTGGAGATAGCGGCTCCGGAGACCGGCCTGCTCGGCTTTCTCCTCCTCGGTAAGGCCCTCCGCCTTGGACTTGTGATATAGTTCGTTGATCCTTTTGATCTCCTGTTCTGTCATACGCTCTCCTTATTTCTCCAGATAGGCCAAAAGCTCCGGATAGCGCTCCTGCATCTGGTCATATCCATGTTTATAGAATCCCTGCAGGACCTCGGTGCGGTGTTCGGTCCTGGAGATCACCGGTACCTGGGGACGGATCACGAAGATCCTTCCCTCCCGCTCCAGCCGCTCGATCAGTTCCATGGTCCTGTTGTAGACGGCCGGACGCCGGTAGATGGTCTTCAAAAGCTCCGGATACTGTTTTCCATATACGCGGCGGTAGATCGCGGCCGCCTTTCTGGACAGGCTCTTGCGGTACCCCTCATTTCTCGTGAGGACCACCACGGCTTTTTTGCAGCCTTCCCGGAGCAGCCTGGCAAGGGGAACAGAATCGGCCAGTCCCCCATCCAGATAAGGGGTTCCGTCAAGGTCCACCATCCTGGATACCACAGGCATGCTGGAGGAGGCCCGGCAGATGGAAAGAAGCCTGTCCTCATCCTCCCTGTCGTCCAGATACTCGGCCTTCCCCGTCAGGCAGTTGGTCACCGCCATTTCGCACCGGATGGGAGAAGCCTTGTAGACGTCAAAGTCGAAGGGAAACAGCTCCTTGGGATACTTGTAAAAGATCATATCCATATCGTAGAGCGTCCTGCTGCGCAGAAGAGCCCGGAGCCCCATATAGCTGTTCTTTTTGTTTTCCGGGATCATGCAGTCCCTGGTCCGTCCGATCTGACGGGATACATAGTCTACAGCGTTGCACGCTCCGGCGGAGACTCCGATCACATAGGGAAGATAGAGCTCCTGTTCCATCAGATAGTCCAGCACGCCTGCCGTGAACACGCCGCGGTTGGCGCCGCCTTCCAGTACCAATCCTGTTTTTTTCATATAAGGTCCGCCTTTCTAGTAAGCCGTCAGATACTCCATGAGATCAAAATCCTTGTTTTTGTGGGCCAGGAACAAAGTCCCCACCTGCTCGCCGTCCAACACCCGGTAGAGATTCTCCACATCTTCCCCGTTGGTGATCACCATGTCGATGCCGGCGTCGGTGGCCATCCTGGCCGCCACGATCTTGGCCGACATGCCGCCGGTCCCCACGCTGCTCCCGGTGGTGCCCTTTCCCATCTCCCTTAAGCCGTCGGTGATCTCTTCCACCTCGGGGATAAAGGCCGCATCCGGATTTGTCCGGGGATCGTCCTCATAAAGGCCGTCGATGTCGGACAGGAGCACCAGAAGATCCGCGTGGATGACCGCCGCCACGATGGCGGAAAGACGGTCGTTGTCTCCGAATTCGATCTCGTGGGTGGCCACCGTATCGTTTTCATTGACGATGGGGATCACGCCCATTTTCAGAAGTTCGTCAAAGGTGTTCCTGGCATTCCTCCTGGAATCCGCGTTGAGCATGGTGGTCTTGGTCATAAGGATCTGGGCCACCACCTGATTGTATTCGGAGAAGATCTTCTGATACGTCATCATCAGCTTGGCCTGTCCCACAGCCGCCAGGGCCTGCTTCACCGGAAGCTCTTCCGGCCGTCCCAGATACCCCATGGTCTTTCGTCCCACGGCTCCCGCGCCGGAACTGACCAGCACCACCTCCATGCCCTGGTTTCTCAGGTCGCAGAGGACTCGGGCCAGCTTTTCCACCTGGTTGAAATTCAGATACCCGGTATATTTATGTGTCAGGGAAGAAGAGCCGATCTTGACGACGATGCGGTTCTTCCCGAAAAATCGTTCTTTTCTGTCCATATGTATGGGTTCCTTTCTGGTCGCTGTATCGTATTTTCTGTCATAAGCCTGTTTTCAGTCCCCTTCCCATGGGGCGAACCGGCAGGCGATGGCCTCAGCCGTCCGGATCCCGTCCATGGCCGCCGAGGTGATGCCTCCCGCGTATCCGGCGCCCTCGCCGCATGGGTAGATCCCCCGGACCGCGGCCTCCATCCCTGCATCCCGCTCGATCCTCAGGGGAGAGGAGGTGCGGCTTTCCACTCCGGAGAGCACGGCGTCCGGCCGGTCAAATCCGGGGATCCGTCTGCCGCACTGGCCGATCCCCTGGATCAGAGCCTGGTTCAGATACTCCGGAAGGAGCTCCCGCAGGTTGGAAAGCCGGTGGCCTCCTTTCGTATCCGGAAAGACCTCCCCGTACTCCAGGCTCTCCCGTCCCGTCTTAAAATCTCCGTAGAGCTGGACGGGGATCTGTCCGCTTCCCAGGATATAGGCCCTTTTCTCCAGTTCCCTCTGGAAAGCCACTCCCGATAAGGGATGGCCGTCTCCGAAATCCTCCGGGGAGATGGTGACGATCATGGCGCTGTTGGCGTTGCGGCCGTCCCTGGCCCGGTTGCTCATCCCGTTTACCGCCGTATGGCCCGGCTCCGAGGAGGCGTTCACCACATAGCCGCCTGGACACATACAGAAGGAATAGACGCCTCTTCCGTCTGCGGCCCTGGCCGTCACCTTGTAGGGAGCCGGAGGCAGCAGCTTTCCGTAGCGGGGGCCGTACTGGTCAAGCTGGATCATCTCCTGAGGATGCTCGATGCGCAGTCCCACCGCGAAGGCCTTTGGATGCATGGAAAGCTTCCGCTCCCAGAGCATCCGAAACGTATCTCTGGCGCTGTGGCCCACTGCCAGCACCAGCCGGTCCGCCGCCAGGAAATACGGCTCGGCGCCCCGTTCCGAGAGATAGACTCCTTCCAGCCGGCCGTCCTCCACCGCCAGATCCCGCAGGCAGGTATGAAAACGGAATTCCCCTCCCATGGCCTGGATCCTGCTTCGTATCCGCTTCAGGACTTGTTTCAGGACGTCTGTGCCGATGTGGGGCTTCTGCTCGTAAAGGATGTCCTCTCCCGCTCCCATTTCCGCGAAGATCTCCAGCACTTTCCTGCCCCGCAGGTCCGGATCCTTCACCAGAGTGTTCAACTTTCCATCGGAAAAAGTGCCGGCTCCGCCTTCTCCGAACTGGACATTGTTCTCCGGATCCAGGATCCCGGAAGTCCAGAACCGTTCCACGGCCTGCTCCCGCTCCTCCACGGGGCCGCCCCGTTCCAGCAGGATGGGGGCATATCCGGCTCCGGCCAGCATATAGCCGCAGAAAAGTCCGGCAGGTCCTGTTCCGGCGATGACGGGGCGGTATCGGAGACGCTCTGTCCCCGGTTTCGGAAACCGGTATCCTTCCTCCCGCACTTTTTTCGCTTCCGAAGGCTTCAGCCGTTTTAAGACGGCTTCCTCACTTCCCTTTATCTTCACATCCACCTGATAGATGAAAAAGATCTGGTCTTTTTTTCTGGCGTCGATGGACCGTTTCACGATTTTCCAGGATACGATGTCTTTTTCCGCCACTTTGAGTTTTTTGCAGAGCTTTGGAAGGAGAAGCGCCTCTCCCTCTTCCGGCTTCAATTTTATCTGGGCTGCACGAATCATGATCTTCCCTGCTTTCCGGCCAGGAACCCGCTGGCCCAGGCCCACTGTAGATTATATCCTCCGCAGTCTCCGTCCACATCCAGGATCTCTCCGGCGAAATACAGGCCGGGGACCAGCCTGGACTCCAGGGTCCCCGGATCCACATCCGATACGTCGATGCCTCCCGCCGTCACCTGGGCCTGGGAAAAGTCTCCCGTCCCGGTGATCTCCAGAGGAAATCTCCCGATGGCCGCCGCCAGGCTCTTAAGCTGCCTCGCCGCCAGAGACGCCGCCGGGATATGTAAGGGGATCCCCGCTTTTTTGAGGAGGGCCGCCGCCAGCTTGTCCGGGAACCAGCCTGTGAGCAGCTCCATGGCGTCCCGCCCCGGAAGGGAACGGACCCTCTCTTCCAGGATCCCCGGAAGGTCGTCCGCTCCATATTCCGGAAGGAACGAAAGCTCTGCCTGCACCGGATTTCCCTCTGCCAGAGCTCTGGAGGCGTACCGGCTCACCTGAAAGGTAGGGATCCCGGAGATGCCGCTCTCTGTGATCTGGAGCTCGCCCATGCAGCAGTGGACCTGTCCCGCTGCCCGCAGCGTGATCCTCCCCTCCGCCCGGACTCCGGCGGCTTTTTTTAGCTGGGGAGAAGTCCCCTTCAGGAAGGTGAGAGCCGGGACCGGCGTCTTCAGCCGGTGTCCCAGGGAAACGGCCAGCCCATATCCGCTCCCGTCGGAGCCGGAGACGGGAAACGCCTTTCCTCCGCAGGCCAGGATCACCGCGTCGGCGCGGAATGAACTGTCCGCGGTCTTTACCAAAAGCGCGTCTTTGCTCCGCTGGATCTTTACGGGGACCGTGTCCGTCCGGATGTCCACGCTTAAGGACGCCAGCTCTGAGAGCAGAGCCTCCCGCACGGAGGAGGCTTTCATGGACCTGGGATAGAGGTATCCGTCCCGTTCCCGGAAGGAAAGGCCCAGTCCCGCAAAAAACTCATACGTCTCCCGGAATCCGAATCCTGCGAGGACGCGGCCGGGAAACTCCGGATCGGCACAGTGATAGCAGGAAGGCTCCTGACGCCTGTTGGTGAGATTGCACCGGCCGTTCCCGGTGGACAAAAGCTTCCTCCCCAGCTGGCCTGTATGCTCCAGCAGGACCACATGGTCCCCTTCCCTGGCGGAAGATACCGCCGCCGCCATCCCCGCGGCGCCGCCGCCGATCACTACCGTTTCCCTCATATTCCCGTTCCTTTCCCTGTCATATGGAACCATTATAATATGGGAAGGAAAAGATTGCAAGGCGGCTAACTGGTGATGGACTCCAGATAGTCATAGAGCTCGCCCACGTCCTTCACATAATAACCGTGTTTCAGCGCCTCGATCTCGGAGGATGGAAGCTCGTCCTCCGTCAGGTACGTCTCCATATAGACGTCCCGGCGGTCGCTGTAGTAGATCTTCAGATACCCTTCCTCCAAGAGCAGGAGGAACTGGTAGTCCTCCGGATCCACTGTTTCCGTGCTCCGGACCACCAGGCGGGAGGAAGAAAAAGAAACCAGGCTCTTATCCTCCCCGCTGTCTCTCAGGAACTGGATCAGCTCTTCTCTGGTCAGTCCCAGATATTCTTCCGGCATGGGCAGGATCGTCTCCGTCAAAAGCCCGTCGAAGAGGTCGTAGCTCTGGGAGATATAGAGCATCTCATCGGTGACCACCGCCGGATCGGTCTTCCCTGCCCGAAGGGCTTCCTGTTCGTCCGCGGTTTCCTCCGCCGTCTCTGTTTCCGTCTGTTCCTGCACCGTTCCGCGTTCTCCCTCCGCCAGCTGGCGCTCTTCCTCCAGATCCCGGTAGCTGAAATAGTAGACGGTCGAGAACAGGAAGAACAAGAAGCAGAAACTGACAAGATAGATTCCTATGGTTTTCTTCATCGCTGTATTCACCCCATATGTCAAATTCAAACAGAAAGAGGACAGCTCATGCGTCCTCTTTCTATTATCCTCCAATTTGGGGAGATTTATACAGTTTACATCAGATGCAGCTTCTTCGCGATGGTTACGGCCTTTCCGCCCATGGGCACGCTCAGCAGTTCCTTCTCCGTAACGCAGCGGAAGACGATCAGCATGACAAAGTAGACGGCCACCGCCACCACGATGGCGGCCAGGCAGGCCAGGGAAGGCTTCTTGGTCAAAAGCCGCAGCAGGTAGTAGACCAGATAAGCCGCCGCGCCCATGATGATGGAAGCCAGGGCCGGGAGCACGAAGGTCTTCTTGACCTCCTGTCTGTAATTCAGATAGTTGGCAATGGAGATGCCGTTTAAGATGCACATGGTCAGGCCGAAGAGCATATTGGCGATGACCACTCCGTAAATGCCGGTCTTCAGTCCGTAGAGCAGCGCGATCAGGATCCCCACATGGAGGATCAGCGCGATCAGCGCGTTTCGGACCGGCACTTTCATCTTGTTGATGCCCTGCAAGATCCCGTTGGTCACGGTGGACAGGGAGAAAAAGATAACTGCCAGGGAACCCAGGAACAGGAGGTCTCCTCCCAGTCTGGTATCCTGGCTGAAGAGCATATCCACGATGGGATAGCCCAGCACCGTGAGCCCCACGGCGGAGGGGATGGCCACGATCATGGAAAACCGGATGGTCACATTGACCTTCCGGAGGACTTCCCCCTTCTCTCCCGCCGTCACCGTCCTGGTCAGGGAGGGGAGCATGGAGGAGGCCAGGGAATTGGCGATGGCGATGGGCACGTTGATCAGCAGATAGTACTGTCCCGAATATACGCCCCAGTTGGCCATATAGTGTTCCGCCTCTCCGGCCGAAGTCATGTAAAAGCCGTAGATGCTGTTGTCCACCAGGTTGCTGATGTTGTATACCGTGCCGCTGATGATCACCGGGATGATGGTGGCGATCAGAACGCGGGCGATGTTTCCGTAGGACTCCAGCATCACCGTGTTGTCCCGGCGCATCTGCTTTTTCAGCACACGGCGGAACAGGACATAGAGGAAGATGCAGAAGCCCAGGGCCGTCAGAGCTCCGGCAGCGGTACCCACGGTCCCGCCGGCGGCTCCGTACGCGCTGGCGTAGAAATCTGTCCCTTCCCGGACATCCCGGGCGGCCCCCATGTCAAAGAGCAGGAAGGCGGCCAGGATGCTGATGCCGGCATTGACGATCTGTTCCAGCACCTGGGAGACGGCCGTGGGGATCATGGTGCCCATCCCCTGGAAGTATCCCCTCAAAGTGCCCAGGAAAGCCATCACGAATATGGTGGGCGCCAGCACCCGGATGGAATAGGCGGCGGCCGGTTCGCTGAGGACTACGGTGGCGAAGAAATCCGCGCCGAAGAAGGTGATCAGGCAGGCCGCGCCGCCGGAGATCAGAGAAAAGATCAGGGAGCTCTGAAAGATCCGGTAAGCGTTTTTATGCTGCCCCAGGGCTACTCTGGCGGACACCATCTTGGAGACGGCCAGAGGAAGGCTGTAGGAAGATAAGAGCAGCATGATGTTATAGATATAATAAGCCGAGGAATAGATCCCCATGGCTTCATTTCCGATCTTATTCTGCATGGGGATCCGGTAGACCATGCCGATGATCCGCACCAGGATCCCGGCTGCCGCCAGGATCGTCCCCTGCACGAGGAAATTATTGCTTTTTTTCTTTTTCTTTGGTATCTGGTTTTGATTACTCATGATCCACCTGTTCTCTGGAAATGGCCAGCCGCTCCATGAGAAGCCGCTGCCGTTCCTCCATCTGTATCCGGTCTGCCTCCTCCATATGGTCGTATCCCATCAGATGGAGCATACTGTGGGCCGTCAAAAACGCCAGCTCCCTGGTGAGAGAATGGCCGTACTGCTCCGCCTGCTCCCGGATCTTTTCCACCGACAGGACGATATCTCCCAAAAGGAGCTCTCCAGTCTCCGGATTGAAGCAGTCAAAGGCCTCATCCTCCTCCAGAAAGGAGAAGTCCGCGGGCCTTTCATACTCTGCCATGGGAAAGGACAGCACGTCCGTAGTCCTGTCGATGCCCCGGAACTCCCGGTTGATCCTGTGTACCTCTTCGCCGGAAGTCAAAGTCACGCTGACCTCCGCCTCATACGGACAGCCCTCCTGGTCCAGGGCCGCCTCCACGACTCTTTGGATGATGTCCTCGTAAGGGATCTCCAAAGGCTCTTCCGCTTCATAAGAAATCTCGCAGGTCATCGGCTTCCCCCCGTTTTTTTCGCTCTCTCCCGGCTCTTGTTCCGGCCCTCATACGCTTCATAAGCTTCTACGATCTTCTGGACAAGGGGATGCCGCACGATGTCCTTGCTGGTCAGGCGGACGAAGGAAATATCCTCGATCTTCCGCAGGACCCGGACCGCCACATCCAGTCCGGAAGGCCCGTCTCCGCCCAGATCCCTCTGGCTCATATCGCCGGTGATGATGACCTTGGAGCCGAAGCCGATCCTGGTCAGGAACATCTTCATCTGGGCCGGCGTCGTGTTCTGGGCCTCATCCAGGATGATGTAGGCGTTGTCCAGGGTCCGGCCTCTCATATACGCCAGGGGAGCCACCTCGATGAGACCCTTCTCGGCATTGTGCAGATAGCTGTCGGCTCCCATGATCTCATAGAGAGCGTCATAGAGGGGCCTCAGATACGGATCGATCTTGCTCTGAAGATCCCCCGGCAGGAAGCCCAGCTTCTCTCCTGCCTCGATGGCGGGCCTGGTCAGGATGATCCTGCCCACTTCGTTGTTCTTGAAGGCCTGGATGGCCATGGCCATGGCCAGATACGTCTTTCCCGTACCGGCAGGCCCCAGTCCGAATACGATCATGTGCTTCCGGATCGCATCGATATATTCTTTCTGTCCCAGGGTCTTGGGCTTCACCGGCTTTCCGGAAATGGTCCGGCAGATCAGATCCTGGTCGATCTCCAGCAGCTTGTCCTCCTTCTCCTCAAAGGAGAGGGAAAGGGCATAGTCCACATTCTGTTCCGTGATGGAGTTCCCGCGTTTGGAAAGTTCGATCAGGTTTCCGAATACGCTCCTGGCCTTTCCCACCATGGCCTCCGGGCCGATCACCTTGATACAGCCGTCTCTGGAAACCATGGTGACCCGCAGGGTCCTCTCGATCTTTTTTAAATAGGCGTCAAACTGACCGCAGACATTCCTCTCATGCTCAGCCGGAATGTCGATCATCGTTTCAACAATCCCCATAGGCTTCTCGTCGTCTCCTTTAATGTATACTCTTCCCTATTCTAACATTTTTTGCCGGAAATTGAAGCCCTTTTTTGAAAAACCTTCCGTATTTTCCGGGGAGAACCGCTAAGGTTCTCCCCGGACCGCGATGGATTCCGTCGCCTGGACGAGGCCTGTGCTCCTGCAGATCCCGTCCTCCACCGTGACCGTCAGCTGCGTGTCCTCAAGGACTGTTCCGGAAGCCGACAGATTCTCGCACCAGGTCTCAAACCGGAGTCTGGCCTGCTCTTTCGCTTCTTCCTCTGAGTATACCCGGAAGGCTTCCTCGTATTCCCGGGCGGTGACGGTCCCCCATCCTATGGGCAGGTAAAAATCGCCCCACAGATGGAGCTTCGTATAGCGGTCGATGCGGTCTGAAGCCTCATACCGGTTTTTTCCTCCCGGAAGATACAGCCGTTTTCCCAAAAACCACAGATAATGCCGGGAGGTCTCCTCCCCGGAATAATGCCGGACGGGAGTCGCCAGCGGAAATGAGTCTTCATAATGATACAGGAGCCTGGCCGTGACGTCTCCGTCTGCCCGCACCTCCTCTGTCTTCAGGAGGTTGCCTCCCTCATCGGTGATCTCCAGGGTGCCGGAAATCAGTACCTGCCCTGCCTCCACCACGTCGCCCGCATGGACCTTCGGCGTTCCGGCCCTGGTGATGATGGAAACGATGGTCCCCGCCTTGGCCGCGGTGAGATCCCCGGAGAGCGCGCTCTCCGCCTCCTCCTCTTCCGTCCCGATCACCTGGTTTTCCTTGACCCGCACGATCAGACGGTTTCCGGAGATCTCCGCCGATACCCAGGTGATGTCCCCGTAGGCGGCCCGGATCTCTTTCTCCAGGTCCTCGCAGACAATGCCGGACTTTTTCATACCATGGACGTATCCCAGGTCCTCCAGGAAAGAAAGAAGGGCGCTGTCCGTATATTTGAGATTTCCCTCCATATGGATATCCCAGATAAACAGGGAAGAATAATACAGGAAGCCTGTACAGGACACGATCCCCGCAAAGAAGGCCAGCCTCGCCCGATTCCTCCGGAGAAAGAAAAAGATCCCGCGTTTCTCCAGGATGGAGAGTTTTACGCCTGCCTTTCTGGCCAGACGTCTCACCTTAAAAAAGCCGGGAGCTTCCATGGAAAACAAAAACCCCTCCCGGTCCGGCCGGAGATCTTCCAGAAGGATCCCGTGGAAGCTGCACAGATTAAAAAAACGTTCCGGGTCTTGGCCGGATACCCGGACCGTCAGGATATTCTTTAAGCTTCTGGATCTATTCATAGATGATCTTTTGAATCCTCCCTGTGATCTTCATGGAATCTCTGCCGAAATAGGAGATGGAAAGGTCCGAACCCTCGATCCGGATGCGGCACATGCCGCTTAAGATCCGGATGCAGTCCGGATCGTATTCCAAAAGCCCTTTATGGTTCTCAATGGTGATCTCCATGGAGCCCACCGCCGTAAGGATGGCCGCTCCCAGGCAGAGATCTTTCGGAAGGCCGAGAGCCTGCACAAATATCTCCCTCTTCTTTTTCACGGCGCCCTCCTTTCTCTCTGTTAAGCTTATGAGAAAGGACAGAAAAAAAGAAGGCGGAAGGTGATCTTAATCCTCCAAACGCGTCCAATGGTTTTTTCCCGCGGCAAAATCTTCTGCGGACATCTTCGCCAGATAATCGTCCCTGCCAATCAAAAATTCTGCGATCACCTGACCATTTTCCACAGCTATGATCTCATAATCCGGATTTTTTTCCTCTCGGATCTGTTCACAGCTTCCATCCTCTTTATATTGGTACGTTTTACGAAAACCTTCTTCATAATTATTCGCACAGAAAAACAAGCAAGGATAAACACAAAATACACAATAACCCTTTATTTTTCATCAACTCCCCCTTTGCTGAAGCTGTTTTGTATCTACATCAACTCTATGATCCCATTATAGAATAAACAATATTCACTTTCAATCTAAATATTTCTGTTTTTATGGTAATAACATTTATGATTCACTTATCCTTGACAAAGGGCACAAAAAAAGACCGTCCATGGACGGTCCTTTTTCTGCACAATTAGTTATATTTGCGCTTTCTAGCGGCTTCAGACTTTTTCTTGCGTCTAACGCTGGGTTTCTCGTAATGCTCTCTCTTACGGATCTCCTGCTGAATACCGGCCTTTGCACAGTTTCTCTTGAATCTGCGCAGGGCACTATCTAAGCTTTCATTGTCTTTCACAATAACGTTTGACATAGACTCACACCTAACCTCCCTCCAGTTGTGTATTGTGCATGATACAACTGTTTGGGTATATTTTTCGCACTAAAATTAGTATATCACAAATTGCGGTTTCGTCAATACCTATTTTACCTGTTCTGCCACAATTTCCATGGCTTTTTTCAGAGCATCCGGGATCCCGGCAGGATTTTTGCCTCCGGCCTGGGCCATACCCGGCCTTCCGCCGCCGCCTCCGCCTACGCAGGCCGCCGCTGCCTTGATGAGATTTCCCGCATGGGCGCCCCTCTTCTGGGCTCCCTCGGTGGCAGTGGCCATCAGGTTTACTTTTCCTCCCTGTTCGGAGACGATCACCACAACGCCCTCTCCCAGCTTCTCCTTCAGCTCATCACCCAGGTTCCGCAGGCCGTTCATATCCACGCCCTTCACCTGGATGGCCAGGACCTTGACGCCGTTTACCTCCTGCACCTGGTCCATGACGTCGCCCATGGCTTCCTTGGCCAGTTTGTCCTTCAGCTTTTCATTCTCGGAATGAAGGACGCGGACCTCTTCCTGGAGGGCCTCGATCTTCTTGACCAGACCGGCGGGCTCTGTCTTGGCCGCCCTGGCCGCCTGATGGAGCGTCTCTTCCAGTTCATTGTAGTAGGCAAGGACGCCGTTTCCGGTCAGGGCTTCGATCCTGCGGACTCCGGCGGCGATACCGGCCTCGGAAATGATCTTGAAGGTGGTGATGGCGGACGTATTGGCCACATGGGTCCCGCCGCACAACTCCTTGGAGAAATCGCCCATGGACACGACGCGGACCGTGTCTCCGTATTTTTCGCCGAAGAGCGCCATGGCTCCCGCCTTCTTGGCTTCGTCGATGCTCATGATCTGCGTGGTCACGGGAATGGCCGCCGCGATCTCCCGGTTCACCAGCTCCTCCACCTGCTCAAGCTCCTCTTTCGTCATGGCGGAGAAATGGGTAAAGTCAAAGCGGAGCCTGTGGGCGTCCACATAGGAACCGGCCTGCTCCACATGGGTGCCCAGGACTACCCGCAGCGCTTTCTGCAGAAGGTGGGTGGCGCTGTGGTTCTTGCAGGTCTCTCTCCTGTTCTCCGCGTCCACTTCCATGACGGCGCGGTCTCCCTTGCAGAACATGCCCCTGGTCACCTTTCCGATATGGCCCACCTTGCCTCCCTGGAGGTGGATCACGTCAAAGACGGTAAACTCGGCGTTTTCCGTCCGGATCACGCCTGTATCGGCCTTCTGACCGCCCATGGTGGCATAGAAAGGCGTCGAGTCGGTGATGATGGTCCCCTCGTCTCCGTCGGCCAGCGCCTCCACGATGGCGTCGGCGGTGGTCAGGGCCGTCACCGTTCCCTCTCCCTTCAGGGACGTATATCCGGTAAATTCCGTTGTCAGAGCCGGATCGATGGCCTGGTAAATGTCATCCCGGCCCATATAGTTGCTGGTCTTTCTGGAGCTTCTGGCCATCTCTCTCTGGACGTCCATGGCTTTCTTGAAGCCCTCTTCATCCACGGAAAGTCCCTTCTCCTCCAGGATCTCCCTGGTCAGGTCCAGAGGGAACCCATAAGTGTCATAGAGACGGAACGCGTCCGGACCGGACAGAGTCTTCTCTCCGGCAGCCGCCAGCTTCTCCTCCAGATCGGCGAGGATCGTAAGACCCTGGTCGATGGTCTTATTGAACTTCTCCTCCTCTTCCGTCAGGACCTTGAAGATCATCTCCTTCTTCTCTTCCAGCTCCGGATATCCGTCCTCGGAAAGGGCGATGACCGTCTCGGAGAGCTTGGCCAGGAAACGGCCCTCGATGCCCAAAAGGCGTCCATGGCGGGCAGCCCGGCGCAGGAGCCTCCGCAACACGTATCCGCGTCCCTCGTTGGAGGGCATGATGCCGTCGGAGATCATGAAGGTGCAGGAACGGATATGGTCTGTGATCAGCCGCAGGGACACGTCCTTCTTCTCATCCTGCTGATAGGAGATCCCCGCCAGCTCCGCCACCTTATCCAGCAGAGCCTTGATGGTATCCACCGCGAAAATGGAATCCACATCCTGGACCACCACGGCCAGACGCTCCAGTCCCATGCCGGTGTCGATATTTTTCTGCTCCAGGGTCGTATAATGATCGTGGCCGTCGTTGTTGAACTGGGTGAATACGTTGTTCCAGACCTCGATATACCGGTCGCAGTCGCAGCCTACGGTACAGCCGGGCTTCCCGCAGCCGTACTTCTCTCCCCTGTCGTAGTAGATCTCGGAGCAGGGACCGCAGGGGCCGGCTCCGTGCTCCCAGAAATTGTCTTCCTTGCCGAATTTGAAGATCCGGTCCGCCGGGATGCCGATCTCCTTGTTCCAGATGTCAAAAGCCTCGTCATCTTCCAGATAGACGGAAGGATAGAGCCGGTCGGCGGAAAGTCCCACCACCTTTGTCAGGAACTCCCAGGACCAGTTTATGGCCTCCCTCTTAAAGTAATCTCCGAAAGAAAAATTTCCCAGCATCTCGAAAAAGGTGCCGTGGCGGGCCGTCTTGCCCACATTCTCGATGTCGCCGGTGCGGATGCACTTCTGGCAGGTGGCCACCCTCCTCCTGGGGGGGATCTCCTGCCCGGTGAAATAGGGCTTAAGGGGCGCCATGCCTGAATTGATGAGAAGCAGGCTGTTGTCGTTGTGAGGCACCAGAGAAAAACTCTTCATCACCAGATGCCCCTTGCTCTCAAAAAAGTCCAGGAACATCCGTCTCAACTGGTTTACACCGTACTTTTCCACAATCATTCCTCCATATCGCTCATATGGCCGGGCCATACTGCTGTTTTTTCCATTTTTTAAGCATAGCACAACCCTTTTATTTCTGCAAGCAAAAGGTTAGTAGACAACATCATAATGGTACGGATCCTCCGTCTGCGGATCGGATTCCAGGAAGTACCGGAGTTCGACATAGGTCTCCACATACTCCACGAGGCACTCTTCCATGACCGAGAGGGGGGACACCACCATGTCGAAGCGGACCATGGGAGGATTTCCCTCGTTTTGAAATTCCCGGTCCTGTCCGCCCACGGCCGTGAGGGCGTACTCTCCCTCCCCGGTGATCCACTGCTGAGAGGGAAAATAATATGCCAGATCGTTTAAATATCCTTCATTGACCGGATCCGGCATGAACTCCTGGCCCAGAAAAGGCTCCAGATACTCCATGACCGGCTCCAGCACAAGAGGATCGGACTTGCGGATATTCCTTCCCAGGAAGCAGATGGCCTGGCTCTCTTCATGGTAATCACGGACGGTCCCGCAGCCGGCCAGACGCACCGGCATCCCCGTCCGCGCATCCAGAAACAGCCGGAGCCACGCGCCTTCGTAGGTATAGGAGGCGCACCAGAGGGCGGCCTCCCCGTATTCCGGATGGACTCTCAAAGTCATCTGCGGCTCCGTGATCCCCAGCTGGGAGGGATAGCCGGCCTGGGTGAGGGTCTGGCTGTATTTATAGAGAAATTCCGAAGCATACTGGGCCGCCTCCTCTCTGGAAAGCTCTTCTGTCCTGGGCCCTCTCTCCGGGTATGTATCCTCAAAGTCTTCCCGGAGGGCCATCTCCGAAAGCAGCTGGAGTCTCCCGGCCGCGGACAGATAGGAATTCGCTTCCTCCTGCTGCCAGGAAGCGTCCGCCAAAGCTCCGTCTCCCCGGTACAAGCTGTCCGCCTGCCGCTCCAGGAGCAGATGGACGGCCGCCGTCCCGCCGGCTCCCATCAGACACAGGAGCATGAGCGCCGCCAGCCCGCGAAAGAACCCACTCTTCCGTCTCTTCATGGCGTTCCCTCCTTTCTGCCGGGGATCCGGACCGTCACGGTGGTCCCCTGCCCCTCCCTGCTCTTAAATTCCAGGGAAGTGTGATGGAGGGCCGCGATCTTCCGGCAGAGCGCCAGCCCCAGACCGGCTCCGTTCTGCTTCCGGCTCCTGGACTTGTCCACCATGTAAAAAGGCTCCTGGATATGGGAGAGGCTTTCCCTGGGGATCCCCCGCCCGTCGTCGCTGACTGAGAGGAGATACCCGCCGTCCGTCCGCTCTCCCTTCAGCAGGATGGAACGGCTTCCGGCCTTCCCGGCGTTGTCGATCAGATTCAGGATGAGCGTCTTCATCAGATCCCACTCGATACAGAGCTCCCCGTTTTGGAAACGGATCAGGAGCTTTTGTTTCCGGCCTTCCTGGTACAGAGGCTTTAAGGTCTCCCGGATGTCCTGGAAGAATTCTCTGGCCGGCACCTGCTCCAGGCAGAAATCCTCCTGCCCCAGGGCGATGAACCGCAAAAGCTTCTGCGACAGCTGCTCCAGCCGCATCCCTTCGTTCAGGATATAGGAGGCGGCCTCCCGGACTTCTTCCCTGGAATATTCCTTCTGATAGAGGCTGTCGGCGTATCCGATTATGGCCGTCATGGGAGTCTTGATCTCATGGGAAAAATCTCCCATGAACCGTTCTTTTCGCTCCGCCTCCTGCGAAAGCTCCTCCACCTTCTGCTGGACGGCCTCCGCCATCTGGTTAAAGGAGCGGGCCAGTTCTCCGATCTCATCCCGCCCTTTCTCCGGAACACGTTCCGTATACTCTCCGCAGGAGATGCGCTCCGCCGCGTCCTTAAGCTTCCGGATGGGCTTCACCAGAAAATAAGAAACCGCCGCCATGCAGAGGATACAGGCGGCCATGGCCATATAGACAGCCAGGCTGTACTCCCGCTCCATATGCAGCCGTTCTTCATAGATTTGGGAAATATCTTTTCCCATGGTCAAAAGGCTGCCGTCCGGCAGCCTCCCCGATACAAAGAGCACCTGTTTTCCCCCCGTCTCCCGGATCCGGTAGGAAAGGCTTCCAGTGACTTCCATCCCGTCGGAAGCAGCTTCCCACTCTGCCGGAAGATCGGAAGAAATGCTGCCGGAAACGCTCTCCAGCCGCATATGCCGCTCCCCCAGCTGCTCCCTGCCGGCCTCCTCTCCGCTCAGATAGACCGCCATCCGGATGAACCTGTACTGCTCCAGCTCATGGCTGACCTCCTGGGACATGGCGTCGGAAAAGCTCCTGGAGACCATATAATATTCCACGAAGCAGAGGACCGCCGTCAAAACCGTCACAGTGGAAAGCAGGATCTTGAAAAAAAGCTTCATCTCATACCTCCAGCCGGTATCCGACCCGGAACACCGTCCGGATCCTGTCCTCCCACCCCAGTTTCTTCCGCAGTTTCTGCACATGGCAGTCCAGAGTCCTGGTCTCGCCGGTATAGATCTCGTTCCAGACGTCTTCATAGATCTGGGCCCGGGAAAGCGCCACATTCTTGTGGTTCAAAAGCTCCGCCAGGATCTCAAATTCCTTTCCCGTAAGCTCCACGGGCCGTCCGTTCTTGAGCACCTGCCGCGCCACCAGATCGATCTGGACGTCTCCGATCTGGATGGGAGTAAGGTTCCTTCCGCTCCGCCGAAGCACAGCCTCCACCCGGGCCAAAAGCTCGCTGATCTGAAACGGCTTCACGATATAGTCGTCGGCTCCCAGCTTGAGTCCCAGCACCTTGTCCGAAAGCTGTCCTTTGGCTGTCACAAAGATCACGGGAATATCCAGGGCCTTCATATATTCCAGCAGCTCATATCCGTCGATGCCGGGGAGCATGATGTCCAAAAGGGCAAGAGAATAGGAGGCTCTCTCGATGAATTCCGCCGCCTCTGTCCCGCTCCTGGCCCAGTCACAGAGATACCCTTCTTCCAGAAGGGTGCGGTATATCAGGATCCCGATGGCCTCCTCGTCTTCTGCTACCAATATTTTTTTTACGGTATCTCCCCCTTTCCGTATTTGTATAGTATACGATACAGATGTATGGGAGTTGTAAATTTCCGGACGCTACTGTTCAAGCCCCGTATCTTCCAGCAGGGGCCCGTGGTCGGCGGCCGCCGTGGCCAGTCTGTCGCAGCGTTCGTTTTCCGGATGTCCGTCGTGGCCCTTCACCCATCGAAAGACCGTCTCATGAGGTTCCATGGCCTTAAGGAGCCGTTTCCAGAGGTCCGTATTCTTGACCGGCTCGCCCCGTCCTCTCTTCCAACCCTTTTTGA
The DNA here is from genome assembly GCA_904420245.1 of Candidatus Paralachnospira avium. Taxonomy (GTDB): domain Bacteria; phylum Bacillota; class Clostridia; order Lachnospirales; family Lachnospiraceae; genus Lientehia; species Lientehia avium. The sequence goes on from CAJFUL010000030.1 coordinate 19,614, forward strand.
TCCAGCTCTCCAGCCAGTGCTCCGTGAAAGCCTTCACCACATAGGCCGAATCGGAGACCACCTCCACCCGGCAGGGGCGGTTCAGGGCTTCCAGTCCTGCGATGACTCCCATCAGCTCCATCCTGTTGTTGGTGGTCTTCCTGTATCCGGCTGAAAGCTCCTTCTCGTGGAGACGGCCTTCTCTGTCCACATACTGGAGGATGGCGCCGTAGCCGCCCGGCCCGTCGGGATTTCCCCTGGCCGCTCCATCTGTATAAAGCGTCACTTTCATCATGGCTCCAAACTCCATTCTCCTGTTTTCACAAACCGCTCAGCCATTTCCTCCGCCTCCCGGATGATGCCCTCCTCGTATCCCATGATGGCCAGCAGGCGGATGGCGTTCCTGGTTGCCGCCCTTCCGGGATACAGTTTATAGGAAAAGAGCACGTCGTTCCCCTCGATCTGTTCCTCAAAGTGATAGTTGTCATAGACGCCGGAAAGCAGCGCCGTCAGCTCGATGTCATGGGTGGCCGCGAAACAGAGGACCGGCTTTCCGCTCATGTTCTCCAGGATCTTGGAGGAAGCCGAGATGCGCTCCACCGTATTGGTCCCCCGCAGCACCTCGTCGATGAAGCACAGGACCGGAGCCCCGCCGGAGGGGATGGCATCCAGGATCCTCTTTAAGGATTTGATCTCTACCATATAATAGCTCTCCCCCGACTCCAGGTTATCTGCCAGGGCCATGGAGGAAAAGACCCGGAAAAAGCAGCTTTCATACTGTTTCGCCGGCACGGTGTAGATGGTCTGAGCCAGGATGGCGCCCACTCCGATGGTCTTTAAAAACGTGGATTTTCCCGAGGCGTTGGAACCGGTCACCAGCACAGGCCTGTCCGCCCGGATAGAATTGGCAACGGCCCCTTCGATCAGAGGATGATAGATATCCCGGCAGGACAGGCGGCAGGCTTTATCTCCGGAAAGCTCCGGCTCGCAGTACGTCTGCAGATATTCCCGGAAAGAACCGATGCAAAGTCCCAGCTCCAGCTCCCCCATCACCTTCATCAAGTCTTCCAGGACTTCCCCCTTATCCCGGACGATGGAGGAGATCCTCCGAAACAGGATCAGATCCAGATGGGTGACCATGCACAAGTAGTCAAAGACGGCCTCCATCAAAGAAGCTCCGATGCCGACCTTGTCCACCAGGATCCACGCCTGGCTCCGGATGGGCCGCAGGACGCCGCACGCGTTTCGGAGCCGCTCCTTATAGGGGGGCAGAAGCTCCCCCTCCACGGGGATCTCCTCCATGCGGCTTCCGTATTCCACCAGTTCCGCCACCTGGGACATGCACTGGAAATACTTTCCCACTCTTCCTTTATACCGGTAATAGGTGACGATGTTGAAGACCATCACCACCAGCAGAAAACCGACTCCCACCGCCGGCTCGAAGGCGAAAGAACCGATGGAGGCAGCCAGCAGAAGCAGGCACAGGATATGGAGGAACAGCGGCTGCCTGGGCACATCCGAAAGCTTTTCGATGTAATCCGCCAAGGCCACCCGCTTGCGTCTGCCCATCTGGGCAAAACAGATCCCGAACGCTTCCCTCTCCTTTTGATGACTCCGGAAGTGATCCGCCAGGGCGGACCGTTCCTTCAGGACTCCCGTATCAAACTCCGGCGTCCGCAGGACCTGGTACAGATATTCCTCCCCGACGGCCGATCCCGCCGTGTTGAGCAGGAGGAATACCTCATCCATCCCCAGGTCATTCCAGGTGATATCGTCGATGGAAAAGCGGCTTCCCTTCCGCTTCTCATAAAAATGGGAGATCTTTTCAAACTCCTCCAGGGAATATTCCCGGTCCGGGACTTTCCCCCACTGTTCCCGGACCTTTCTGCAAAGGGACTGATACCGGTTCCTCTTGGAGACCACATACTGGATCCAGAGGAGCAGGCACGCGCCCAGTATAAAAACCACATAAACCATTGTCTGTTGATCCATAGCAAGCACCTCTCTACGTGCCAGTATACGAGATGCCGCCTGCAAAGTCAAATGATTATACAGATCATGCCGCCGTTTGAATCGTTGATGATCTTCTGGAGCGTCTCCTGCAGCTTCATCTGGCAGGTATCGGTCATCTGGGAGATCTTGGCCTGTATCCCGTCGGTGACGATCTGCTCGATGGATTTTCCGAAGATGCTGGTGTTCCAGACCCCGTCGTCATTTTCCCTTCCGTTTTCCCGGATATAGGCGATCAGGTCTTCCGCCTGTTTTTCATCGCCCACGATGGGGGCCAGCTCCGTTTCGATGGAGGCCCGTATCAGATTGATGGAGGGAGCCTGGGCATGGATCTTGACTCCGTATTTATTTCCGTGTTTGATGACTTCCGGATCGTCCAGGAGGATCTCATCCCGCTGCGGCATGATGACTCCATACCCTTTCTGGCGCACCGCTTCCAGCGCTCCCTGCAGTTTCTCATACTGTTCCCTGGTCTGGGCAAACTGCCTGAGGAGACGCATGAGCTGGTATTCGCCGCTTATCTCCATGCCGGTGTAATCGCTTAAGATCCTGTAGTAGACTCCGTCGTCCACCACCACGTCCAAACAGACCTTTCCGTCGGAATAGTCGGCGGAGCGGACCTGGACTCTCTTGATGGGAGAATCCTCTTCCTGGGCATAGTCCGCCGCCAGATCCTTCATCTGCATCACCGTTCCCATGAGTTCCTTCACGATGTCCAGGATCCGTTCCTTCAGCCAGTGGGAGGACGGGAGGATCTCCGCCCACTTCGGCATATAAAAGTCCAGCTCCGACACAGGGAATTCATCCAGGACTTCTCCCAGGATCCTGGAAACATCTTCCTTCCGCAGCTGCTCACAGTTGACGGGAAGGACCTGGACGCCATATTCTCCCTCCAGGGATGCCGCCAGCTCTTTGGCCTCGTCCGAATAGGGCTTTGTGGTATTCAGCAGCATGATAAAAGGCTTTCCGATCTTCCGCAGCTCTCCGATGGTCTGTTTTTCCGCATCGATGTATCCGTTTCTGGGGATCTCTCCGAAAGAGCCGTCGGTGGTCACCACGATGCCGATGGTGGAATGTTCCCGGATCACCCTCTCCGTCCCGATGGCAGCCGCCTGGGTAAAGGGGATCTCATAGTCGAACCAGGGAGTCCGCACCAGCCGCTCCTCGTCATTTTCAATATGTCCGCTGGCTCCGTCCACCATAAATCCCACGCAGTCGATGAGCCGGACCTTCACCTGGGCCTCGCCGATCTGGATCTGCGCCGCCTCTTTGGGGATGAATTTGGGCTCCGTCGTCATAATGGTCTTTCCCGCCGCCGACTGGGGCAGTTCATCCTGGGCCCGGTTCCTCTCGTGGGCATCTTCCATATTAGGCAGCACCAAAAGATCCATGAACCTTTTGATAAAGGTGGATTTTCCGGTCCGCACCGGTCCCACCACTCCAATATAGATCTCCCCTCCCGTCCTGGCCTGTATGTCCTTGTATACATGAAAATTGTCCATAAAACCGCCCTCCTGCATATGCTGGTTAACTATATGCGGGACTTGGCTCTTTTATGACCGGGAAAAGCCTCCGGATCAGCCTGCAAAAAGCGCTTGCATATTGTCCTTCTTTGTGTTATATTTTATGACGTCATGTGTCTTGTCATATGTTTCAAAAAACTTTACATAAAATTGCACTAAGAAGAAAGGCGGTTCCCCTATGAAAAAATGGTTAAACCGGTTGTTCATCGACGGCCTCAGCGGTATGGCCACCGGTCTCTTCTCGACTCTCATCGTCGGCACCATCATCCAGCAGATCGGCACTCTCATCGGCGGCAGCATCGGAAATTTCCTCTTCCTGTTCGGAAAAGTGGCCGCGGCCCTCACAGGCGCCGGCATCGGCTGCGGTGTGGCCTGCAAATTTAAAGAAAGTCCTCTGGTGGTCCTCTCGGCCGCCACATCCGGCATGGTGGGAGCCTTCGCCTCTTCCATCCTGAACGGTTCCATCCTGGCGGACGGCGCCATCGTCCTCTCCGGCCCCGGCGAGCCTCTGGGCGCCTTCATCGCCGCCTATGTGGGCATCGAACTGGGACACCTGATCTCCGGAAAGACGAAACTGGACATCGTACTGACGCCGATCCTCTGTATCCTGGCCGGTTCCACAGTAGGTCTGATCCTCAGTCCGCCCATCTCCGCCTTCATGAATTCCCTGGGCGCCATGATCAATTGGGGAACGGAACAGCAGCCCTTCCTGATGGGCATCATCGTATCGGTGCTGATGGGCATGATCCTGACCCTCCCCATCAGCTCTGCCGCCCTGGGCGTGGCATTGAGCCTGTCCGGCCTGGCGGCCGGGGCTGCTACTGTAGGCTGCTGCGCCAATATGGTGGGCTTTGCCGTGGCCAGCTACCGGGAAAATAAGATGGGAGGCCTTCTGGCCCAGGGCATCGGGACCAGTATGCTCCAGGTCCCCAACATCATAAAAAAGCCCGTCATCTGGCTGCCTGCCATCATCAGCAGCGCCATCTTAGGGCCTCTTTCTACTATGGTGTTTCATATGAGCAATAATCCTGTAGGTTCCGGCATGGGCACGGCCGGCCTGGTGGGACAGATCATGACCTTTCAGACCATGGCCCCCGCCGAGGGAGCCGTCCCGGTCCTCCTGAAAATCCTGCTCCTCCACTTCCTCCTGCCCGGCGTCATCGCGTGGGCCGTATCCTGGTTCATGCGGAAGAAAGGCTGGATCCAGGACGGAGATATGAAGCTGGACGTATGACCGGCCCGGAGACGCTCAAAGATCCGTAAACGCCGTCACAAATTCCAGGAACCGGGGGCTACCTGTCCTGGCATCCTCCTCGGAAAAACCGAAATACCGGTAAATATCCCGGCAGATGGCCTTTGCCTGATCCCTCTGCCGCTTGCCGCGATACGAATAGGAGACCCCGGCGGTCTGCCGCAGCCTTTCTGTGGTGACGTCCAGGTCTCCGTATTTTTTTCCGTTTTCCATGAGGGGGATCCTGTATATGGCAAACTCCATGGGAACCTGGGAAGAGGGGACGGCTTCCGCCTCCTCCTGTCTTTTTCGGACCTTGTCAAAATACGCATCCAGAGCTTTTCTGTCCGGATTTTTCCTGTCCACGGGCGGCGCTTTGGGAACGGGACTTTTAATCAGCTCCGGCTTTTCCGCAAAGACCAGAGCCGCCTTCGCGCACCTGTACTGTTCCTGATATTCTGTCGAGCTTTCCGGAAGTTTTTCCGCTCCATAGAGCTTTTCCAGATAAGCGATCAGCTCTTCCACCGTGTGGGGATCCGGCTTCACGCGGCGCCGGATCCGGGCGATCTGCCTCCTCCGCCGCAGGAGACGGAAGGAAAAACGCCTCATTCCGGCGGTAAAGACGGAGGTGGGGCCGTCGCTCCCTCCTATGATGCCTATGGCCGCTGCTTTTTTATCCATATCTTTCCTCCTAGAAAAGCGGGGCCAGTACCCGCAGCAGGGCATCCAAAAGCCCGCCGAACAAGCCGGTCCGGCACTCCCTTAAGGAGACGGGACGGCTTTTTTTAATGGTCTCGATGCTGTCCCGCTTCAGATCCAGGACCGCCCGGCTCCTGTACAGAAACGTACCGCACTCAAAATGGAGATACAGACTCCTGTAGTCCATATTGATGCTGCCCACCACGCCCAGCTCATCGTCGCAGACATAGCTCTTGGCGTGGATAAACCCAGGCGTATATTCATAGATCTTGACCCCGGCCCGAAGGAGCGGCGCGTAATTGGAGCGGGTCAGCCGGAATACCAGAGGCTTATCCGGGATGCCCGGCGTCACGATGCGCACGTCCACGCCTCTCTTGGCCGCCAGGGACAGCGCCAGCTTCATCTCATTGTCCACGATCAGATAAGGCGTGAAGATATAGCAGTAATGCCTGGCCTGGTTCAGGATCTCGATATAGACGTTCTCCGCCACAGGCTCATTGTCCAGAGGGTTGTCCCCAAAGGGCTGCACATAGCCGCTCCCGGAAAAGGGCGCCGGATGATGGACATGGGGACGGAACTGCTCCATCCTGGTATCTTCCTTCCGGTAAGTATTCCACATTTCCAGAAACATCAGGGTAAAATTCCATACCCCTTCTCCCACCAGGCGGACGCCGGTATCCTTCCAGTGGCCGAACCGCTGCTTCAGATTGATATACTCGTCCGCCAGGTTGATCCCGCCGGTGAAAGCCGTATGTCCGTCCACCACCAGGATCTTCCTGTGATCCCTGTGGTTCATGGCCATGGAGAGAAAAGGCACCACAGGATTGAAGGCCATGCACTTGATGCCCTTCTCCTCCAGGATCTTGTGGTAATTCTGGGGGAGCAGGGCCACGCAGCCCATATCGTCATAGATCATGCGGACGTCCACGCCCTGGGAGACTTTCCGCTCCAGGACTTCCAGGACCTTGTTCCACATGATCCCCTCTTCCACGATGAAATACTCCAGGAAAATATAGTATTCGGCCTGCTCCATGGCTTCCAGCATATCCCGGAACATGATCTCCCCCACAGGATAGTACGTCACGTCCGTGTCCCTGTGAGCGCAGTAGTCGCTGGCGCCTTCCAGATAGGCGCTGATGCCGGCGGCCCGTTCATCCAGGCTGCGCATCTCGTCCAGGGCTCTGCCATCCCCTTTGAACTCTCGCTCCAGCCTCCGGTGGGCCAGATTCATGCGCTTTCGCATCTTCTTGGAGGGATTCTTGTTCCCGAAAAAGATATACAGAAGGCCTCCGAACAGGGGAAGGCACAGGATCAGGATGATCCAGGCGATCTTGTAAGCCGCGTTTTCTTCTTTTCCGATGATATAGAGGACCATCAGGATGCTCAAAACGGAAAAACCCACATTGATCCACACGGAATAACTGCTGAGCTTCAGCAGGGCGACGACGATCCAGACCACCTGGAGGATCAGGATCAGAGCCGTCACCCATATCCGGTTGGTGATCATCTTCTTATAGTTCATATATGCCTCTTCAATCTGTAAATGCCGCGGCCGTCTCCAGGGCCACCTCCATCATACTGGTAAATCCCGTCTGCCGCTCCGCTGCGGAAAGGGCCTCTCCCGTCACGATGGAATCCGAAACAGTAAAGATCCCCAGAGCCCGCACGCCTGCGCGGCTGGCATTGCAGTAGAGGGCGTAGCTCTCCATCTCGATGGACAAGAGCCCCATGCGGGCCCACTGCTTCCATTCCGGCGTCTCCGTATAGAAAAGATCTGAGGAGAGCACATTTCCCACTTCATAGGGAAACTTCCTGTCTCCGGCTTCTTTCACGGCTCTGGCCAAAAGCTCATAGGAAGCGGTGGCCGAATAGGTGCCCGGCAGCCCGTACTGATGGGCGTAATTTCCATCTGTGCAGGCTCCCATGGCCATGATCAGATCCCCCACCTTTACCGGTTCCTGTATGCTCCCGCAGGAGCCCACCCGGATCAGGTTCTTCACTCCATACTCATGGATCAGCTCGTGGGAATAGATCCCGATGGACGGACAGCCCATCCCGGTCCCCATCACGGAGATCCTCTTTCCTTTATAAAAACCGGTGTAGCCCAGCATATTCCTCACCTGGTTGAAGCACTGGGCCTCCTCCAGAAAATGTTCCGCTATGAACCGGGCACGGAGGGGATCTCCCGGCAGCAGGATGCTCTCCGCGATCTGGCCCCGCTCCGCCTGATTATGTGGTGTAGCCATAGCTTTTTCCCCCTTTCTGTCTTACCCACTAGTATAGCATATCCCCCCTGGGATTGCCAGAAATTCTATTGATTATTTCCCGGTTTGGTATTATAATCAAATAGCATTTTTGAGTCTACGCGGGGGAGGAATTTCTTATGCTGTATATGGCCCTGGCCGTGCTGGCCGGAATCCTTGTATCGTCCCAAAGCAGCTTCAACGGGATGCTCTATCCGTTTTTAGGCGTTCTGGGCGTCAGCTTCGTCAGCAACTTTCTCAATGCTGTCACCAGCTTTTTCTTCAGTCTCGTCTATTTCCACCGTCCGCCCAAGTTAAAAGACCTTCCGTTCCGTTCCACCATGGGAGGCGTGTGCGCCGTGTTCGTGCTGGGTTTTTCCGGCTATCTGGTCGCACAGCTGGGAACGGCCGTCACCGTCTGCCTGTCCGTATCGGGCCAGCTCTTCATGTCGGCTGTGGTGGACCACTTCGGATGGTTCGGCTCTGAAAGAGTCTCGTTCAAGGCTGTGCGGATCCCCGGCTTTTTATGCATCCTGGCCGGTGTGTTCATCATCAATTTCGCGGGAGGCAGCGCCTTTTCCTCTGTGGGGAACCAGTGGTTCCTGCTCCTCTTGCTGTTTTTCGCTATCATAGTGGGCTGTGTGACCGTATTTGCCAGGATGTTCAACTACGACGCCAGCCGCTATGTGGGGAAGCTGGACGGCAATTTCGCCAATTCCATCGTGGGCGCGGCCGCCGCTTTCCTCATCCTTCTCGTCACGACCGGTTTTAAACCGCCCTTCGGCGCCGCTCTCAAGGCTCCGGCCCTGGGATACCTGACAGGCCCCTTCGGTACGGTGGCCTGTGTGCTCAATTCCCTGTCCTTTGCCAAGCTGAAGGTTTTTCACGCCACCATCTTCATGCTGATCGGTCAGATCGCCACCGGCATCGCCATGGACCTGGTCCTGCTGGGAAGCTTTCCGCCGGGCAAGCTGGCGGGGATCCTGGTGGTCTGCATCGGGATCTTTCTGGACAAGAAATTTACGGCCAAGGAGGCGGCATAATCAATGAAACAAAAGGATTTAACCTCGGGGAAGATCACCTCTTCCCTGCTTTTATTTGCTTTTCCCATGATCCTGGGAAATCTGCTCCAGCAGCTCTACAATGTGGCGGATACTCTCATCGTAGGCCAGTTTCTGGGCTCCAACGCCCTGGCGGCCGTGGGCTCCGCCTATACGCTGATGACCTTCCTGACGTCGATCCTCCTGGGGCTTTCCATGGGAAGCGGCGCGGTCTTTTCCATCTGCTACGGAGCCGGAGACAAAAAACGGCTCCGGTCCAGCATCTTTACTTCTTTCGTCCTGATCGCGGTATGCAGCGTGGCGCTGAACCTCATCGTTTTTCTGTGTATAGATCCCATCATGCGCCTGCTCCAGACTCCGGACGAGATTTACAGCATGATGCGCAGCTATCTCTGGGTCATCTTTATCGGCATCACAGCCACTTTTCTCTATAATTATTTCGCCTGCCTTCTGCGGGCCCTGGGAAATTCGCTGGTGCCCCTGCTGTTTCTGGGTTTCTCCGCCCTTTTGAACATCGGCCTGGACCTGCTCTTTGTCCTGGTCTTTTACTGGGGCGCTCCGGGAGCCGCCGCCGCCACGGTCATTTCCCAGTATATTTCCGGCATCGGCCTCATGCTCTACACCTTGGTGAAATTCCCGGAACTGCGTCCCAGGAGGGAGGATATGCAGATCCGGAGGGACGGGCTCAAGGAAATCTCTCAGTTTTCTTTTCTGACCTGTCTGCAGCAGTCCATCATGAATTTCGGCATCCTGATGGTCCAAGGACTGGTCAACAGCTTCGGCCCCGCCGTCATGGCGGCCTTCGCGGCGGCAGTCAAGATCGACTCCTTCGCCTATATGCCGGTCCAGGACTTCGGAAACGCCTTCTCCACCTTCATCGCCCAGAACCATGGAGCAGGGAAGACGGACCGGATCCGGAAGGGCATCCGGTCGGCCTTTACCGCCTCCATCCTCTTCTGCCTGGCCATCACTGCGGCCGTCTGCATCTTCGCGCGGCCTCTCATGATGATCTTCGTCCGCCCGGAGGAAACGGAGATCCTGGCCATCGGCGCCCGCTACCTGCGCATTGAGGGCGCCTTCTACTGCGGCATCGGCTGTCTCTTCCTGTTCTACGGATTGTACCGCGCCCTGCAAAGGCCCGGCATGTCGGTGGTCCTCACCATCGTGTCCCTGGGCTCCCGAGTGCTCCTGGCCTATACCCTTTCCGCCATCCCCTTCCTGGGGACCGACGGCATCTGGATGTCTGTTCCCATCGGCTGGCTCCTGGCCGATGCCATCGGAGCCGTCTACTATTTCAAAAAGCGAAAAACACTGCTTCCACAATGACAAACGCCCCCGGATCGGATCCGGGGGCTTAACTTTTTCTTTCTTCCCGCGCGGGATGCCCAAGATGCAGCGACGCGCGCAGCAGCCTGCGCGCGTCAGTGCACATGATCCAGCTGACTTACCGGATCACAGTCAGCTCCTTGGGCAGCTTATGGAGGACTCTGGTGGAGCCGTCCTCCTCGATCAGCACCTGGTCCTCGATCCGCACTCCGAACTCGCCCGGCAGATAGATGCCCGGCTCGCAGGAGAAGGCCATGCCGGGACGGATGATGGTGGTCTCGCCGGCACCTGCCGAAGGACCCTCATGGCAGTCAATGCCGATGCCGTGTCCGGTTCGGTGGATGAAATATTCTCCGTATCCGGCCTTTTCGATCACATCCCTGGCCGCTCTGTCCACGTCCTGAAGCTCGTTTCCGGCCTTGGCAGCCGCCTCTCCGGCCAGATTGGCTTCCAGGACCACATTGTATACCTCGCGGAACTTCTCGCTGGGTTCCCCGAAGTGATACGTCCTGGTCATATCGGTGCAGTAATTTTTATAAGTGCCTCCGAAATCGATCAGCAGGCATCTTCCCATCTCAATGACCGTATCTCCCGTATTGTGGTGAGGGACCGCCGCATTGGGTCCTACGGCCACTGTGGCGCCGGGGGCCGCAAGGCCCAGACAGGTCATCTCATAGGCCAGCTCCGCCATAAAATCCGATTCCGTTTTTCCGATCCAATAAAGTCCTTTATCGATACACTTTTTCAAAGCGATGTCCGCCTTGGCGGTGGACTCGATCATGCAGTCCATCTCCTGACGGTCCTTATAGATCCGCAGCGGCTGTACCAGAGGGCTGCCGTTGACAAATTCCGCATCCGGATACAGAGATGTAAGCTGCAGCGTAAACAGAGCCGGCATGGCCGCATCCACGGCAATGGTGTCATGACGGATGCCCCTCTTCTCCATCTCCTTCTTCAGCAGAGCGAAGGGATCCTCCCCGTCGGGCCAGTAGGTGAACTCCGTCACCGGAGTCTCCGTCACCTGGAGCTCATAAAGGATATTGGCGATGATAAAGGGCTCATGTCCCGGTGCCAAGACCAGCGCCAGGAACCGCTCATCTCCCTTGATGGAGTAGCCGCACAGATATTTCATATCGGAGGAGGGCGTCACAAAGAAGCAGTCGATGCCCTCTCTCTCCAGGATCTTGTTCATATTTTCCACACGGGAAGTAAACGCAGACTCTTTCATATTTTCTTTACCCCTTTTCTTCCTTGGACTGTTTTGCCTGTTGGACCGCATTCATGGCCAGAGCTACGAAGATGATCCCATATGCCAGGAACACACGGAAATACTCTCCCACCTGACTGTCCTCAAAGAGAGCCGTGCCCACCTGAGGAGATACCGCGAAGATGGAGTGGAACAGGATGATCCCAAGGATCGCGTTTTTATTGTTGGCCTTCACCACCGAAGCGCCGCCCACCAGGATGGCCGCCACGGCCAGCAGGGCGATCTGTTCATGGGCGGAATAGGTATTCATGGTCCCGATATCCTGAAGACGGATGATCTGTCCCCAGGCGGCGAATACCGTGGACAGGATCATGGCGATGATCCTGGTCCTGTTGACGTTGATGCCGGATACCATGGCCACCTGCTGGTTCATCCCCACAGCCCGGAAATCATGTCCCAGCTTGGTCCTGAAGATCCAGGTGTTGAACAGGCACAAAAGAAGGATACAGATGAGCGCCGACACCGGGAAGGTCACGAACCGCATGATGAACTGGGCCTGAAAGCTGACCTGACGCAGGACCAGCAGGAAAATGGACACCGCCGCGATGACGATGCAGCCTGCGATACGGGAAGCCCTGAGGGGGATCCCGGCTTTCTTCCTCCTCACGAAGCTGTAGATCAGGTAGGCCGCCACGCATACCAGGGCCGCAATGCCGGCCACCAGTACGAAATCCGACAGATTGGTGTTCCAGACGTCCGTCAGAGAGTATCGGAAAGTACCGTCAAATCCCAGGGAACTCTTGATCCCGACGCCGTTGTCGTTCATCATGGACTTATCGGGGAAAGGGATCACCGTCCCAATCAGGTACAGATAGATGAACTGATAGATACCGTTGGCCAGATACCCCAGGATCATGGAGGTGATCATCTCGTTGCCCTTGGTCTTGTTGAGGACCTTGCCCACCAGAAAGCCAAAGAGGATGGCCAGAGGCGTACTGATGAGGATACTCACCAAAAAGGAAGGAAAACCGGTGATCCCAAAGGATACTGTATGGATCACGGCCATCTGTCCGGCCATGGCTCCGATGACGATACTGAAGTTGAGGCCCAGCCCGGCCACCACCGGGATGATCAGCGCCAGCACCTGGAAGGTATTGCGGCAGAATCTGGATGCGATCTCCTGGAGGAACACCGTAGGAGCTACTCCCGAGATGATATAGGCCGCAATGGCCAGGATGACGAAAAAGATCACTACGTTATATTTTTTTCCCATTGCTTTCAAACGGGATGCCATCGTCGTCTGCATAATCACACCTCCCGTTTGATTTTTGTCAGCGCGTATACGATGATCCCGTTGCTGACAATGATCCGGACGATCTCAGCCAGGTTGCTGTCCGGCGCCAGAGCATTGGCGACCGGCGTGGACATGGCCAGGATCCCGTTGAAGAGCAAGGTACCAAGCACCACGTTGCCGATGGAGGCGCGTCTCGTGGTGGCGCCGCCGATCAGCACGGCCGCCACAGCCAGGAAGCTCATCCGCAGAGGCGCCGTATAGAGCTGCAGGAATCCGTAGCTCTGGGCGTAGAACAGGATCCCGATGGCGCTTAAGACCATGGAAAGGATGGTTCCCAGGATCCGGTTGCGATTCACGCTGATGTCCAGCGCCTTGGCAAACTTGGGATTTTCACCGGCCACCTGCATGAGACGGCCCGTACGGCTGTTCAAAAACAGCTTCAGCACGACGCAGAACGCCGCGCAGACCAGCATAAATCCCACCGGGATCGTGACACCGGCGACCTCCACGGCCAGGAAGTTGTTGAGAAGCTCGCCGAAGGTGGCAGAAAGCTCCACATTGAGACGGACGCCGCCGCCCATGGCCAGCCGGAGAGAATCGTTGGTGATGGGCAGGAACACCCAGACGATGCACATCAGGGAGACAAAGGCAAATCCCACATAAGTGGCGATCATCATTTCCGATCCCTTGATGTAGTTTAAAAGCTTTCCGTAAATGCCGCCGATGATGGCCGCGAAAACGCTTCCGAAGATCGCCGCCATGATAAGGCTCATGACGCCGGTAAAGCCAAATTCAATGGATAAGACGCCGCCCAGAAGACCGCAGCAGATCCCCAGCGTGGAGGCAAAGTTCAGCCCGCATCCCGAAAGAACGCTGGGCACCATGGCCAGCACCAGCAGGAAATTCATGCACCAGCGGATCAGCACATCCGAAACCGTGGCCGTGAAGGACAGATCCAGTACATAGGTCGTCACAAGCAGCGCCACAAAAAACAGAGAAATGATCAGCCTTGCAGAGCCGAAGCGTTTCAGGCCACCGATAATTTTTTCACTCATTCTGCTCCGCTCCCTTCTTTTTCCTTGGGACCAAGTCCCATCATATACAGGCCGTACTCCTGATCCGAAGCGTCCGCAGGGAGGATCCCTTCCACTTTTCCATCGTATATAATGGCGATCCGGTCACAGACGGACCGCAGCTCCGCCAGCTCGGAGGAGGTGATGATGATGGTCATGCCCCTCTCCTGGTTCAGCTTCACCAGGTACTCCAACAGCAGGCGCTTGGCTCCGATGTCGATGCCTCTGGTGGGTTCCGATACCAGCAGGATATCCGGATCCAGGGACAGGGCCCTGGCCACGCAGACCTTCTGCTGGTTGCCGCCGCTTAAGCGCCTCGTATACTGGGAAGGCCCGGTACAGCGGATATCCAGAGTCGCGATCATTTCCTGGGCATGCTTCCTGGCTTTTCCTCTGTCCACCAGCTTAAAGAGACCGAAATTCTTCAGATATTTCTTCTGGACCTTGATGGCGGAAATGGCGATATTGGCTTCGATGGAGCTGTCCAGCAAAAGGCCCGTTCCCTTTCTGTCCTCGGAGACAAAAGCGCATTTCTTCTCCAGGATCTTCTGAGGCGTGATATGCTTGATCTCCTCCCCATCGATAAAGAGTTTTCCTTCGGCCGGATAGAGGCCCATGATGCCGTTGGCCACCGACAGTTTTCCCTGCCCGGCCAGACCTGCCAGCCCGAAGATCTCTCCCCGCCGGATCTTAAGGTTCACGCCCTTGGAGCGCTCTCCCGGCATATCCACCGCGAAATCCTGTAGCTCCACGGCGTAGGGGGCTTCGTCCCTGATGGACCGCTCTGCCTTCTCGATGGGAGCGCCCATCTTCCGTCCGATCATCATTTCCGCGATGCTGGACGCATCCGTCTCGCCGATGGGCATACTGTCCACCAGCTCTCCATCCCGGAAGACAGTCACATGATCCGCCACTTCCATGACTTCTCCCAGCCTGTGGGTGATGAAGATGATGGCGATGCCCTGGTCCGCCAGCTTCCTCATGATCTTAAGGAGCCCCTTGGCCTCGCTCTCCGTCAGGACGGCCGTGGGCTCGTCGAAGACCAGCAGCTTGACATTCTGCTTATCGATCTCCCTGGAGATCTCCACAAACTGCATATGGCCCACCGGCAGTTCTCCCATCAGGGTATTTTCATCAATATCCATGCCTACCCGGTTGAGAGCCGCTCTCGCATCCCTTCCCATCTGGTCAAAATCCACGATGGACAGCTTTTTCCCGAAGATCCGTCCGGCAAGGGAATTCTTCAAAGGCTCCCGGTTGAGCTTTATGTTTTCCGCCACGGTGAAACCGGGGATCATCATAAATTCCTGATGGACCATACCGATGCCCGCCTCCATGGCCTTCATCGGAGAATCGATCTGGACCGGCTTCCCCTCCCAAAGGATCTCTCCTTCAAATCCGCCGCTTTCCTGGATCACCGGCATACCGAACAGGATGTTCATCAGCGTGGATTTTCCGGCTCCGTTTTCGCCCAGGAGGGCGTGGATCTCATGGGGCTTCACATGGAGCTCCATGTCCTTGAGGACCGTATTTTCACCATATTTTTTTGTGATGTGTTTCATCTCGAGCAGATAGGTGTCCATGTTCTCCTCCTCTCCTTCATAAAAATCATGCAGCACGATTTCCGCAGAAATGTGCTGCATGAATCTCTACATCATCTGCCCGCGGATCACAGCATGGTCCAGGGGCCCATCACCAGCGCAAAATTGTCATATTTAAGGCCGTTGACATCATAGGTATTGAAGCTGACGTCATCGGTCCCGGCTGCTTTGATGAGCGCCTCCTTCATAACGTCCATGTCTACCTTCTCACCGCCGGTTTCCCCATTGAGATATGCAAGAGCATATTCTACGGAAGTATTCATTTCCATAACGACATTGGGGATGGTACGGGTGGAGAAACGTCCGTTGTCGCCGGTCTCCGCCAGCTTATCCTGGATCGCCTGGATCATCCACTCATAGTCGTTGGTCTTGTCTTCCGGTACGGAGATCCCCAGCGCTTCCGGGTATCCGTTGAAAGGAGAAGACTGGCTGGGGTTCATGTAGATCCCCTCGCCCGCGTCATATACGGCTTTGATCACGGCCGGCGTCGACATGGTGTTGGTATCAAAGAACGCCGTATTGGGTCCGTAGGTCTCCAGCTGCTTCGGCACATCCTCCACGATGAACTGCTGGGTACCTGCCGTACCGGCATCCGACTGAGGATCCGGGATGGTCACGCGGACAAATTCGATCCCCAGCTCCTTGCACCGCTCCTCGCACTGATTGCCTGCGTAGGCGACCTTCTCATAGCCCTGATGGCGGGGGAAGGAGTAGTAGATCATGGTCTCCGCTCCCATCTCCTTGGCCCGGTCTGCCATCTGGGCTCCTGCGGAATAGTTGTCATAATCGATGCAGATATCAGCCGCTTCACAGGCCACGTCGGGATCCTCATTGGGACCGCCGTTGATATAGAGGATGTCGGGACGGACCTCCTTGGCCCTGGTGATGGCTGCGGAAGAACCCGGCACACCCTGAAGGAAAATAACGACCTTGATATCCGGATCCGATACCAGAGAGAGCATATTGGAGATGGTGGTCTCCTCCTCGCTCATAAAGTTATCGGGATAAGTCTGGATCACGACCTTATCCTCACCCAGCTCATTCTGCCATGCCTCCGCGCTGCGGTACTCCTCTTCACTGATGGCTACGGTTCCCACCATCAGACCGATCTTTCCCTCTCCGCTGCTCTCGCCGCCGGCCGATCCGGTTCCGTCACTGCCGGAATCGCCGCCGCCGCAGGCTGACAGGGAAAGCACCATCATGGCTGCCAGAAGGACTGCTACCAGACGTCTCATCTTCTTCATAACTCCACTTTCCTTTCTGCATGAAATTTAATCTAATATGTATAAATCATACCATGAATTGTCTACTTCTTCAAGCTGAATTGGATGATTTTTCAAAAATCCCAAACAAAAAGGAACGGCTTTGGAAAAAATTCCACAACCGCTCCTTCTGACTTCCGGATGCTTATTTTACAGTTCTTCTGGCTGCCTCTACCACATGGCCCACCAGCACGGAAGTGGTCACAGCTCCTACGCCGCCGGGCACCGGAGTGATGGCCTCCACCACCGGTTCCACAGCCTGGTACTTCACATCGCCGCAGAGCTTGCCTTCTTCGTTGACGTTGATGCCGACGTCGATGACGATCTGGCCGGGAGCCACATACGTCTCATCGATGACGCCTGCCCGTCCCGCGGCCACCACCAGGATATCCGCCTCTCTGGTGACGGCAGGCATATCCTTGGTCCTGGTATGGCAGACGGTAACGGTGGCGTTCTTCTTGATGAGCATCATGGCCGCAGGCTTCCCTACCACCAGGCTCCGTCCTACCACCACCGCCTTCTTGCCCGTGCAGTCGATGCCGTAGTGATCCAGGATCTCCATGCAGGCCTGGGGTGTACAGGGCGGGAAGCCCTGGTCCGTGCCGGCGAACACGCCCACCATGGATCCGTCGGTGATGCCGTCCACATCCTTTTCCGGCTTCAGCGCCTTGATGACGGCCTCCTCGTCGATCTGGGAAGGCAGGGGACGGAAGATCAGGACTCCGTGGATCGAAGCGTCCTCATTGACCTTCTGGATGACTTCCATGAGCCCTTCCTGGCTCACGTCAGCCGGAAGGACGAATTTCTCCACGGCGACTCCCAGCATATCGCACCGCTTTGTGGCGCCCCGTTCATAGGACAGATCATCGGGCCTCTCTCCCACCCGGACGATGGCAAGAGTGGGGTTGACTCCCTTTTCCTTCAGAGCCGCCGCCTGCGCCTTGATCTTCTCATTGAGGGCCGCGGCAACTTCTTTTCCCAAAAGCTGTTTTGCCATTGAAACTTCCTCCTGTTTTTATTTAAGCCTTCCCAGAACGCTCTCAAACACCTGGTCGGCGATCTTCGTATATTTCTCCAGCATGGCGTCGGCCTTTTGGTTCAGCTCCTCCGCATACTCTCTGTTTTTCATGGATTTCGTATTGATATAGACGTTGAGGCTGGCGCCCTGGAGGGCCGCCTTGCAGAACACTGCGCCCACGCCGGCGTCGCTGATGGCCAGCGCCGAACCCTTGGCGGCAAACTCCACCAGAAGATCCAGGGCCTCGCAGCACTTTTCCATGATCTCCATGGGAACGGAGCAGGCGTCCTTTAAGACGATCTCCATGACTCTCGCCTTTTCCGCCTTCTCCTCCTCGGTCTCCCGGGGCATGCCGTAAGCTTTGGAAAGGGGCTCAAAGACCTCCGCATCCCGCTCCACCAGGGCCAGGAGCTCCTTCTGGAGCGTGTCCGCCTTGGACTTGAGCTGCCACATCTCCTCCTCTACGTCCGCATACTTCTTCTTTCCCACAGTCAGGGACCCCACCATGTTTCCCAGGGCCGTTCCCACTGCTCCCACCAGGGCGCTGGCGCCGCCGCCGCCGGGAACCGGCGCTTTGGATGCCAGGACCTCTACAAACTCATTGCACGGTACTGTTGAAAAACCCATTGCCTTTTACCTCCATTCACTGCGGCTGCCGGGCCGCGAGCTCGCCGGCCAGCCTCTTCAAGGTTCCGATGGAAATGTCCCCCACTGCCGCCATATCCTCCCCGTGGAAGGCGGAGGCGAAATTGCCGGAGAACAGGATCTGGGCGGAAGGCGGGAATTCCTCGTCTCCTTCCCAGATCATAAACTGAAGCTTCAGATCATCCAGGAAGAAAAATTCATACCCGGCGTCTCCCTGGGGGACCGGAGTCCCTCCCAGAGATTCCATGACCTGCCGGAAAGAATCCAGCTTAAAACCGAACGTATAGGCCAGCCGCTTTACGCAGCGGCCCTGAAAGACCTGGTTGTAGTGGTTCCCCCAGGGCATATCGGCATAGGCGTAGAAATCTCCCTTGAAAGGAGCCTTCTTTCCCTCCAGCAGATACCGGATCACCAGGATCTTGGTCTCCAGGTTGTCCAAAAGGGGCGCGTATCCGCCGTCCTCCTCCAGACAATGGGTCTCGAAATCCGGATAATGGACCGTATATCGTTTTCCCATCAGCGTCACGGAAAAGAGACCGGTTTTCGCATCGTAGGGAGCGCCGGAAACCTGGGACAAAAGGACGGGATCCGCTTCCCGGAACCGGGCCTTATAGGTTTCAAAGGGAACTCGTTCTTTTTGATTTTTTTCGTAAGGAATATTCATATATCTTGTCCTATCTCACTTCTTCCTGGCGGACCGACGGGAACAGGGACGTATCGGTATGAGGGATAAAGCACGCCGCCACGAACTCATCCATATATCCTGGCGTCGTGGACAGCTCCATATACGTCATGCTCTTGGCCAGCTCATAGACCTTGCGTTCCGCTTCGCCGGACAGCAGCATGGCATAGGCGCCGGACAGGGAAGAATTACCGATGTAATGGAACTTTTCCAGCGGAATATCCGGGAGCATACCGATCCCCACCGCGTTTTTCATGTTGATGCCGCTTCCGATGCCTCCGGCCACATAGACGTCATCCACCATGGAAACATCGAAATCCAGGGCGGTCAGAAGCGTCCGGATAGCCGAAAAGATGGCGCCCTTGGCCCGGATGAAGTTGTCGATATCCACTTCCGTGATCTCCACGTCCTTGACAGAGTCCGCCTCTTCCCGGAACGCCAGCACATAGCTTCCCATACCGTATTTGTCGTGACGGATCCGCTTCCCTTCCCGGATGAATTTCCCCTTGGGACTGATCATATTGCACCGGAACAGCTCGCTGATCACATCGATGAGACCGGAACCGCACAGGCCCACCGGCTTCTGACCCTCATCGCCCACCACTTTGAAGGAGGGCTCCATGGTCCCGGCATCGATGGTGCATGCTTCTATGGCCCCGTCGGTGGCCCTCATGCCGCAGCTGATGTCGCCGCCCTCGAAGGCAGGGCCGGCCGAGCAGGCGCAGCTCATCATAAAATCCGAATTGCCGAAGACGATCTCGCCATTGGTGCCCAGATCGATGAAAATGGAAAATTCCGGCCTGTTCCAGATCATGCTGACCAGGGTGCCGGCTGTGATGTCGCCGCCCACATAGCTGCCGATATTGGGCGCTACGATGATGTGGGCATCGGGGTTGATGTCGATCCCCAGATCATTGGCAAACAGAGAATTGGTCTTAAAAAAGACCGGGATATAGGGCTCGGTCCGAAGGGGCTCCGCGTTGAACCCGACAAACAGATGGTTCATGGTGGTGTTGGCCGCCACGCACATCCGGTAGATCTGGGCAGGCTCCAGGCCGCAGGAAGCGCACATGGTGCGGACCAGGGGATTGATGGTCTCCTCTATGACCGCATCCTGGAGCTTCTTCTGGCCGCCCTCTTTCCTGGACTCGATGATCCGATTGATGACGTCGGCGCCGTACCGGATCTGCCCGTTTCCGGTGGTGGCCTTGGCCAGGATGTCTCCGTTCAGCATATCGATGATCATGGCGGAGACCGTCGTCGTTCCGATGTCCACCACCAGGCCTCCTGCCCTGACATGCTCTTCCATGCCGTAGAGATCATAGACGAACACATCCCGGGAAGAACGCCTCACCACGCACTGGACCTGAAAATCATGCTCCCGCAGCTTGTCGGGAAGGACTTTTAAGACTGTATAGGGGACCCGCACATAGGGGATCCCGGTGGCCGCCGCCAAAGCCCGCTCCAGCCGTTCCACATCCGGCATGGTATCGTCCAGGGTCGGCGCAGCCATGGATACAGGAATAAGCTCCAGGCTGTTCTTCAGGGTGATCCCCGCCGCCTGCAGCTGTTCTTTCGTTTCCGTAAAGATCCGGATCTCCTCCGGAGAGCTCAGATCTGCCGCCTTCATCCTGCCCTTGTACGCGGAAGCGATGTCCGGCACCATCACTTCGATGTCCGACACCACTTTGCTGACGCAGGCGAGACGCCACCCCTCCGCATACTCTTCATCGGTGATATGACGGGTCTTCTGGGATTCCAGTTCGCCGGACAGAAGCTTTACCCGGCACTTCCCGCAGGCGGCGTTTCCGGAACAAGGGGCGTCGATAGCTACGTTTGTTTTTCTCGCTACCTCAAGAAGGTTTTCACCAGAAGCAGCGAAGGCAGTAATGCCCTCGCCGCTCTCAAACTTAAATATGATCTTGTGCATGGATCCTCGCTTTATACTTCCAGGTAAGAATCTGCGTACAGAGTATCGTTGCGGATGATGTCGCAGGACTTGATGGTCTCCATCAGCCTCAGGTCATTGGGGTTCACGATGGCGGAGGTCATACCCATCATCATAGCCATGGCGATCATGGCAGAGTCCATGATGGGACGGATATGCTTAGGCATACCGTTGGAGTTGTTGGAAAGGCCGCCGGTGGTCTTAAGACCCATGGCCGTCAGGTCGCCGATGAAGTGGAGCACGTCCATCTGCTTGTCCTGCATACCCTTGATGACGACGAACAGCGGATCGAACCAGATGTCGTCCTCGGAAAGACCAAGGGAAAGGCCTCTCTCCAGCAGAGTGGTGCAGTAGCCCATACGCTCGTCGTTGTCCGCGGCAATGCCTTCGCCGTTGCAGAGCGCGATGACGATGGCATCGTTGGCAGCTGCCAGGTCGATGTTCTCGATCCTGCCGGCAGCGTCGGCAGAGTTTACGATGGGTTTGCCCTTGGAACGGTTATATACGGAGATACCGGCTTCGATGGCCGCCTTATTGGAGGTATCCAGAGCCAGGGGCACGTTGTCGAAGTTGCTCTGAAGGAGCTGTACGGCCCACTTCATCAGATCTTCGCCGTATCCTTCTGCAGGTCCGATGTTTACATCCAGATAAGTTGCGCCAGCATCCAGCTGAGCCTTTGCGCGGGCCAGGATGGGTTCAGGATCCCTTGCTAAAAATGCCTTGTTCACAATGGGAGCCGTTGTGGAAAGTCTCTCGCCGATGGTAATGAATTTTGCCATGTTCGTTTTTCTCCTTTTCTTGATGGTTATGGATTACGCGTTCTGCATATCCTTTAAGAACTTCACAAGCTGGACAGCCTCGGTGGGGCCTACCACGATGTTCCATCCGGGGAGCTTGGACTCCAGATCGCCCTTCAGTACGGCAACCTTGCCGGGGATGATCAGAGTACGGTTCTTGATCTTGTTCTCAATATCGAATTCCTGGATATACTTGGCAATGGAACCGGAAGAGAATTTGCCGGCTGCCCAGGAGGTCAGTACGGAAAGTCCGCCCGCGTCGCTGATCAGCAGGTTGCAGGGAACGCCGGAACGCTCCAGCTCGCCGGATACCAGGAAGTAAGTCAGGGCGAAGTCCACGGTGGTCAGGCACACAGAGTTCTCGTCTGCCCCATTGATGGGATAGATGCCGGGCTCGATCCTGGGAGCCTTCTGAGGATCTGTGTACAGGTTCTGGCGCAGGCCGTAAAGAGGAAGCGCCATTGCGTAGGTCATCTCCTCCACGATCACGACAGAGCCGTATTTCATGGTGAATAAAGCTGCCAGAGCTGCCTGCATATGAGCGTCGCCGGAAGCCAGCTTGCCTACGTTCACAAGGCTGGGATATCCGAAGGTCCTGTCGCCGTCCTTGAGAGCCGCGCGGCGGATCAGGACGCCGTTGGCGAACGCATCCTTTACGGAAGCGGTGCCCAGATCCAGGATCAGGTTCTTATTGCCGGCCTTCTCCAGAGCAGCGACCGTATCATAGAGCTCCTCTACGGAAGCGCCGGATACGCCCAGCACAACTCCGGCCTCGGTGGCCAGTTTGTTCATGGCTTCATAGTTGGAAGCGTCTGCGCCGTTTAAAATGGGCTTCTTGTCCTTGCATACGTCGAGAGCAGCCTTCGCGCACGCCTCATCCTTTACATTGAGGATCAGGGAACGTCCGGCAGCGTCTGCCTTCTTCACCAGCTCTGCGTATTTCTCGGGAGCAGTTCCTTCCGCGCAGTCCACAGCGATGAATTCCACATACATCCTGTCGCCGATACGGTCGTAGTCGACGGCGGATACGGAAGCCAGCCTTGCGTCTACGGCAGCGTCATCCATGCAGGTGCATACGGTGGAAGCATACCTGGTCTTGTTGACAAAGGTCTTCTCATGACGGAACAGAACGGTCTCGCCGCCCAGGCTGTATTCCTTGTCGCTGTCCGTCTTGTTGTCTGCAAAGGGCTTTACGCCGGCTTTGATGGTCTTCATGGGCGGTGCGGATGCCTCGGACAGGGTCGCAAGGGCTTCCTCACTCATATAAGGACACTGATCGATGGTCATGGCGCCCTGAGCCACCTTCATGGAAAAAGCCATGCAGGTAGGGCAGCCGCACTCTTTGCAGTTCTTTTTCGGCGTTAATTTAAAAATTGCAATACCATTTAATGCCATTGTTTTCTCCTCCTGTTTCTGTTAGCTTAAAGCCTGGATCATCTTGGAAACGGTTGCGATGGATGTGGGGTGCTTCAGGATCACTGCGTCAGAACCGCAGGTCAGGCAGGCAACAGCAGTTTCCACTTCCATATCGATCCCTCTCTCTTCCACGGGGCCCCATCCGGGAGCATCCTCTTCAGAAGCGCTGGCCTCTTTTACGGTCCAGGTCTCGGAAGAAATGGGAGTGATCACAGGCATCAGCAGGGAGTCGTCAGCCTGTCCCAGCGCTGCGGCCCTTACACGGTCCATGGTGGAGATCACATAGTCAAAACCGTAGCCGGCAGCCGCGGAACCTACGTTCATGACGACTTTGCCCAGATCTACGCCCAGCTGCTTGATCAGCACGTTGAGCTGTTTTGCCAGGTTGATATCCACTGCGGACTCTGCGCCCACCAGCTGGTCATAAGCAAGACCTGCGGCAGCGGCGATATTCTTGTAATCTTCTTCTCTTGCGGAGAGGAGGAGCACATTCTTTCCCTGAAGGGCTTCCGCAACCTTGGGAAGAAGATCCGCATCCTTCTGCACATTCTTGCAGCCTTCTACTACCAGGGGAAGGTCAATGGCCTCGGAAACTTCTTTGGCCACAGCCACCAGATCCTCCACCGGCTTGTCAGCGCCGTTGGGATCTCCGCCCTCCAGCTTAAGTACTACGAAATCCACTCCCTCAAAGGAAGCAGCTTTCTTCGCGATCTCCGCCACCGTGCTGCAGCCTTCATAGTAAGCTTTGATGCAGTCGGGCTCGCTCTCCAGACCCATATCGGAAATTTCGATCCCGATCTTGGCCGGATTGGCTGTAGGGCCGTCAAAGGTATAGAAGGGGAACGTATTTCCACCTCCGAGTTTTACGGTCTTGTCTCCTGTTCCCAGTTCGACCGTGCGGATTGTCGCGTTGAATTTCTGTAATTTCTTTGTAAACGGCATTTCCTGCTCGCCTCCTTAAATATTTTGCTGTAGTTTATAACAGCACAGTCCGGGAATCCCCGTCCCGGGGACTCCCGCCGCGCTGTGAGATACCAGATCATATTGGAAAACCCTGTTTCGCGGCCTTTCCAAGAATATACTCAGGATCCCCGCTTTCAAAGGTGCGTTCCGCACCGCGCCGCTTTCGCGGCGGCGGGGCTCCTTCGTTAAAGCCTCGCGGCAGCCAAATGTCCGCTCCGCGGCCGCTTGGCTGCCTTTCCGAGGCTTTACATCATCGGATCCATGGCGAGGGCCGGATGTCCCTTCTCCGTCAGGAATGCCAGTAAGGTCTCGGGATCTTCCGCAATGGTCTCATCGCCGATCATATCGGTGAAGTTGTCAATGCCGTAGAGCTCCTTGGCTGTGGCGTTGAGTCTCTCTGCCACCTGCTCCTTCAGATCCTTGGGCATCCACACGATTCTCTCGATGCCGCCCTCAGCCTTCATGAACTTCTTGGAAGCGATGAAGTGTTTGCCGTGTCCCATGAAGCCGGGGGTCTGCACGCCGCCGCCGGTCATGGAAGCCAGCTCGGGGAAGGTCATGCCCAGAGGGGTCATGCCGGCATACTCACGGTTGGCGATGATCACGCCGTTGGAGAAGGGCTCGATGCCGCAGATACACTCAAAGCATCCGCAGGAGGTCATGGGCTTCTCCATAATGGAGTACAGGGATACTTCTTCCAGAGCGCCGTTGGAGAATCTGCGGACAGCCTCGTTGACATCCTCGTACTCGCCGATCCTGTCGTCGATCAGCTTCTCTTTCGTGATCACCTGGCAGGGACCTGTGGGCTCCAGCTCGTTGGTAGCCTTGGCATCCAGCCATGAAACGGCGCCGCAGAGGCCGAGACGCTCAGGAGTTACCACGCATACATGGCTGGGCGAGAAGGCCTGGCACATGATGCAGCTGTAGTATACGTCTACAGACTCATCCGTCAGGGATTTCAGTCTGTCGTCACGCTTGTCAAAGGCAGGGATCGCCAGCTCATGACGCAGCTTGGTGACCAGCTCGGGATCCGTGATGACCTTCACCTGGCACTTGTCCACAACGGCATCGAAATCGTTCTTGATCTTTGCGTAGAGGACTTCACCGATGTGTCTTGCGCGGAAGCCTGCCTCATAAGCCGCATCGCTGATACGGACGCGGATCATGTCGCGCTGTCCGGTGTGCATAACGCCTTCGATGCAGTTCATATAGCTGTGGAACTTACGCTCGAACACGGACTCGAAGTCGGACTGCATGCTCTTTCCTGCCACTTCCACGATATAAGCGATGCTGTGCTTGCTGCCCTTCTCAAACTCATCGAAGTCAGGGCCGATCAGCTCGATCTTATGGTCCTCGATCTCGGAAGCCTCCTTGGTCTGCACCAGCTCGAAGCAATCCACTCTGGAGCCGTCGAACTCCACCTGCATCTGCTTGCGGCGGACGATCTCGCCCTCGAAAGCGGAAGCGAAAGCAACGGGGATATCGATCTTGGTGATCTTGATCTTGATATCGCGGGCCTCCAGGGAGGTGGCGTTGAACTTAGAAACATCTTCCTGAACGATGAGGCTCTTGGGCACGCGGAAGATATTCTCAGTCTCGTTGGTGATGACCGGGAAGCCCAGAGCGATGGCGCCTGCGCCGCAGGCCACGATCACGTCATCCAGAGGAGCGAAGGCGTTGACGAAGGCCGGCACACGCTCCATGGTGTACTTCATGAGGCCGGCTGCATCGCCGGGGGTCACGTTGCCGAAGATCAGGGCCGCGCGGACTGCCACGGAAACCACATGGATCACGGAAGTCACGTCCTTGCCCAGAGGGATCACACGGACGCCTGCGCCCATGTTCACGCCCTTTTCCACACACTGATCGATGACGTCGCCCACCAGGGTCACTAAGATGCCCTGTGCCTGATAGCTCTTTACCAGGTCAGCTGCTTCGTCGGCTGTGGGAGCCTTGCCCAGAATCACGGCTACGCCGGGGATGTCGCCGGTTACCAGCGGAACGCCCAGCTCACGGATCACGGCGTCGGCCAGATGGCCGTAGCAGGGCTCGCTGTAGGGCTCCGCGCCGTCGATATATTTCAGGACCTCGATGAATTCTGCGCAGAGAGCCGTCGCAATGCCGGACATAAAGGCGTCGTTGAGCTTCTGCTCTCTGGTCATCAGGCTCTTTACTACGCCCAGGGCTTCCTTCAGCTCTGCCAGGCTGGTGACCTTCGTACCGGTCACGCCGTAATAGCAGGGCAGGCTGTAAGCCGTATTGGGAAATGCAACTGCCTTATCCGCACCGTACTGTTCGATGGCATTGTTGATGGCCCCTTCTGTCAGGCCAAACACTGCGTCAGAACCACTGAATACTCTGTCAAATAGTGTCACTGTTCTACCTCCTACCGATTTGATTCCTCATCAATTTTTTCCTTGATCGCCCGTATCTCCGCCTTGGCCGTCTCACTGAAATCGAAGGGAGACTTTCCAAGACGGTCGGCATCTATGACTTCTGAATTGTAATGGATAAAACCCAGAAGATCCTCCCGGGGGATCCGGCTTTTCACAAATTCCTCGTCCTCTTCCCCGCGGACCTTGTTGGCCACGACCCGGACCTGCTTCACTCCCAGGTCCTTGGCCAGGCGCTTGACATTTTTATAGGTCTGGACGCTCCTGGCGCCCGGTTCGATGACCACGATGAACTGGTCCATCCCGGAGGTGGTGCCCCGGCCTAGATGCTCCAGGCCAGCTTCCATATCCAGGATCACCACATCGTCGCTGCGCAGCACCAGATGATTGATGATCCGCTTCAGGATCACATGCTCCGGGCAGACGCAGCCGCTTCCGCCGGTCTCCACGGTGCCGAGGGTCAGAAGGCGCACCCCGTTGCAGGTCTTTGCATACAGGTCCGGGATGTCATCTACCTTGGGATTCATCCGGAAGAACTGTCCCATGGCATCGGCACCGGTCCTCTCCTGGATCAGCTTCTGCATCTTGGAGATGGGGACGATGGAGTCCAGCTCTTCCTCCGAAAACCCAAGGGCCAGCCCCAGGTTCGCGTCCGGATCCACATCGGCCGCCAGTACATGTTTCCCCTCTTCCGCATAAAGCCTTGCCAGGGTGGCCGCGAAAGTGGTCTTTCCCACGCCGCCCTTTCCTGTCACTGCGATCTTCATGTCTCATTCACCTCTGGATTTTGAAGGCGTCCCGGCTTAAATGCCGAGAGCAGCCCTCTTTTCTTCAATTCTCGCGATCATGGCATCGCCCAGTTTATCAATATCCTTCTCAACGGTATAAGCCGCTTCTACCCAGTCGCGGATCCCGTTTGTCAGGAGCTCTGCCACCTCAGTGGAACCGGATACATAGGGATCTACGCCCAGGAATGTATCGATACCGGTGGCTACCACATAGTTTCCGATGGATACAGCCTTTTCAGACATCCACTCAGGAGCGCAGCCCACTACCGGCAGCGCGGAGATGGGAAGGCCGGAATCCTTGGAAAGGGTGGCTGCCAGCACCATCATACGGCTGATGTCCACGCAGGAACCCATATGTAATACGGGAGGGATGTCTGCCAGTTCGCAGACTCTCTTCAGGCCGGCGCCGCACAGATCCTTGGCTTCCTTGGACATGAGTCCTGCCCTGGCAGCTGCCTGAGCGGAGCAGCCGGAAGCGATGATCACGATATCGTTGGCGATCAGCTTCTTCATCAGCTCCACATGCGCGTAGTCGGGACGTACCTTGGGGTTGTTGCAGCCTACCATGGCCACAGCGCCGCGGATAACACCGGAGGTGATGCACTCCAGCAGAGGCTTCGTCGTTCCGGTCTCGTCCACCTGGGAATTGGTCACGCCGTCCAGAGTCTTGACAATGGCCTCAACGGAGTAGCCTACCGTAGCCTTCTGCTTCATATCCGGAATGTATACCAGATCCTGTCTTCTGTTGACGAAGTTCTCGCAGGCAGCCTTTACGATGGCCTTTGCGTTCTCCCCTGCGTTCTCCGCATGGAATTCGATGAACTCGGAATCCGGCATCTGAGCGATGGGGGAGGTGGTGATGAACTTGGTGTGGAAGCACTTGCTGAGAGGCCCAAGAGCCGGGAAGATACACTGTACGTCCACAACGATGGCCTCGCAGGCGCCGGTCAGGACCACGTTCTCCTGCTGGAGGAAGTTGCCTGCCATGGGGATCCCGCGGCGCATAGCCACTTCGTTGGAAGTACAGCAGACGCCGGACACCGTGATGCCTTTTGCGCCGAAGGACTTGGCGTACGCGATCATCTCCGGATCATCGGCATACTCGCAGATCATCTCGGACAGGCTGGGATCATGGCCGTGTACCACGATATTGACGTTCTCAGCGTTCATAACGCCCAGGTTTGCTTCTGTATCGATGGGCTTGGGAGTTCCGAACAGGACGTCGGAGAACTCGGTCCCGCACATGGAGCCGCCCCAGCCGTCTGCCAGGCCTGCCCGCAGAGACTGGCGGATCAGAGCCTCCGGCTTGGAGGAACATCCCATATGGGTCATATGCAGGGAACAGGAAACTTCACGGTCGATGGCACGGGGAGCGATCTTCTCTCTCTCCCAGATCTCCTGGGTGTGCTCAGGCGCTCTCTTTAACCATCTCTGGTTGCCGAAGGGCTTGCCGTACTCAAGGAGAGCCAGCTCTGCCATCTCATGGGCCAGATCATAGATGTCCTTGCCCTCGGTCTCTACACCCCACTCCTTGGCGATCCTCTTTAACTTGTCAGGATCCTTTACCTTGTAGTTTCCATCCTCAGCGGACAGATACAGGGTGTGGCAGATCTCACGGCCGTGGTCGGAATGGGTAGCCGCGCCGCCGGCAGTGAATTTCAGGTAGTTACGTCCTACGATGCCGTGAACATCGCAGCCGCAGATGCCTCTGGGCGCCTTGGGGGTGATCCGGCAGGGACCCATGGAGCAGATCCGGCAGCAGACACCCTGCTCACCGAATTTGCAGTGAGGGGTCTGGTTCTTCACCCGCAGCTGCCAGGAATCTGCACCAACCTTTGCTCCTGTCTCCAGAAGTTTGGCGGTAGCCGCCTCGAACTCCTCAATACTTGTCAACTTAAAGTCTCCCATTATAAACCTCCTTTAGTTTTTTATCATTGAGATTTTAATAATTTTTCTACTGCATCGATCAGGGCCCGGCGTACCGGGGAATCCTTCGGAAGCTTCAGGGAAGTGGGTTCCCCTTCGCAGTCCATCTCATAAACATCTTCGCTGTGGGGGACCACGCCGATCAGCTCAAGTCCCTGATTGCGGATCTCTTCCTGCACTCCTTCATTGAGCTCTCCGCCCGGAGCGCGGTTTACGATGAGGCCCATCACCTTGGGATTCAGCTTGCACTCCCGCACCAGCTCCGCGATGCGGCCCACGGCTTGGATCCCTCTCCTGGAACAGTCGCTGACCAGGATCATGGCGTCCACATGGGGCAGGATGCCCCGGCTGATGTGCTCCATCCCGGCTTCGTTGTCCACCACCACATACCGGTACTGGCTGGACAGCTTCGCCACCTGGGCAGATAAAAGCCCGTTGACATAACAATAGCAGCCGGACCCCTGGGTGCGTCCCATCACCAGAAGATCATAATCATCCTCTTCTGTCAGCGCAGAATTAAAACGGAACGACGCATAATCCTGCTTGGACACTCCGGCGGGGATCGGACTGGGATTCATCATCTCCGCCCGTTCCAGCTCCTCCCGGATCTGTCCCAGCGTCACCTCCACGTCCACTCCCAGCACTTCGTTGAGATTGGAATTGGCGTCGGCATCGACGGCCAGGACAGGACCCTCGTCCTTTTCACACAGATATTGGATCAGCAGGCCGCAGAGGGTAGTCTTCCCCACTCCGCCTTTGCCCGCGACCGCAATGGTATAGGCCATTGAACAGCCCTCCTTCATGTTGTTGAATTTGGCAGATCAGACCCTTGTCCGCATACCGGACCGGCCGATGATCTCAGACACATCCTTCCATTTGTTCAGCGCATACAGATGGATGCCGCCTATCCCCAGAGTACGGTACGTATCGATCTGCCGGATCGTGTACTCCATGCCTTCCTCCCGGAAACGGGCCTTCTTATCCTCCGCCTCCGCATCGGAAGGATCGGAGACAAACGGATTGGGGAAGATCCAGTTCCTGGATATGATCCTGCAAAGATCACGATCCATGACGCAGCCGTTTCTGGACAGGGCCATATTGATGGTGGCCGCCTGATCCAGGATCGGCATGACGCCCACATCCACCGGCATGGTGATGCCGGCTCTGCGGATGGCGTCCAGCCACCTCTTGAACTGCTCCATATCCCAGCAGAGCTGGGTCATGATATAATCGGCGCCGTTGTCCTGCTTCTGCTTCAGGACCGCGATGTCCGCCTCCAGGCTCCTGCACTGGATATGTCCCTCGGGAGAACCGGCCACGGCGATCTCGAACCGGCTGCCGAATTCCCTGCGGACAAAGGCCACCAGGTCCGACGCGTAGGAAAAATCGCCTCCGGTGCCTGTCCAGCCATGGGGCAGATCGCCCCGCAGGGCCAGCATATGGTCCACGCCCTGATCCAGATAGCTCCGGAGCTGCTCCCGGATCTCCTCTCGGGTGTTCCCGATGCAGGTAAAATGCGTAACCGGCACAGTCCCCGCATCCAGGACCATCCTGCACACATCCATATTCCTGCCTGCATTGGTCCCGCCTGCTCCGTAAGTGATGGAGAAATAATCCGGACGGAACTCACAGAGATGTCCGATGGTATCGCGGAGATTCTCCATGCCCTTGTCTGTCTTGGGCGGAAACAGTTCAAAGGAGAAGGTCATCCTCTCCTTCATGATTTCTGTCAGTCTCTCAGCTATAGTCATTCCCTCCTGCCAAGCCAGGGATCATGCTGCCCCTCAGTCGGTGCAGCGGATCTTTACGATGCTGTTTGCCAGGTCCACTTCCGTCAGGGCGCCTGTCACTTTCATCTCCTGGCCAATGATGTCATACATGGTGATCTGATCGCCGTCAATGAGGATCTTGCTGACGTTCTTAAGCAAAAGCGTCTCGTCCTCTTCCGGCTTTTTTCCATAAACTGCCGCAAGGCACATCGCTGTCACCTCCCGTCTGCCTTTATGATCAGTCCTTCAACAGAGAAAGCGCAACACTCAAGCGGACATTTCCGCTCTCAAAATCAGAAACCGCCTTATCGATCTGATCCGCAGCTTCCGTCTTTCCCATCTCGCGGAGCTTCTTTCCCATCTCTGCCAGCTCTGCCGCATGATGCTTATTATGGTCCACCATATAGGAAACAAGAGCAACCGTTTCCTTCTCCGCATCCACGCATCCGCCGCAGGAACCACAGGATCCTTCGTGGCAGTCTCCATGGGTATGGGAATGGCCGTGCTGGATCACGTTTCCATTTTCGTCTGTGATTACATGCATCCCGCCGTCTCCTTTCCTGAATTCTAAAGATTATGTTAAATTTTTAATTATATCGTTGTTATTATACTCTGGTTGGTCATATTAATCAAGACCATTTCCTGTTTTTCGGACTGTTTTTAACA
The DNA here is from genome assembly GCA_904420245.1 of Candidatus Paralachnospira avium. GTDB lineage: Bacteria > Bacillota > Clostridia > Lachnospirales > Lachnospiraceae > Lientehia > Lientehia avium. The sequence goes on from CAJFUL010000030.1 coordinate 51,134, forward strand.
ATGTTCACAAAAAAATACAAAAACAGCCTCATCTGGGGTATACTAGCGTCCGCAGCAATATTTGTATTTTTTGCCGCTGCCGCAGGGGCAGGGATCGTTCCTTCCCACCTTTTTCCCTTTTACCACTGTGGTGGAAGATTTCTGCTCCTTATAAAGCTCCTTCTGCCGCTCTTCCGGGAAAATATCGTTCCACTGGGGGAGGCCGTACAGCCAGTCCGCCTTGGCCGCCACCATATTCTTATAGAGGAGTTCCTTATCAAACCCGAGGTTTACGGGCGTGTCCTCTTCCATGGTGTCGATGGGGTTGGGCTCCTTCAGGCTGTCGTTGATCCCGTCCAGGAATCCCACCATGATCATCAGCTCTACGCCGTATTTCTCAGCCAGCTCCTTCACCGTGCCGGTGACCACCTCATCGGGAGAAGAAAGGAGCTGTTCATAGATCCCTTTTTCCAGATTGAAATAATTGCCCCAGAAGTAATTGCTCTGCTGGGTGCTCATCTGGGTCTCATAGGCCATTTTTCTCCATTGTTCCAAAAGTGCCATATTTCATACCATCCTTTGAATTTTAATAGAAAATCAGACTTTTCTAGTGTCCATTATACTCGAACCACATAGGTTCTGGCAATAGGAAATTCCAAGAAACCGCGCCTTGAAAGATCCGGAGCCTTGAGCCGTCCGGAAATTCCATGGTATACTGTCCGTATGAAAAAAGGAGGGACTTTTTATGAATGTGGATCTTCACCTCCACTCCGTCTTTTCCGACGGTTCCTGCACCCCGGAGGAGCTGGCCGGTCTGGCCGCAGAAGCCGGTCTGGCCGCCGCCGTCCTCACGGACCACGATACGGTCCAGGGCCTTCCGCGCATGCTGGAAGCCTGCCGCCGGAGAGGGCTCGCCACCATGGCCGGCATCGAGCTTTCCTGTACCTGGAAGGACAAGAGCATCCATATCCTGGGCTACGGCATGGACTGGGAAGCGCCGTCTTTCCAGTCCACGCTGGAGGGCTGGCAGAAAGACCGGGATGAGCGCTACGACATCATCACGGAAAAGCTCCGGGCCCGCGGGTATCCCCTGTCCACGGAGCTTCTGCACCGGGAATTTCCCGGCGCCGTCCTGACCAGGGCCCATATCGCCGTATATATGGCGGAACACGGCATGGCCCCGGACAAAGATACGGTGTTCCGTACGCTCATCGGAAAAGGCTGTCCCTGCTACGCGCCCAGAAAACCGGTAACGCCGGAGGCTGCCATCTCCTTTCTGCTGGACCACGGCGGCATCCCCGTCTTTGCCCATCCCATCCTGACCCGCATGAGCGGCCCCCAGCTGGAAGAGTTCACCGGATACCTGGCGGGTCTGGGTCTCGCAGGCATAGAAGGCTTCTACTCCGGATACACCCCCGTTCAGGAGGCGCTGGTGGCCGGGCTGGCTGAAACATACGGACTGATCCTGACAGGGGGCTCCGATTTCCACGGCACGGCAAAGCCCTCCATCTCCGTGGGGACCGGAAAAGGAGGGCTTCATGTACCATACTCCTGCTTCAGAGCTCTGGAGCAAAAGCAGACAAGGTCATTCTAAGTTGAGCCTGTATTTTAAAAGACAGTAGGAACCGGCGTAGCAGCCAATGCAGACCAGGATCCGGAACAGAAACTCCGCCAGATAAGTCACGCCGTAATAAAGGGTCGTTCCCGTCTCCCCCTCCAGAAGGCGGAGGAAGACGGCGCTCCCCAGGACTGTGACCATGCCCAGCACCAGGTTCACGCCCAGGTATATGCCGATGGCCCCCAGGACCCGGTGCCTCGCCGCCAGCTGGCCGACACAGATGGAAAAATAGACGATCAGCACAGTCTGGAACAGAAGGGCCGCGCTCTTTAAAAGATACAGGATCCCCACGGCCGGATGGTGGAGCCGGCTGTTTCGGATAAACCGTTCCAGCACGTTTCCGAAAGGCGAACCCCACAGTCCCGTCCCGGCGGAAATGATGAAGCCCGACAGCAGCAGGACCGCGTAAGTCAGGAGCAGATACAAAACGCCGCTCAGAACCTTGGAGAGCAGATGGGCGTTCTCCGTCACGGGCAGGGTAAAGGACAGATACCCTTCGTTTCCCAGCAGGTTTTTATAAAACCGCATGGCGATGAAGAACAGCACCAGGACCATGGATGCCGCGCAGGCTCCGGTATAGAGGACGATGGCGCCCACGGTGGTCATCCCCATCAGCACGTTGTTCTGGAAAGGCGAGTCAAAATCCGCGGCGGACACCGAGAGCCTGGCCAGCACAGACGTACCCAGCACAGCCGCGTAGACCAGCAGATAATAAAAAAATGTAGATTTAAAATCGTATTTCAGTAATTTTCCTAGCATCGGAACACCTCCCGGAATATGGCATCGATGGTACAGCCCCGCTCTCTCCGGAGCCCCTCGGCCGATCCTGCCAGCACTACGGTTCCCTCCCGGAGAAAGACCACATCGTCCAGGATCTGCTCCACATCGGCGATGAGATGGGTCGAGATCAGGATGGTGGCGTTTGGATCGTAGTTGGAAACAATGGTGCTCAGGATATAGTCCCTGGCCGCCGGATCCACGCCTCCGATGGGCTCGTCCAGGACATAGAGCTGTGCCCTCCTGCTCATGACCATGATGAGCTGCACCTTTTCCCTGGTGCCTTTGGACATGGTCTTGAGCTGGTCCGCCGGGCTGATCTTCAGTCTTCCCAGCATATCGTAGGCCCTCGCCTCATCAAAATCCCCGTAAAAATCCCGGAAATAGGAAATGATCTGATGGACTCTCATGGAGCTCCCCAGATACGTCACCTCCGGCAGATACGAGATCATCCTCTTCGTTTCGATCCCCACCGGATAGCCGCCGATATAGAGTTCTCCTCTGTCCGGCGTCAAAAGACCGTTGATCAGCTTGATGAAGGTGGTCTTGCCGCTGCCGTTGGGACCAAGGAGGCCGATGATCCTCCCGCGTCCCAGAGAAAGGCTGACGCCCCGCAGGGCCTTTTTCCCGCCTCCATAAGTTTTCTCCAGATTCCTGCATTCTAAAATCGATGCCATAGGCTTCCTCTCCTCTTGTCACAAAGCCAGGGCGCTGTCCGCCCTCCTTGAAAGCTCTCTCTCTATCTTGGACCGGAGCACCCGGTCTTCTTCCAGGACCAGCTCCGGATCTTTTTCCAGGACCGCCTGGGCATCCTCCGAAGCGGCCTTCAGGATACCGGCATCCGTAAAGACATCCCCGATGGCAAACTCCATCAGGCCGCTCTGGCGGATCCCGAAAATATCGCCCGGCCCCCGCAGCTTCAGATCCTCCGAAGCGATGTAGAAGCCGTCGTTGGAATGGTTCAGGATCTCCAGGCGCTTATTCTTCTCCTGTTCTCCGGAACCATTGACGAAGATGCAGTAGGACTGGGCGCTTCCCCGCCCCACCCGGCCCCGCAGCTGATGGAGCTGGGCCAGGCCGAACCTCTCCGCGTTTTCGATCATCATCACCGTGGCGTTGGGAACGTCCACGCCCACCTCCACCACGGTGGTGGACACCAGGATGTCCGTCTCACCGGCGGCGAAACGGGCCATCTGCTCCTCCTTTTCCGCCGGGCTCATCCTGCCGTGGAGGCCGGCGACCCGTATGGAGGGCGGAAGGGCGGCCCGCAGCTTTTCCGTGTAATCCGCCACGTTTTCCCCCTCCATGACCTCTCCCGCCTCCACCATGGGGCAGATCACATAGGCCTGATGGCCTGCCTGGACCTCTTTCGTCAGGAACCGGTAGGCGTTTTCCCGGAATTCCGGTCCCACCACGCAGTTTTTGATGGGAAGCCGCCTGGCCGGGAGCTGGTCCATCACGGAAATATCCAGATCCCCGTAAAGGATGATGGCCAGAGTCCGGGGGATCGGCGTCGCGCTCATGACCAGGATATGGGGATCGCCGCCCTTTTTGGAAAAGTTTTCTCTCTGGCGCACGCCGAACCTGTGCTGTTCATCGGTGATCACCAGTCCCAGGCTGTGATAGACCACCTTTTCCTGGATCAGGGCATGGGTGCCGATGATGATGTCCGCCTCATGGGAAGCTATGCGCCGGCAGGCTTCCCGCTTCTGCGCGGCCGTCATGGACCCGGTCAGGAGCTCCACCCGGTACGGAAGCCCGGCCTTTTCCAAAAGTCCCTTCACGGACTGGAAATGCTGCCTGGCCAGCACTTCCGTAGGCGCCATGAGCGCTCCCTGATAACCGCTCTCCGCCGCCGCCGTCAGGGCCAGGACTGCCACGATGGTCTTTCCGGAGCCCACATCTCCCTGGATCAGACGGCTCATGAGGCTGGGACCGGCCATATCCTTCCTGATCTGGGCCAGAGTCTCCTTCTGGGCTCCCGTCAGCCGGTAGGGAAGCCCCCGCTCCAAAGCCTCCGCGCCATCCCAGCTCTTAATGACGAACCCATTCTCTTTCCGCTCTCCCGCTCCCCGGAGCAGCCGGAGAGACAGGATGAAGAGGAAAAATTCATCAAAGACCAGACGCTTCCTGGCAAATAAGAGCTCCTCCTCATCCCGGGGAAAATGGATGGCCCGGACCGCGTAATTATATTCGGCCAGCTCCTCTTTTTTCCGGATCCACTCCGGAAGATAGTCCTTCTGGACCGGGAGGCTTTCCAGCGCCTGGGCCACGGCCTTGGTCATCATCTTATTGGTGAGTCCCGCCGTCAGCCCATAGACCGGCTGTCTGGTGTGGAGGAGCTTTTCATATTCGGCCCGCCCCAGGACGGCCGGATGCTCCATCACGAGACCGCCGCGCTCCCGCACGACCCTGCCCCGGAAAATATAGATCCCTCCCGGCTTCAGGCTGTTTGCCAGATAGGGCATATTGAACCACACGGCCTTCAGCGTACCGCTCCCATCCCTCAGCCGCGCCGTGACCACCTTGACCCTGGAGGCGGCCCGTACCTCCGGCCTTGCCGCCACGGTGGCCAGGACTCCCCAGACGCCGGGAACCCCGATCTGGGAAATGGATACCGGCGGCTCATAGCGGTCATAATCCCTGGGATAAGACCGGAGCAGATCCTCCACGGTCCGGATGCCCAGCTTTTCCATGAGCCCCGCCGTCTTTTCTCCGACTCCTTTGATGGAAGTCACCCGGTCCTTCAGTTCCAAAGCTGCATTTCCTCCCTCTGTTCTTTTTCCTGCCGTTTCACCGAAGCGTGCTCCCGGCGGACGCCGGTTCCCTGCAAAAGAAAGAAGAGGGCCGCCGGTCAGGCAGCCCTCCCAGGCAGTTACTCTGCTGAGATGATATAGTAATAGATGGGCTGGCCGCCGTTATGGAGCTCCATATCCAGTTCCGGATACAGCTCCTGCGCCTTGGCATAAAAGGCTTCCGCATCCTCCTCCGAAACATCCGCTCCGTAATAGATGCTCACCAGCTCGGCCTCCTCGTCGATCATGGCCTTAAGGAGCTCCAGGGATGTGTCTTCCACTTCTTTTCCCTCGGCCAGGACGCCCTTGTCTCCCAGTCCCATGATGTCGCCCTTCTTGATCTCAAATCCGTCCAGAGACGTATCCCGGACTGCGTATGTGACCTGACCGGTCTTGACCTTCGCCATCTCCTCCATCATGGTTTCCTTATTCTCTTCCGGAGAAAGTCCCGGGATATAATTGATGATGGCGGTGATGCCCTGGGGCACCGTCTTGGAAGGGATCACGACGATCGTCTTGTCTTCCGTCAGATGCATGGCCTGCTCCGCCGCCAGGATGATGTTCTTATTGTTGGGGAAGATATAAATGGTATCGGCGTTGACCTTGCTGATGGCCGTCAGCATATCCTCGGTGCTGGGATTCATGGTCTGTCCGCCTTCGATCAGGTAATCCACATTGAGTCCCCGGAAGATCTCGTTCATCCCCTCGCCCACCGATACGGCGATGAAGCCCACTTCCTTCCTGGGTTCGGGTTTCTGCTCCGCGGCCGCTTTCGCTGCTTCCTTAAAGAGCTTTTCCTGATGCTCCTCCCGCATATTGTCGATCTTGATCCTGGAAAGAGAGCCGTAGGTCAGCGCCTTCTGGATGGCCAGACCGGGATCGTTGGTGTGGACATGGATCTTCACCAGCCCGTCATCGGACACCAGGACGATGGAATCTCCCAGAGATTCCAGATACGCCTTGAGCTCCCGCTCATCGCTCTCGGTATAGTTCTTTTCCAGATTGATGATGAATTCCGTACAGTAGCCGAACTTGATCTCCTCCGGCTCCGCCGTCTCTGCGGCAGTCCCGGCAGAAACGGCCGGAGTCTCCGCCTCAAAGGAGATCTCTTTTCCCAGGAATCCGTCGAAGGCTCCCTTCATGGCCTGCATGAGGCCCTGGCCGCCGGAATCCACCACTCCAGCCTGCTTAAGCACCGGCAGCATCTCCGGAGTCTGGCTCAAGACCTCGTCTCCATAGGCGATGACCGCTTCAAAAAAGGGTTCCAGATCCACAGCCGTCTCCGCCAGCTCCATGGCCTTATCCGCCATTCCCTTGGCCACCGTCAGGATCGTCCCTTCCTTGGGCTTCATGACAGCCTTGTAAGCGGTCTCCGTCCCCCTCTGGAAAGCCCTGGCCAGCACCTCCGCCGTCAGGACGTCCACCTTCTTGATCTCCTTGGTGAAACCGCGCAGAAGCTGGGACAGGATAACGCCGGAATTTCCCCTGGCGCCCCGGAGGGAACCGGAAGAGATGGCCTTTGCCAGATTCTCCATGGTAGGCTCTTCAATGGCCTGTACTTCCCTGGCCGCCGACATGATGGTCAGCGTCATATTGGTCCCCGTATCCCCGTCCGGCACCGGGAAAACATTCAGTTCATTGATCCATTCTTTATTGCTCTCCAGCTTCTGGGCGCCGGCCAGAAACATGGTCTTCAAAAGAGCAGCATCGATATGATTTTCTGCCACGACAGCGTTCCTCCTTGATCAACAGTCTATTACCCGGACACCCTCGACGAAGATATTGATCTTCTCCACTTCGATGCCCGTGAACTTTTCAACCTTGTATTTCACATTTTCTATGAGATTATCTGCCACAGCCGAAATCGATACTCCATAGGATACGATCACATGGAAATTCAGATGAAGGCGGTTGTCCTGCACCTCCACGTTGATCCCATGGGTCAGGCTGTCCCTCTTGAGCAGCTTGACCAGGCCGTCCTTCATGCTGACTGCCGCCATGCCCACGATACCGAAGCATTCCACAGCTACGCTGCCCGCATATTTCGCAATGACATCTGTATCGATCAAGATTTCGCCCATCATGTTATTGATCCGACATTTCATAAGCTGACCTCCATTTTCCTTCTGTAATACGGAAAAAGCATATGACTTTCCATATTACGCCTATCTTAGTGTATTATACCCTTTTTCACAAAAAAAGGAAATAAGAAATTTTTTTATTTTCCGGATAAATTCCCTTGCATTTTTCTTCAATATCTGATATTATGTTTAATGTTATGGGTCTGGCATGGATGTAAGCCAGCCAAATCTGTATAAGGAGGTGCTATCATGGCCAAATGTGCAATTTGTGAGAAGGGCGCTCACTTCGGAAATAAGGTAAGCCACTCCAATAGAAAGTCCAGCAAGATGTGGAGCTCCAACGTCAAGTCCGTCAGGGTAAAGGTAAACGGCGGTACCAGGAAGATGTACGTGTGCACATCCTGTCTGAAATCCGGTCTGGTGGAGAGAGCATAAGGAAACAGGAAATATGAAAGGACAATCCCGGCGGATTGTCCTTTTTTCTTTTCCGCTTCTATCTTCAGACTTCCCGCGGCTGACAGGCAAAAGATCCGGCCTAACAGCCGCAGAACAGATAATACCCTCCCGCGATGGAACCTGCCATCAGGCAGAACGTAAAGAAATTATTGGGCAGGATCAGATAAAGCGCCATACCGATCCCCAGCCAAAACAGGCACAGGCCAATCAGCCTCTTCATAGTATTCTCCCAGGCACCATTTCTTGTACTATCATCCTATGCAGAAGGACAGACGGGTATGCACTCCCGTCACTGCGGATCCTGCTTCATGGCGGAGTCCAGGGCTTCCTTGGTGATCACCACATCCGGCTCCTCTTTGCCGGACTTCGTAAACTTGCTGATCACATCCGGCACCATATCCAGGATCTTGGACACGGTGTCCTGATTCTTGATGCTGATGAGCTTGGAATGTCCGTCCTGGATCACCAGCACGGCGCTGGGCGTGATCTTCCCGGTCATGCCGCCGGCGCTGTTGTTTTTCTTCTCCCCGGCAAAGGCTCCCGCGCCCACGCCGAAGGATACGTCCACCAGGGGAAGGATGATGATCCCGTCCAGATGGATCGCGTCTCCCACCACGGTCTTGGTGGTCAGAAATCCATCCATCCCCTTGAATAGATTCTCTACTGTACTGCTGAATGTGTTCTTTTCCTTTTCTGACGACATAACATCCCTCCTACCGGCTTTCGCTCATGCTGCGCCTGAGCTCCTGCCCTCTTCGTATGAATTTCTGAAACTGTTTGCTGGACCAGACTCTGATGCCTATTATGAGCAGCGAAGCGGCTCTTATTCTTCCTCTGAAGGACAGCTCGCCTTCCGCCAGGTTCTCATTTTCAAACACCGGCGTGATCTCTGCCCGGTCCTGCAGGACCGGATATAAGATCCCCAGGATCATCAGCGCCTTTCCGGTGGAAGCAGGATCCTCCATGCCGAAACGCACCCGGCCGGAAAATCTTCTGGGAAGGATATGGCGCAAAAGCCGTTTTCCCTCTTCCCAGAGATACCGGAATACTTCCCGGTTCTCCGGCGCTCCGGCGAAATCCAGGAGACTTCCCGCGTTTTCCCCGATCTTTTTCATCTTATCCCGGATCTTCCTTCCCGTACAGGAAAGATTCCGGATCATCTGTACCAGCCTGCATAAGATCTGCCGGATCTTCCTGAAAAAACCCCGGATCTTCCCGGTCTTCCGGCTGGTTTCTCCTGGCCCGGACCGGACCTCTTCTCCAGAGGCTCCCTCCTGTTTCTCCGGCAAGACGGCCTCCGCCGCTCCTCTTCCCGTCTCTGCTCCCTGAAGGACGGCTGTTTCCCGGACTGCGTCCTCTTCCTTCCGGCTCTGCGCCGGCCGGACCGCAGGCTTTTTAGTCCTCCTCTTTCCGGCTCTCCGTTTTTTCTTTTTCCAGGCTCCTGCTCCCCATATGGGAATCCCCAGGATCCGCAGCCTGGCCCGGAAACCGTCCTCCGCTGCCTCGGCCCGGAAAGAGATCAGATGAAACAGCCAGGATACGGAAGCCTTTCCTTTCAGTCTCTGTTCCCGGCTGCTGTAACAGCCGCATCCGCGGCCGCTGTACCGGACGGGGACAAACAGGACCAGGAGCAGAAGCGCTGCGAGGACGCCAAGCAGGATCAGGAGCAAAAGGCCTATGATCTTCAATATTCCCCATATGACAGAAAGCAATACATCACATCCTTACCATTCCCGGTACAAAGGGCCGTCCTCCTGCAGCAGCTCCTCCGTGAAGTCATCTCCCAGGAAGCGGTCCACACGCGGACTCCCTGTGGTCCGGTACGCCTCCAGGATGATCCGGCCCGCCAGCTCCATGGCCTCCTCCCGGCCGAAACAGGCGCCCACCACATAGAGGGGGATCCGCCTGTAGTGCTCCTGAAAGAACATCGGCTGGGGAAGGATGTCCAGAAGGTTTTTCCGGTTGGACGGCAGCACCAGCAGATAGAGCCTCGGATGGAGTTTTCCGTCCAGGAGACTTTTCCGAAGGGCCTCTTCCTTCCCGCCCCAATACAGACTTCGATACCATTTGATGTTATTTTTCATTCTTATACCGTTCCAGGATGCATCTTCTCAAAAGATCCAGGGCCCGGACCACGGCCTGCTCCCGGATCTTCATCCGGTTTCCCGTAAAGTGGAATTCCTCCACCACCACTTCATCCTTGATATAACAGGAGATATAGACAAGGCCCTTGGGCTCCTCCTTCGTATCCTCCGGTCCGGCAAAGCCGGTGACCGCCACACAGATATCCGAATCCGAAGCAAAGATCCCGCCCTTGGCCATTTCCTTGGCTGTCTGGCTGCTGACCGCTCCATATTTTTTCAGAGTGGACTTGTTCACATCCAGGATCTTTCTCTTGGCCTTATTGGAATAGGTGATGAACCCCTCCTGGAAACATTCGGAAGCTCCGGCCACATTGACGATGCGGCTGGCCAGCATGCCTCCCGTCATGGATTCCGCCGTGGTGACCGTCAGCTTGTATTTCTTCAACAGCTTGACCACCACATCCTCCAGGCTTTCCTCTTCGGAGGCGCTGTAGACATTGACGCCGAACCGTTTTTTGAGCTCCTTGACTACAGGCTTCACCAGCTTCTTGGCCTCTTCCTCGCTTCCCGCCTTGGCCGTGACCCGCAGATGCGTCTCGCCGGTCTTGGCGTAAGTGGCGATGGTGGGATTCGTCTGGGCGTCGATGAGATCCAGGACCGCCGTCTCCACGGCGCTCTCTCCCACACCGCAGACCTTCACCATCTGGGAATATATGGTCTCCGGCTGGAGGCTCCTCAGATACGGGGCCACCTGCTCCTCAAACAGAGGCTTGAGCTCTCCGGGCGGGCCCGGCAGCAGGACTGCTCTCTTTCCGTCCTTTTCCAGGATAAGGCCGGGAGCCGTGCCGTTGTGGTTGTCCAGCACCCTGCTCCCCACGGGAACGATGGCCTGCTTCCAGTTGTTGGCCGTGACGTCCTTTCGTCCGGTGGCCCTGAAATAGGACGCGATCCGCTCCTTCGTGTGGGGATCCTCCGCCAGCTCAAAGCCCATGACCTTCGCGCAGACCTCTTTGGTCATGTCGTCCTCCGTGGGCCCCAGACCGCCGGTCAGGATCACCACGTCACTGCGGCCAAACGCTTCCCGGATGGCCGCCGTCATCCGCTCTTCATTGTCTCCCACCACGGTGTGGTGATAGACGGAATAGCCTAAAACCGCGCATTTGCGCGACAGGTACTGGGCGTTGGTATTGGCGATATTGCCCAGCAGCAATTCCGTTCCCACTGCCAAGATCTCTACAACCATCAGGCTTCTCCTTCCTTAAGTACTTTGATATTCTGCCGGATATATTCCTCCAGGGAAATGACCGTCAGGATCAGCGCCAGCCAGACGAAAGTCTGCGTCACCATCCAGAGGCTCTCCAGGTCCAGGATCAGCAGGATGATCATCACCATCTGGGAAACGGTCTTCAGCTTCCCCCAGTAGTTTGCCGCGATCACCACCCCGTTGTCTGCCGCCACCAGCCGGAATCCGCTGATGATGAACTCTCTAGCGATGATGATGATGACGATCCAGGCCGCCAGCTCCCCGTTTTCCACAAAACAGATCAGGGCCGAGCAGACCAAAAGCTTGTCCGCCAGAGGATCCATGAATTTCCCGAAATTGGTCACCAGATGGTACTTCCTGGCAATGAAGCCGTCCAGGAAATCCGTAAAGCTGGCGGCGCAGAAAAGCACCAGAGCCACGATCCTCCCGGCGTATCCCAGGAAATCCGTCAGCATGAAAAACACGAAAAAGGGGATCATCAGGACCCGCAGAATGGTCAGTTTATTGGGCAGATTCATCTTCATCGCAAAGCTCTCCTATCAAATCATATTCTAAAGCGCCGGTCACTCTCGCCCGGACAAACATCCCGCTTTCCAGTTCCAGCGGAGTATTGAGGAACAGATAGCCGTCCACGCCGGGGGCATCCATATAGGTGCGTCCCACATAAGCATCTTCTCCGGACACCTTTCCCTCGATAAAGACTTCCAGCTCGCGGCCGATCATTGCCTCGCCGCAGGCCAGGGAGATCTCCTGCTGCAGCTCCATGACCCGGTCCCGCCGCTCTTTCTTGACTTCCTCGGGGATCTGTCCGGCCATACCCGCCGCCGGAGTCCCCTCCTCCATGGAATACGGAAAGACTCCCAGCCGCTCGAATTCCATCTCATCCACAAAGTCCAGGAGTTCTTCCACGTCCTCCTCTGTCTCGCCGGGAAAACCGGTGATCATGGTGGTGCGGACGGCCATATCCGGGATCGCTTCCCGAAGCCGCCTGAGCCGCTCCGTGATCTCCTTCCTGCTGGTCTTCCTCCCCATCCTGGCCAGGATGCGGTCGCTGGCGTGCTGGATCGGGATATCCATATAGTGACAGACCTTTTCCTCCCTGCGGATGGTCTCGATCAGCTCATCGGTGATCTCTTCCGGGTAGCAGTACAGAAGGCGTATCCAGTGGATGCCGGGGATCCCGGCAAGTCCTTCCAATAGCTTCGGAAGCCTCTTTTCTCCATACAGATCCACGCCGTATAACGTCGTCTCCTGGGCCACCAGCACCAGCTCCCGGACTCCGCCCCTGGCCAGCTCCTCCGCTTCCCGGATCAGCTGCTCCATGGGCACGCTCCTGTAGCGCCCCCGGACGCTGGGGATCACGCAGTAGGTGCAGTGCTTGTCGCACCCTTCCGCGATCTTCAGATACGCATAGTGACCGCCGGTGGTAAGGATCCGCCGTCCGCCTGCCGGCGGGGCGTCTATGCTGTCAAAGACCGCTTCCTTTTTCCCTCCCAGGGTCTGCTCCATCACCTCCAGGATCTTCTCTCCGGAGGCTGTGCCCAGGATGCCGTCCACCTCCGGGATCTCCCGGAGCACTTCATCCTGGTACCTCTGGGCCAGACACCCGGCGGCGATCAGGACCCGGCATTTTCCGGTCTCCTTCTGGGCCGCCATCTCCAGGAGCGTATTGATGCTCTCCTCCTTGGCGTCGCCGATGAAGCAGCAGGTGTTGACGATGATCACCTCCGCTTCCGTCTCATCGTCGGTAAACTGATGGCCCGCCGCCGACAGGCTTCCCAGCATCCGCTCCGAATCCACCAGGTTCTTGTCACAGCCCAGGGATATAAACAGAATCTTCATCCATCTCCATCCTTTTCATGCAAACCAGGCAGGCGCTTTTCCGCCTGCCTGAGTCTTTGTCAATTTTCGATTTCTTCTTCCGGGATCTCTTCTTCGGGAATGTCGTCCTCGCCGACGATCTTCACCTTTCCCTCGCTCAGTTCCTCCACTGCAACAGACAGCGGCTTATGGGACGGCGTATCTGCCAGAGGCTCCTCCCCGGCAATGATCTGCCTGGCTCTCTTGGCCGTGGCGATCACGATGGAATAACGGCTCTGGATAATGGGCTGCTCGCCCGGCTCCACCTCACTGTTGACAACTTTGATCAAATCTGAATATGACGGATGCAGCATATCAATCAATCTCCTTCCACAAATTGCGTTAGATCCTTCCGGATGCTCCGAATCAGCTCCTGGTTCCTGGCAGCCTTCCTGTGCTCGCTGCACATGATCTCATGGAGCTGGCTGACACAGGTATCCAGGTCGTCGTTGACCAGAAGATACTCGTACTCTTCCATTCCCTTTGCTTCCTCCACGGCCCTCTTCATCCGCTCCTCGATGACCGCTTCCGTCTCGCTTCCCCTGCCGGAGAGGCGTTCCTTCAAGACGGCGGCGCTGGGAGGGACCACAAAGACGAGCACCGCCTCCGGATACCGTTCCTTCACCTGCATGGCTCCCTGGATCTCGATCTCCAGGATCACATCACGGCCGGCCTCGATATGGCTCATCACATAATCCCGGGGCGTCCCGTAGTGATGGCCCACATATCCGGCCCATTCCATCAGCTTGCCCTCTTTTTCCAGAGCGGCAAACTCCTCTTCCGTGATAAAAAAATATTCCCTGCCGTGCTCTTCCCCTTCCCTGGGGGAACGGGTCGTCACCGATATGGAGAGCGCGTAATTGCTGTGACGGGACAGCAGCTCCTTCACCACAGTCCCCTTTCCCACACCGGAAAAACCCGATAAGACCAGCACAAGTCCTTTTTTACTCATCCTCTGCCTCCCTGCCTGAAAATCCGGAATCGTTGAACCGTCCCGCTATGGTCTCCGGCAGCAGCGCCGAGAGGACCACATAGCCGTTGTCCATGACGATCAGTCCCTTGGTCCGTCGCCCCTGGGTGGCGTCCACACTGCGCCCCTCATCCCTGGCCGCCTGGATCAGGCGCTTGCCGGGAGCGGAATCGGGGCTGACCACGGCCAGCACCTTGTCCGTATGGACCACATTTCCATACCCGATATTGATCAGTCTTCCCAAAATCTTCACCTTATTCTATATTCTGGATCTGTTCTCTCACTTTTTCGATGGCCGTCTTCAGCTCGATGGCCGTACCGGAGATCTCGATGTCGTTGGCCTTGGAGAGGATGGTATTGGCCTCCCGGTTCATCTCCTGGGCGATGAAATCCAGCTTCCGCCCCACGGCTCCTCCCGCCGTCAGCGCCTCCTGCATGGCCTTTATATGGCTGGAGAGGCGGACCGTCTCCTCGTCCACGCAGATCTTATCGGCAAAGAGCGTAACCTCCGCCGCGATGCGGTTCTCGTCGATGCCGCTCCCGGCCAGAAGCTCCGCCACCTTGTCCTCGATCTTCTCCCGGTATTCCTTCAGGATCTGGGGGGAACGCTCCTCGATCTGCGCCACCCATCCCGTCATGGAATCCAGCTTGCCCAAAAGGTCGGCCTTTAAATGCTCTCCCTCCGCGGTCCGCTGCTCCACGAACCGGTCCAGAGCGCCTGAAAGCGCTTCCTCCAAAAGCTTCCAGAGCTCTTCCTCGTCCTCTTCCCCCTGCTCGGCGGTGATGACCTCCGGGTAGCGGGAAAGGGCAGCCACCTTCACGTCATTTTCAATGGCGAACTGGCTGCTCATCCTGGAAAAGATCTCCATGTATTCCCTGGCCAGGGCTTCGTTGTAGTTGAGGCTCAGGGCCCTGTCCGTAAAGGTCTCGCAGGTAATGTAAAGATCTACTTTTCCTCTCTGTATCTTTGTCTTCAGGAGGTTCCGGATGTCTCCCTCGAAGACGTTCAGCTTCTTCGGCATCTTGATGCCCAAATCCAGATACCGGTGGTTGACGGACTTCATCTCCACCGAGATCTTATAATTTTCATCGGACGCCTCAAACCGGCCAAAGCCTGTCATACTCTTTATCATCGATCTTTCCTTCCGGCCGGTCTTCTCATCGCGGCCTGCATTTATCCATAGTCGTGTCTATTATAATTCATTCCCAATGGCAAGTCAACTTTCCTGTCCCATAATTTTGTATGGCGGGTCCGGCCTTCTTATGCTAGAATATGGAATGGAGGTAATGAACATGGCACTTGACGGAATCGTGATCGCCTGTATGGCGAAAGAAATGAGAGAACGCATCGTGGGCGGGCGCATTGCCAAGATCGCCCAGCCGGAACCGGACGCCCTGATGCTCACCATAAAGAATCAAAAGGACACCTGGAAGCTGTTTTTGTCGGCGGGCGCCAGCCTTCCCCTGGTCTACTTCACCGAGGGAAACCGCCCGAATCCCATGACGGCTCCCAACTTCTGCATGCTGCTGCGCAAATATATCGGAAACGGCCGCATCCTTTCGGTGACCCAGCCGGGGCTGGAGAGGATCCTGATGCTGGAGATCGAGCATCTGGACGAAATGGGAGATCTGTGCCGGAAGAAACTCATCGCCGAATTCATGGGCAAGCACAGCAATCTGATCTTCTGCGACCAGAGCGGCACCATCATCGACAGCATCAAGCGGATCCCCCTGTCTGTCAGCTCCGTCCGGGAGGTCCTGCCGGGACGTCCTTATTTCATCCCGGACACCATGCAGAAAAAAGATCCTCTGGCCGTGCCGGAGGAGGAGTTTCAAAAGCTGCTGGCCGGAAAGCCCGCGGCCCTGGGAAAAGCCCTCTATACCGGGCTCACCGGCATAAGCCCCGTCATGGCGGAGGAGATCTGCTTCTTGGCTTCCCTGGACAGCTCCCGGCCCGCCAACCTCCTCTCTCCCCTGGAGGTCTCCCACCTGTACGGCACCCTGGGCCGGATGGCGGAAGACGTGCGGGAGGGGCAGTTTTCTCCCTGCATCCTCTATGACGGCCGGACGCCGGTGGAGTTCTCCGCCCTGCCGCTGACCCATCTGGGGAAGCTTTCCTCCGTCTCCTTCCCTTCCATGAGCCAGGTCCTGGAATCTTACTACGCCTCCCGGGAGGCCCTCACCAGGATCCGGCAGAAATCCGCCGAACTGCGCCATACGGTACAGACGGCGCTGGAACGGAACCGGAAAAAGTACGACCTGCAGATGCGCCAGCTGGCAGATACCCAGAAGCGGGATAAATTCCGGATCTGGGGAGAGCTCATCAACACCTACGGCTACGGCCTGGAGCCCGGAGCGAAGGAGCTTTCCGCTCTCAATTACTACACGGGAGAGACTGTGAAGATCCCTCTGGATGCCACCCTCTCCCCCCAGGAAAACGCCAAGAAATACTTCGACCGGTACGGGAAGCTGAAGAGGACTTTCGAGGCTCTGACGGAGCTTACACAGGAAACGGAAGAAGAGATCCGCTACCTGGAGTCCGTCTCCGCCGCCCTGGACATCGCCAGAGGCGAGGAGGATCTGGTGCAGATCAAGGAGGAGCTGCGGGAATCCGGCTTCATCCGGAAGCGGGGACGCGGCGAAAAAAAAGCCAGGATCACCAGCGTTCCCTTCCACTATCTGTCCTCCGACGGATTCCATATCTATGTGGGGAAGAACAACCTGCAGAACGAGGAGCTGACCTTCCGCTTCGCTTCCGGAGGCGACCTCTGGTTCCACGCCAAGGGGATCCCCGGCTCCCATGTGATCGTAAAGACGGAGGGAAAGACCAAGGAGGAGCTCCCCAACCGGCTCTTTGAGGAGGCCGCGGCCCTGGCCGCCTACTACTCCAAGGGGCGGGACAGCGATAAGGTGGAGATCGACTATGTGGAGAAAAAGCAGGTGAAAAAGGTAAGCGGCGCCAAACCCGGCTTCGTGATCTACCATACCAACTACTCCATGGTGGCGTCCCCCTCCCTTTCTGGCCTCACAGAGCTTTAAAAGCCATCGGAAGAAGCATTTTTATAAGAAAAAATGACGAATTTGCAAAAATGCTCTTGCTCTTTCCGTCAAAATCTGGTTATCTATTATATGGTATCTGTTGACCAAAAAATAAAATTGCGAGGTGTATTCCATGAAACCTATCAAAGAAGGGAAAGTCCGTGAGATTTATGACAACGGCGACAGCCTGATCATGGTCGCAACCGACCGCATCAGCTGCTTTGATGTGATCTTAAACAATCAGGTGACCAAGAAAGGCACCGTACTGACCCAGATGTCCAGATTCTGGTTTGAATTCACAAAAGACATCCTTCCCAACCACATGATCTCCACCGATGTGGAGGATATGCCGGAGTTTTTCAGACAGCCCCAGTTTGACGGCAACAGCATGATGTGTCGAAAACTCCATATGCTTCCCGTGGAATGTATCGTCCGCGGCTACATCACCGGCAGCGGCTGGGCCAGCTACCAGAAGGACGGCACCGTATGCGGCATCCGGCTTCCGGAAGGCCTCAGGGAATCGGATAAGCTTCCGGAGCCCATCTACACGCCTTCCACCAAGGCGGAGCTGGGTGACCACGATGAAAATATCTCCTACGAGCAGAGCATTGCCCATCTGGAAAAATACTTCCCCGGAAAGGGCGAAGAATACGCCGGGAAGCTTCGGGACTACACCATCGCCCTCTATAAAAAATGCGCCGACTACGCCCTTAGCCGCGGCATCATCATCGCCGACACCAAGTTCGAGTTCGGTCTCGATGAAGAAGGAAATATCGTCATCGGCGACGAGATGCTGACTCCCGACAGCTCCAGGTTCTGGCCTGCCGACGGCTACGAGCCGGGACACGGACAGCCCTCCTTTGACAAGCAGTTCGCCCGTGACTGGCTGAAGGCCAATCCGGACAACGACTGGACCCTTCCGGACGACATCGTAGAAAAGACCATCGGCAAATATTTACAGGCCTATGAGCTCCTGACCGGAAAGAAATTAGCTTAACATTCCGGATAGAACCCAAAATACGGCGGACCCGGTTTGCACAAGTCCAGTAAAATGGACAATAGAAAAAGACAGGGGGCTCGATTTTTAATCCCTGACATGCAGGAAAGAGACAATCTCAGAAATTCGGGAGCCTGTGAAACATCTCTGTCAATACAGATCTTTCATGATAATCGTTGGGCTGAAGGCTGATCTGAGCGCTTTCAGCCCTTGTTTTATATATAACGGCACATGCAGAACATGCCCGGTCCTTCTTCCATGACTGTCTTAAAAGTATCCAAACGGTTTCCAAACATTCTGGCCAGTCTCATGATCTTATACGAGAGAAAGCAGGAATTCTGCCAAACGTTCGATTGGTTCCGGATTCGCAGACAATTCTTTTCCTGTCAGGCCCTCATTCATGATTTTTGAATCTGCTTTAAGACCAACTACGACCTGTTCTGCCTTCCATACATTTTCATACATCATCTCCTGGTTATCTTCAGTGAGCTTGTTAAAGATATAATAGCATGGTTTTCCAATGCTCTCCGCCAGTTCTCCAACTTTCCCGGAAAGCTGCAGGGACTCATAAGAAGGATCAACGATCATCAGTACCAGATCCACGCCATTATCAATTCCCCTGCCGAAATGTTCCACCCCTGCTTCCATGTCAAGAAGGGCAAATTGCTCTTCCGTCAGCCGCAGATTCTGGACAAACTGTGTCATAACCGTTCCCATGGCGCAGGAACAGCCCTCATTTGCCTGGTGGATTTTCCCGCTGACCATCAGCTTCACCCCGTCTTTTAAACTATAGTACTTTTCCGGAATATCTTTCAGAGTCCAAGTTTCCTGAAAGAATTGATGGGTAAACTTAGAGAGCATCATATCATTTAATACAGTTTCTTTCCCACCAAAAAATCCAGTAAAATCTCCCGGGAGCTCCATCCCCAGCTGCCGGTGCAATCCATAGTTTGATTCATCCGAGTCAATGACCAAAACCTCTTTTCCACGTCTGGCCAGAGCTTTAGCCAGCAGACTGGTTATCGTGCTTTTCCCGCATCCGCCTTTTCCACATATCGTTATCTTCATCTGTATATCTCCTTATCTTTTTCTTTCTTCAATTCGTCCAGATATAGATCCAGTACAATTCCTTCCGGGATTGTAAATCCGCATTGATCACATACGCTGTCACCAATAGTTTGATTATCCCGTTCGAACACTTCGATCCCTTTTTTTGCTCCGCATCCCGGGCAGTCGATTTCTTTGATCACCGCCATTTTCCGGATATCCTGGCAGTCTGCAAACGCAATCATTTTTTCACCTGCTTTCTGCGAAATTCGTTTTTACAGCTTTTTCAGGACAAGACATCGAAGGCTTTTTTAACCTGCCGGATTTCATCAGTAGCCGCCTTGCCGAATCCATATTCATCAGTCTGCTCCTCTCATATGTCCAATTTTTCTATGATTCCTTTCAAAGCCTCCCTGACCGGTGAACTTTTGGGCAGCTGTACGGTAGGCCGTCCTTCACAGTCAAAGCGGTACACATCCTCATCCTGAGGAACAACTCCCAGCAAATCCAGCTTCTGTTTTTCGATCTCTTCCAGGGTCCCTTCATCCAGCTTTCCTTCCGGCGCCCGGTTTACGATCAGACCGACCTTTTTCGGATGGAAATTCAGTTCCTTCATTAATCCTGCGATCCTTCCGGCTGCCTGTACGCCCCTTCTGGAACAATCGCTGACCAGAATGGCGATTTCCATGTTGGGCAGGATTCCTCTGCTGATATGCTCCATTCCCGCCTCATTATCCACGACAATATAAGGATAATGGCCCTGCAGCTTCTGTACCTGCGTCTGTACGATCCCGTTGACAAAACAATAGCACCCCTGTCCCTGAGATCGGCCCATCACCATTAAATCGTAGTCGTCTTCTTCCGTAAGTGCATCGGCAAGCCGGCTTTCCAGATAAGCCGCTTTGGTAATACCGGCAGGTATCTTATATTTGGGATCGATACCGGCCCTTTCGATCTCCTCCCGGAGTTCCCCTAGCGTGACTCCCGCTTCTACTCCCAGCACCTCATTGAGATTGGCATTTGCATCCGCGTCCACAGCCAGTACCGGTTTTTTCCCGTTTTCGCAAAGATACTGGATCAGCAAACCGCACAATGTTGTTTTCCCCACTCCGCCTTTGCCTGATACTGCAATAATATGTCCCATCATAACCTCCTGTACATTTTGTATGTTTATAAACATGTGTTGATTATTTCTGTACAACTATTATAATAAAACTATACAGAGTTTCAATCATCAGATCCGTAAATCTGTATGGTTCCTGAACGCATTTGTATAATTGTATAGAAAGAGGTGTCTGTTTTGAGTTCCAGAAGAAAAGACCAGCCCACGGACCGACGTGCCAGATATTCACAAAATAGCATCCGTGATTCACTGCTGTCCTTGATGCAGCACAAACCGTTCCGTAAGATCACGGTCACGGAAATCTGTAAATTGTCAGATATCAACAGGGGGACCTTCTATCTTCACTATTTTGACATGGACGATGTACTGGATGATGTCATAGAAAAGACAATCCAGGGCACAACGCAGGTCCTTGACCATGTGATGTGCCCCGGAAAAAACAGATGTACCTATCCTTTCTGCCGGAAGGTACAGGAAAGCCAGAAATTCCGTATCCTGTTTTCTGATGAAACCGCTTCTGCCCGGCTTCTGGACAAGCTTTGTGAACTTTCAAAGGAAGACTTTATTACAAGGCTGATGAAGAACAGCCTTCTCTCTTATGAACAGGCCGAAGCAGTTCTCTACTTCCAGATGAACGGCTGTTTGGCTATCAATAAACGGATGATCGAAAATAACTGCCAGGACTGGCAAAGCATTCAGGATTCCATCGACCGGTTTATCAAAGCGGGAATTGGCAGTTTCCTGATCCACGACCAGCGCGAAGAGCTCCTGTAAGACCGGATTTTGAGCCTCAAAATACCCCTGCAAGCGATTCCATGACCACCTGTCCATCTGTCACCGCATCTTCTATGGTCAGATAATGATCTGCGCTTTTATCTGCCAAAAGTTTTCCGGATGCCGGAAATTCTTCATCCGCAAACCATAGCTTTAACAGCATAGGGTAATAAGGCAGGAAGTCGAAAAGTACGGTAAAATCCGCATTACTTTCCATAATCCTGCCTCCCATCGCCTTGCATTTCTTTAAAAGTTCTTCCGCAGACATCTGTCCAAACCGCTGACGGATCACACGCTCGCATCGTAAGTCAAAATCTCCGCCCCGGACCAGTCCATCCCGGAATTCCCGCATGGACATCCATTCACCAGTCAAAGGAGCACCATCCGCCAGCTTCATGTAATGCAGGATAATTAACTGCTGCCATTCATTGACATACGGCGTTATTTCATAATCCGGATAGTGAATATGGACTTCCGTACCCAGACTGGACAGATAAAACGCACTGTTTTCCTCCTCATAAGGGATTCCCGTTTTTTCTGCGATTTCCAGAGGATCTCTTCCCCAAAGCCATTCCTTTGCCGTTTTCATCATTTCCGTAAATGCGCGGTTTTCCTTGATCATTTTTCCCTTCTCCTTCCATCTTTGTGTGGACGTCCTCCGCATCGGCGCATCCTTCTTACGCTAAGCTCCAGATGTTTCACTGAAGGAAATATGAAATGAAAACAATACGATCGCTTTATCCTGAAACCGTGATTGTCCGTGTCGCTGATACAACCGCAGAAAGGGCGCTGAAAAAACATTTTCAGCGCCCTCCTATACCTTTCTTCCATTTTATCTCTGCCATCTGGAAGCTTGCTTGCACTGGATTACATAATTCGTCATTGTTGATTATTCGTGACAGTTCCCCGGCGCATACTACTGGGCACCAGTACGTCGTTGATCCCGTCAATGGCGCCCGGATTTCGATCCAACCATTCCTGTGCTCTAGTACTTGTCTGACTCTTATTTACGATTCCTCTTGTGGTTGTCATGGAGCCTTCTGTGGTAAAATCAATATACGCATCCATAGCGGGATCGATCTGCTCATTCACAACTGGCACGTTTCCAAACGCTTTATTCAATAGAGCACGTGCTCCTTCCCCATAGAAATTGACAACCTTTCCAATAAAGTCAATGACCGCATCGCTGTATTCCGGCGATCCCGGCGACGTTTTGCTCACGTTGGCCAGGGCCACGGCAACTTCTGTAGCTGCGGCAGTGACATCTATCTCCTCGTCGGAAACGCCGAATTTATTGGCAACCTTTTTGAACTCGTCGCTTTTGGGATTGCTCAGCTTATCCACATAGGCGTCCACAGATTGATTATAAATATCCGAAGTGCCGTTCGACTGCCCGGGGGAATTCTGCCAAGCGGAATCCAATGCGCCGTTTGCGGCGGACAACGCTTCCGCAGTAGCGTTTGGGTTTGCACATACGCTTTTGGCGTTTTGATACGCCTGCTGCAACGAATCCCACTGGCTTTGAGACCAATTTTCCGGTTTCCCGCCCATTTGTTCCATCCATTTATCATAACCGAGAAGTTTTCCCTCAAGGTTGATTTTCTCCATTCGCTGAATGATTTCCGGATCTTCTTCCCTCAGCTCCATTACCTCGTCATCTAAAACCGGCGGTTCCTCTGTAGGTTCCGATTCTTGAGTCGGTTCCGGTTCCTCTGGTGTAGGTTCCGGCGCTGGCTCCTCTGGTGTGGGTTCTAGCGCCGGTTCCTCCGGTAGGGGTTCTTCCGGCACTTCCTCTGCTGGAGGTTCTGGTGCTGGCTCCTCTGGTAGGGGTTCGTAAGCAATAGTTTCTAAGTATCTATCACCACACTTGGTACAAGTAAGCTGTACATATCCAAATACTGTAGGAGTAGGCTCCACACGATCTGTTACCACATAATCATGCTCGCATTCCTCTGGTGGGGGTTCTGGCGCTGGTTCCTCAACAGCTTCTTCAGCAAAAGCTGTAACCGTTACGGACAGCAGTACCATCACCGCCAAAAATATAGAAAACAATTTTTTCTTCATTCTCCATCAACCTCCTCTTCCAGTTCCATAAGGAGCGAATTTAAGGTGGATGCGGTTCCCCACAGAAATTCAACATCCGTTTCCACGACAGTATCATTCGGACGCCATCCGCAGAAATTATATGCCATGCCGTCCAGTATGGTATAGAACATGATCCAACTTCCTGTATCCTCATAAGAATAACCGAGCATATAGTAGGGAATCTCCCCAGCAATAATGAGCTCCCCTGTCGCAGGGGCATATCCATATTCATCAGGCTCCATCAATTCGCTTAGGTAGGCGTCTGCATCCTCCTTTTCAAAATCCGATAGGGAGAACCTTCCTTCCTGGGGAATAGCGCTCACCAGCACAAATAAATCTCCAACTTGAAAAGTGCAATACTCTACATCGCCCTCTACCATATTGGAAGGGATCACTCCAGCAGGCACCATAAATTCCGCATTGCCAATAATCCATGGATAAAATAATTCTTCCTCCTCGGGAAGATCTGCTGCCTCCGACGTTTCTGCTTTTGAGATCTCGGTTTCCTGCGTTTCTGTTTTTTTCTCCCCACATCCAACAAAAGACAAACACAGGACGATCGCCAACACTATGCTTATATATTTTTTCATACGCTCTCTTCACACCCTCTTTTCTATCTGTTACCCTCACATGAAAAAACACGGCTCCAGATGCTTGCGCTATGCCCTTTAAAGCGCCACCGAATATGTCTGTCACTGGGATCCGGCCTTTGCCTATTGCCTTGCCAAAAACGGGCTTAGGGTCAGCACTACAATGTTGCTCTTTCCCATGCTGCCAAGAAGTGGGTTCGGCTGATGTTTGCCATGGAGACATCCAAGCAGCCCTATTGTAGTTTGACAGCGTAACTTTTCCTTGTTAGCCTGCGCCGGGGTTCTTTCAGACCTCAGCTTTGCTATACCCTTTTTGAACCATCTTTTTTTGCCGCCACTATCCTTTTGGGGGATTGATTTTTAATAATTAATCTTTCTTAATTTAGCTTACTCATATTATACGCAATTGCAAATCCAACGTCAATACATTGAATATGTAATGTTTGACATTTTAACAAATGATATTCTCTAATCCTCCAAATAAGAAAAACCTATCACCCAGCCCGGCAGGATCCTTCTCCGCCGCAGTGCGATCCCACGGAGTGCTTTGCTCTATGGAAACAAAGTTTCCTATAGAGCAAGGAAAACGCCTTACCGGGCCTCCTGGGGCCGTTCTATGGCCTGTCCTTAAACGCCTCGGCCAGCAAGAATAACTTTCACCATAATATGCCCATCTTCAAACTGCACCTTTGATGGCTGAAACCAAATCAACTCTGGCAATCAAAGAAACGAAAGCCGAACCGCCGGAGGCGCGTATTTCCAAGCGATACAGCCCTTTTTAAAAGCGCTTAATCCGGCGGCATTTGAAGCCGCCAAAAATGGACCATGCCAATACGGAACTGGGGTCAGGTGTATGGAGAACCGAGCATGTTCCGTATGTGCCGTTATATATAAAATAAGGGCTGAAAGCGCTCGGATCAGCCTTCAGCCCAACGATTATCATGAAAGATCTGTATTGACAGAGATGTTTCACAGACTCTCGGATTTCTGGGATTGTCTCTTCCCTGCATGCCAGGGGTTAAAAATCGGGATTGACCGACAGCCCCCTGTCTTTTTCTATTGTCCGTTTTACTGGACTTATGCAAACCGGGTCCGCCGTATTTTTTTATTGCAAGATCCTGAAGCCGCCTACATCCCGTCGTAGGTGCCCTTGTTGCGCACCAGCTTGGGCCTGTAGCCATGCTCTGCCAGAGCGTTCACGATCTGATTCTTATGTTCGGTGCCGAAGGCCTCCATGGTGATCCGCAGCTCCACCGCGTCGTTCCGGTTGATGCTGACAAACTGGTTGTGCTCCAGCTTGATCACATTGCCCTGGAGATCCGCGATGATGGTGGAGACATTGACCAGAGCGCCGGGCTTATCCGGCAGCAGCACCGATACGGTAAAGATCCTGTCTCTCTGGATCAGGCCGTGCTGGACCACGGAAGCCATGGTGATCACGTCCATGTTCCCGCCGCTGATGATGGAAACCACCTTTTTATTCTTGACATTGAGGTGCTTTAAAGCGGCTACTGTCAGAAGACCGGAATTTTCCGCCACCATCTTATGATTCTCCACCAGATCCAGAAACGCCACGATCAGCTCCGTATCTTCGATGGTGATGATGTCGTCCACATTCTTCTGGATATAGGGGAACAAAAGATCCCCGGGCGTCTTGACCGCCGTGCCGTCGGCAATGGTATTGACCTTGGGCAGAGTCGTCACCTTCCCATTCTTTAAGGACTCTTCCATGCAGTTGGCTCCCGCCGGCTCCACGCCGATGACCTTGATATTGGGATTCAAAAGCTTGGCCAGGGTGGAAACCCCGGTGCAGAGGCCGCCGCCTCCGATGGGACACAGGATATAATCCACTGTGGGAAGCTCCTTTACGATCTCCATGGCGATGGTCCCCTGTCCGGTGGCCACAGTCAGATCGTTGAAGGGATGGATCATCGTGTATCCCTTCTCCTCCGCCAACTTATAGGCATAGTCGCAGGCCTCGTCATAGACGTCCCCGTGGAGCACCACTTCCGCTCCGTAGCTCTTGGTCCTGTTGACCTTCATGAGAGGGGTGGTGGTGGGCATGACCACAACGGCCTTGGTCCCGAATTTCTGAGCCGCGTAAGCCACTCCCTGGGCATGGTTCCCGGCGGATGCGGTGATCAGGCCCTTGGCCCTCTCCTCATCGCTCAGGGTGCTTATCTTATAATACGCCCCGCGGACCTTGTAAGCTCCGGTGTACTGCATATTCTCCGGCTTCAGATAGACCTTGTTCCCGGTCTGGCCGCTGAAATACTCGCTGTACACCAGCTTCGTCTCCAGGGTGACCCGGCTGACCACCTCGGTGGCTTCCTCAAATTTCTCCAATGTCAGCATTTTTTCTCCTCGTTTCTACTGTGTCTCAAAAAGCGCGTTTACAAACTCATCGGGCCGGAACTTCTGCAGGTCGTCCATCTGCTCCCCTATGCCGATATACTTCACCGGGATCCCCAGCTCCGCCTGGATGGCCACGGCGATCCCGCCCTTGGCCGTACCGTCCAGCTTGGTCAGGATGATGCCGGTGATATCCGCCACCTCCTTGAACTGTCTGGCCTGTTCCAGCGCGTTCTGCCCCGTGGTGCCGTCCAGCACCACCAGCGTCTCCCGGTAGGCTTCCGGATATTCCCGCTCGATGACCCGGCCGATCTTGCGCAGCTCCTCCATCAGGTTCTTCTTGTTATGGAGCCTCCCGGCCGTGTCGCAGATCAGCACGTCCACGTTCCTGGCCTTGGCCGCCGAGACGGCATCGTAGACTACGGCCGCCGGATCCGAGCCTTCCTGCTGGGCGATGATGTCCACGCCGGCCCGGCCGGCCCACTCGGAAAGCTGCTCGATGGCCGCCGCCCGGAACGTATCGGCCGCCGCCACCAGGACTTTCTTCCCCTTGTCCTTCAGCTGCCCGGCCAGCTTTCCCACGGAAGTGGTCTTTCCCACTCCGTTGACGCCGATGACCAGGACGACCGACTTCCTGTCTTCAAATTCATAGGCGTTTTCGCCCAGATCCATCTGGCTGCGGATGGTATCGATCAGGAGCGCTCTGCACTGGGCCGGCTCCTTGATCTTCTGCTCCTTCACCTTTCTTTTCAGGTCCTCAATGATGGCCTCCGTGGTGTGGATCCCCAGATCTCCCATGATCAGGGTCTCCTCGATCTCCTCGTAAAAATCGTCGTCAATGGCAGAAAATCCACTGAAGATCGAATCGATCCCGGCAGCGATATTGGCCCTGGTCTTGCTGAGGCCCGCCACCAGACGGCTGAAAAAGCCTTTTTTCTCCTGGCTCATACGTTCGCCCTCCATACGTTAAATGGTACACCTGTGCTTGTTATACTGTCAAATAACTATATATCAAATCTACTATAACTCCAAGTTATGCCGTTTCTTCTGTCAGATCCACGGACACCAGCGTGGAAACGCCTTTTTCCTGCATGGTGATGCCGTAGAGCCGGTCCGCCGCCAGCATGGTCCCCCTTCTGTGGGTGATGACGATAAACTGGGTATGGGCCTTCAGCTTGCCCAGGTATCCGGCAAACCGCCCCACATTGCTGTCATCCAGAGCCGCCTCGATCTCGTCCAGCAGACAGAACGGGGAAGGCTTCAGGTTCTGGATGGCAAAGAGCAGGCAGATGGCCGTCAGCGCCTTTTCCCCGCCGGAGAGCTGCATCATATTCTGCAGCTTCTTGCCCGGCGGCTGGGCGATGATCTGGATGCCCGCTTCCAGAAGATCCTCTCCCTCCACCAGCTCCAGGGTTCCCTGCCCGCCTCCGAACAGCTCCTTGAATACCTTGTCAAATTCCTCCCGGATGTCCTTGAACTTCTCTTCAAACTGGCGCCTCATGCCGGCATCCAGCTCCTCGATCACATCCAGGAGAGTCTTCTCCGCCTTCTGCAGATCCTCGTGCTGTCCCTTCATGAAGAAATACCGCTCCGAGATCTCCTTGTATTCCTCGATGGCTCCCACATTGACGGGCCCCAGGGCCTTGATGGACTGGCGCAGGCTCCCGATCTGCTTTTTCAGCGAGGAGAGCGTGGTCCCCTCCGGGATCCTGGCCTCCTCCGCCTGGGACGGGGTCAGCTCATATTCCTCCCAGAGATACTGGATCTGCTGTTCCAGCGCCTCCTCGCACCTGGACTTCTGTCCTTCCAGCCGGTACAGCTCCTTGTCCAGACGGCTGATCTCCCCGGAAACCTCCTCCTGCTTGTCAAAAAAGCCTTTCTGCCGGCCGGCGCAGGCTTCCTTCTCCTCCGCATGGGCCGCGATGGAGCCCTGCAGCTTTTCGGCTGCTTCCTTGAGTCCCCGGATCTGCTCCCGGACCTTGAGGATCTCCTCCGCCTTTTCCCGGCCCTTTTCCCGGCTCTCCCGGATCCCGGCTTCCAGCTGTTCTTTTTCCGTCCGGAGCCGCTCGCTCTCGGCACCGACGCGGCGGATATTTTCCAGCAGGAAGCTGTCTTTCTGAGACATGGCGGAAAACTCCATCTGAGCCTCCGACAGGGCGGCCCGCAGTTTCTCCAGCTTTTCCCGTTCTCCGGCGGCCTCCCGTTCCAGCTCTCCGGCTTTTTCCTCATCCTCTTTGTTTTTCTTTTCCAGAGATTCCGATTCTTCGCTGAGGGCCGCCTGCCCGGCTTCTATCTCCTTCAGTTCCCCGGCCAGCTGCTTTCCTTCCTCTGTGATCTCCAGATATCCGGCCCGGATCTCTTCCGCCTTTTCCCGGGCGGCGCTGCAGCCCGCTTCCAGGGTGGAAAGCTCCACCTGAGCGCTCTGGATCTGCTCCCGCAGCTGCTCCAGCTCTTCTCTGCCGGCTTTCAGACTGTCCTCGGCCTCCTTGACCCGCAGTTGGATCTGGTCATACTGGGAAAGGGCCGTATTCATGGACCGCTCCAGCTCTTCCAGCTCCCGCTTTCTTCCCAGCAGATTGCTGCTGTTCTTGAAAGCGCCGCCGGTCATGGAGCCTCCCGCCGACAAAAGCTCTCCTTCCAGCGTCACGATCCGCAGGGAATACTGGTATTTCCTGGCAATGGCGATGGCGTGGTCGATCTGGTCCACCACCAGGATCCTTCCTAAGAGATATTCCGCCAGATGGCTGTACCCGCCCTTGACCTTCACCAGAGTATGGGCCAGGCCGATGGCTCCCGGCTCCTTCAAGGCTTCCTTTCTGGGAAAGCCGCCTCTGGCCGTGATGCTGGTGAGGGGCAGGAAGGTGGCCCGTCCGAATTTATTCTTTTTTAAATATCCGATGAGGTTCTTGGCCGTCGCTTCCGAATCGGTGACGATATTCTGGATGGCCCCGCCCAGGGCGGTCTCCACAGCCGTCTCATATTCCTTCGGCGTTTCCAGCAGGTCCGCCACCACTCCGATGATGCCGGGAGTGGAGCTTTTGACCTCCATGACCCTGCGGATGCTGTTTCCGTATCCGTCATATCGCTCCGCCAGATTCCGCAGGGATTCCAGCCTGGTCCGCAGAGTGTGATATTCCTGCTGCTTCACGTTGAGCGCCCGGTTTTCCCGGTAGACCAGCTCCTGAGCGTCCTTGCAGGAAGCGGCTGCCGCCTCCTGCTTTTTCCTCAGCTCTCCGATCCGCTCCTTTTTCTCCCCGATCTCTCTGAGAAACCGGGATACCACCTCTTCCTGGGCCTCTTCCTCGCTCTTCACCTTGAGGAGTTTCTGGCTCAGCTGGCTCTTGCGGACCTGGTTCTGCTCCAGGAGCGTCTCATACTTCTGCTTCCTGGCCCCCAGGGAGGCCTTTCCCTTCAAAGCCTCCAGGATGCCGCTCCTCCTCTGCTCCGCCATGGCCTCCAGCGTATGGATGCGCGCTTCCTGGTCCTTCACTTCCTCCGCCAGGGCGCTCTGCCTATCGTCCAGACGGTCCAGCGCCTCATTAAGCTCTCCCTTTTGAGTTGTGAACGCTTCCCGCTCCTTCTCTCTGGCTTCCAGCTGCGCATCGATGGACTCACGCCGCTCCTTCAGATGGTCCTCATGGACTTCTTCGGTGTGGATCTGCTCTTCCAGCACTTTGATGCGGCCTTCCATGGACTCCGCCGTCAAAGTCTGCCGGGAAAGGGCCTCCCGCTCTTCTTCCAGCGTCTCTTCCAGCCGGGAGATCCGGGAAGCCAGTTCTTCATACTGGCTCCGCAATTTGGCGGAATGGCTTTTCCGCTCCTCCAGATCCCCGGAGACCACCTGGATCCCCCGAAGCGCCTCCTCCAGCCGTTCTTTCTGGGCTGCGCTCTCCAGCTGGAACCCCTGCAGATCCAGCTCCTTCAAGGCGTCCCGCAGCCGCAGGTATTCTCTGGCCTTTTCCGACTGCTGCTCCAAAGGTCCCACCTGTCTGGAAAGCTCCGCCAGGATATCCGTCACCCGGACCAGGTTCTGCCGTTCACTCTCCAGCTTTTTCTGGGCCACGGCCTTGCGCTTTTTGAATTTGACGATGCCGGCCGCCTCGTCGAAGAGCTCTCTGCGCTCCTCCGGCTTCCCGCTCAGGATCTTGTCGATCTGTCCCTGGCCGATGATGGAATATCCCTCTTTTCCGATGCCGGTATCATAAAACAGTTCGCTTATGTCCCGGAGACGGCAGGGCGAGCCGTTGAGCAGGTATTCGCTCTCGCCGGACCTGTATACCCGCCTGGAGACGGTCACCTCGTCATAGTCGATGGCCAGGCAGTGATCGGAATTGTCCATGGTGATGGCCACATAGGCATAGCCCTGGGGCTTCCGGTTCTGGGTGCCGGAAAAGATCACATCCTGCATGCTGGCGCCCCTAAGCTGCTTGGCGCTCTGCTCTCCCAGGACCCACCGCACCGCGTCGGCCACATTGCTCTTTCCGCTTCCATTGGGGCCTACGATCCCGGTGATGCCTCCGTTGAATTCAAACAAGATCTTATTGGCAAAGGATTTGAACCCCTGCATCTCTATACTTTTTAAAAACATCCGCTATTCCTTTTCCTTCAGGGCGAGGATGGTCCTGTAGGCCGCCATCTGCTCTGCCGCTTTTTTCGTCCTGCCCTCTCCGGTGCCGGCCCGTTCTCCGTCGATGAGCGCCTGCACATAGAAGGTCTTTGCGTGATCGGGCCCTTCTTCCCGGATCAGCTCATAGGAGAGCTGTCCTTCCCTGCACTGGATCATCTCCTGCAGGATAGTCTTGCTGTCGTAAAAGAGCTTCTTGTGCTCCAGGTCATTCATCACGAACCGGAATACAAACTCTTTTGCATCAGCAAAACCACCATCCAAATAAATGGCTCCGATCAGGGCCTCCAGGGCATCGGAAAGGATGGAGTCCCGCGTCCTCCCGCCTTCCGCGTCCTCTCCCTTTCCCAGATAGAGGTACTGGCCCAGCCCCACGGCTCTGGCGCAGTGGGCCAGGGTAGGCTCGCAGACGATGCTGGCCCGGAATTTTGTCATTTCCCCCTCCGGCTTGTCCGGATATTCCCGGTACAGGTAATCGCTGCTGGAAAGCTCCAAAACGGCGTCTCCCAAAAATTCCAGCCGCTCATTGTTGGCGGACCTGGCCATGTGGTGCTCATTGGTATAGGAGCTGTGGACCATGGCGTGAAACAAAAGATCCCGGTCCTTGAACTTATATCCGATCTTTTTTTCCAGGCCGGAAAGCTTTTCATATTTTTC
>CAJFUL010000031.1 GCA_904420245.1 Candidatus Paralachnospira avium
AGGGCTGTATGAGTATGGGGCGAAAAAAATGAAAAGAAAAAAGTTCAAAAAAATGTTGTCCTTTACTTGACACAACCGTGAGCGGCTCTCCCATCCTGCAGAACGGGAAGCTGGTGGGAGCGGTGACCCATGTCTTCATCCAGGATTCCACCAAGGGCTATGGGATCTTTTTGGAAAAAATGTTGGAGGAAAGCTATTGACATATACCATACGGGGGTATATAATGGGAGCGTAAAGAGAAAGAAATCCAAACATAGCGGATCATGCTCTAGGGAGGTATGAGATATGGAACAGTATACGGTGACCGGGATGAGCTGCGCTGCCTGTCAGACCCGGGTGGAGAAAGCAGTCTCCAAGGTGCCCGGCGTGACTTCTTGTTCTGTCAGTCTCCTGACCAATTCCATGGGAGTGGAGGGGACCGCATCCGCGGCAGATGTGATCGCTGCGGTGGAGGAAGCAGGCTACGGCGCTTCCGTAAAGGGGGCGGAGGCCGGCAGGACGGTTTCCGCCGAAGAGGATATGCTGAAGGACCGGGAGACCCCGGCTTTAAAGAGGAGGCTCATCGCCTCCGTGGGCTTCCTGCTGGTGCTCATGTATTTTTCCATGGGCCATATGATGTGGGGATGGCCGGTGCCTTCGTTTTTCGCGGAGAACCATGTGGCCATGGGCCTTTTGCAGCTGCTCTTGACGGGGATCGTCATGGTGATCAACCAGAAGTTCTTTATAAGCGGCTTTAAGGGACTGATCCACCGCTCTCCCAATATGGATACCCTGGTGGCCCTGGGATCCGGCGCTTCCTTCGTCTGGAGCACATACGCGCTGTTCGCCCTGAGCGAGGCGCAGCGGGTAGGCGACATGGCGGCTCAGATGGAGTATATGCACGAGTTTTATTTTGAATCGGCGGCCATGATCCTGGCGCTGATCACGGTGGGAAAGATGCTGGAGGCACGGTCCAAGGGAAAGACCACGGACGCGCTGAAGGGACTGATGAAGCTGGCGCCCAAGACGGCGACTCTGGTCCGGAATGGGGAGGAGATAACGGTTTCCATCGACCAGGTGAAGAAGGGGGACATCTTCGTGGTGCGTCCCGGCGAGAATATCCCGGTGGACGGGGTCGTCATCCAGGGAAGCAGCGCGGTCAATGAGTCGGCCCTGACGGGAGAGAGCATCCCGGTGGATAAGGAGCCGGGAGATGCGGTATCGGCAGCGACGGTGAACCAGTCGGGCTTCATCCGGTGTGAGGCCACCAGAGTGGGAGAGGATACCACGCTTTCCCAGATCATCAAGATGGTCAGCGACGCCGCCGCCACCAAGGCGCCCATAGCCAAGGTGGCAGACAAAGTATCCGGAGTTTTCGTGCCCATCGTCATCGCCATTGCCGCCGTCACCGTCCTGGTATGGCTTCTGGCAGGCCAGACCTTTGGCTTTGCCCTGGCCAGAGGGATCTCCGTCCTGGTCATCAGCTGTCCCTGCGCCCTGGGCCTGGCGACGCCTGTGGCCATCATGGTGGGCAACGGCATGGGAGCGAAAAACGGGATCTTGTTCAAGACCGCGGTTTCGCTGGAAGAGACAGGAAAGACCCAGATCGTGGCGCTGGATAAGACCGGCACCATCACCAACGGAGAGCCCAGGGTGACGGATCTGCATCCGGCGGAGGGGATCTCGGAGAAGGAACTGCTGGAATACGCCTATGCCCTGGAGGCGAAGAGCGAACATCCCCTGGCCAGGGCCGTGATCCAAAAGGCCCAGGAGGAGGGGCTGGAAGCCCGGGAGGTCTCGGATTTTAAGGCCCTTCCCGGAAACGGACTTTCGGCGGTCCTGGATGGGGCTGTCCTGGTGGGCGGGAGCCTGGCCTATATCAGCGGACAGATCCAGGTATCGGATGAAGTGCAGGCTTTCGCGGAGCAGACGGCGGAGGCCGGAAAGACGCCTCTGCTCTTCATGAGAGACGGAACGCTTTTAGGCGTCATCGCGGTGGCCGACGTGATCAAGGAGGACAGCCCCGGGGCTGTGAAGGAGCTCCAGAATATGGGCATCCGCGTGGTCATGCTGACCGGGGACAATGAGCGGACGGCAAAAGCCATCGGGCGCCAGGCCGGTGTGGACGAAGTGATCGCGGGCGTCCTGCCCGACGGCAAGGAGAATGTGATCCGGGATCTGAAACGTCAGGGAAAAGTCATCATGGTGGGAGACGGCATAAACGACGCCCCGGCCCTGACCAGAGCGGACATCGGCATTGCCATCGGCGCCGGGACAGACGTGGCCATCGATGCCGCCGACGTGGTGCTGATGAACAGCAGGCTGAGCGATGTTCCGGCCGCGGTCCGGCTGAGCCGGGCCACCCTGCGGAATATCCATGAAAACTTGTTCTGGGCTTTCATCTACAATATCATCGGGATCCCGCTGGCGGCGGGAGTCTGGATCCCTCTGCTGGGATGGAAGCTGAATCCCATGTTCGGAGCGGCGGCCATGAGCCTTTCCAGCTTCTGTGTGGTATCCAATGCCCTGCGGCTGAATTTCTTCAACATCCGCAGCGCAAAGAAAGATAAAAAGATCAAACAAAAAAAGGAGAGTAAGAAAATGACGAAGACCATGAAGATCGAAGGCATGATGTGCGGACACTGCTCCGCCCGGGTACAGAAAGCTCTGGAGGCGCTCCCCGCCGTGGAAAAGGCGGAGGTCAGCCATGAGGCCGGAACGGCTGTGGTGACGTTGAAAGAAGCAGTGGCGGATAGCGTGCTGAAGGAAGCGGTGGAAGCCCAGGATTATAAGGTGACCTCCATCGAATAACGGGACAGGGAGCGGTCTTCCGCTCCCTTTTCCATGCCATGGATCCGGCGCTTTTCCGTTTTGGGATCCTTCCCAGAAACTTCGGAGCGCGGGCCGGAAGGGCGGGATCTTCCGGGAAACAGACCTCCTTTGGGGGAGTTTTTTTCAGTTTAACAGAGCCGCTTTGTTTCGACGTTTTCGGTTAGGCCGTTGTCGAGATTGGCGGTTCTTTTCTATTGCCTTTCGCCCTTATTCTTTCGTATAATTGGAAATGGTTACAATGCGGAAAGGAAGGAAGAAAAATGGCAAAACTGCAGGTAGCTATTGCTGACGATAACGAAAGAATCCTCCAGCTTTTGGATACTATCATCGGCCGCGATGGCGAATTTGAGGTGATAGGAAAGGCGAACAACGGGGAAGAAGCGTACCATTTGATAAAAGAAAAAGAACCGGACATCGTGCTTTTGGACATTATCATGCCGAAGCTGGACGGGCTGTCGGTGATGGAGAAAGCAGGAAAGGATGATTCCCTCAAGAAAAAGCCGGAATTCATCGTCATAACGGCCATTGGACAGGAACGGATCACGGAAGACGCCTTCAAACTGGGGGCGGCTTATTACATTATGAAGCCCTTTGATTCGGACATGGTGCTGAACCGGATGAAGAACATAGGAGGAGGAAAGCGGCATTTGGGCGGCGATGGCCGGCGCATTGTGCCTTATGAGAACAAAGAACAGTATATCGAGCGGAATCTGGAGACGGATGTGACCAACCTGATCCATGAGATCGGAGTCCCGGCCCATATCAAAGGCTATAATTACCTGCGGGATGCCATTATCCTGTCGGTCTCCAACATGGATATGCTCAATTCCATCACAAAGCTTTTGTATCCCACCATCGCCAAGATGCATCAGACGACGCCCAGCCGGGTGGAGCGGGCCATCCGCCATGCCATCGAGGTGGCCTGGAACAGAGGGAAGATGGACACCATCGACGCGCTGTTCGGCTATACCATCAACACGGGGAAAGGAAAGCCCACCAATTCGGAGTTTGTGGCTCTGATCGCCGATAAGATCCGGCTGGAATACAAAAATAAATAAAGATTTTCCGGGGGAAACTGCTTCCATATTCATAAGGAATCTAGTATAATAAATAATAGAAGGGTTTTTTATGGAAAAAGGTATGCCTGGAGGTAGCAGAGTGAAGAAGATCTTATTTGCAGCGTCGGAGTGTGTTCCGTTTATCAAGACAGGCGGGTTGGCGGACGTGGTCGGTTCTCTGCCGAAATATTTTGACAAGGAGCAGTATGATGTCCGTGTGATCCTCCCCTATTATCAGTGTATTCCTGATAAATTCCGGGAGCGGGCCCAGTATTTGACGAATTTTTACATGAACTACATGTGGCAGGACCGGTATGTGGGACTTTTTAAGATCGAGCAGGACGGCGTCATCTTTTATTTTGTAGACAATGAATGGTATTTCAGCGGCGATAAGCCTTATACCGATATGTATTTCGATCTGGAGAAATTCGCGTTTTTCTCCAAGGCCGTGCTTTCGGCGCTTCCGGTGCTGGACTTCCGGCCGGACATCATCCATTGCCACGACTGGCAGACGGGGCTGATCCCGGTCCATTTGAAGGATAAGTTCCTGGCGAATCCCTTTTATCAGGGGATCAAGTCCATCATGACCATCCACAACCTGAAGTTCCAGGGGGTCTGGAGCGTGGAGGTGATCCAGAGGCTTTCGGAGCTTTCCGATTATTACTTTACTCCGGATAAGCTGGAGTCCTATGGAAACGGCAATATGCTGAAGGGCGGGATCGTCTACGCGGATAAGGTGACCACCGTCAGCAATACTTATGCCCAGGAGATCAAGTCTCCCTTCTACGGGGAGGGCCTGGACGGGCTTATGCGGGCCCGCTCCGGCGATCTGTGGGGGATCGTCAACGGCATCGATTATGAGGAGTATGATCCGGCCGTGGATCCCCATATCTTCCAGAACTACGACGCCAGGACCTTCCGTAAGGAAAAATTCAAGAACAAGACCGGCCTCCAGAAGGAACTGGGGCTGGAAGTAAATCCCAAGAAGTTCATGATCGGCATCGTGTCCCGGCTTACGGATCAGAAAGGACTGGATCTGGTGCAGTGCGTGATGGATCAGATCTGCTCGGACGATCTTCAGTTTGTGATCCTGGGGACGGGAGATGCCAAGTATGAGAATATGTTCCGCCACTATGACTGGAAATATCATGACAGCGTGTCGGCTAATATCTACTACTCAGAGCCCATGTCCCACAAGGTCTATGCAGCCTGCGATGCGTTCCTCATGCCCAGTCTCTTTGAGCCCTGCGGCCTGAGCCAGATCATCAGTCTCCGTTACGGCACGGTGCCCATCGTCCGGGAGACCGGCGGCCTGAAGGACACGGTGGAGCCCTACAACGAATATGAGAGCACCGGCACAGGTTTTTCCTTTGCCAATTACAATGCCCATGAGATGCTGGGCAGCATCATGTACGCGAAGAATACGTATTACAACAAAAAGCGGGAGTGGAACAAGATCATCGACAGAGGCATGGCCAGGGATTTCTCCTGGACCAGCTCCGCGAAGAAGTATGAGGAGCTCTACAATGTCTTATAAGAGAGAGAGCCTCCGGCGCCAGATCGTGCTCAGGGGAAAAGAGCTGGAGCGGGCGCAGGAATGGGCAGCGGATACGGGATGGGTCTCCAGGGAGGAGTATGAGCGGGACAGAGGGTATATGGCCTGCGTAAAGGACATCATGGAGCACCCGGTATTCCAGTCCATGGACCGGTTCATCCAGCATGGGAATACCACCACCAAGGATCACTGCATCCAGGTGTCATATTTGAGCTACCGCATCTGCCGGAAGCATGGGTGGGATTACAGGGCGGCGGCCAGAGGCGGACTGCTGCACGATATGTTCCTCTATGACTGGCACACGGAGAAGAACCACATCCATGGATTTACCCATCCCAGGGCAGCTCTTAAGAACGCGAGGAAATATTTTTCCCTGACGCCGATGGAAGAAAACATCATCCTGCGGCATATGTGGCCTCTGACTCCCGTTCCGCCCAGGAGCCGGGAGGGCATGGTCATCGTCTACGCCGACAAATTCTGCGGCATTTATGAAGTATACGGGCGGGTGAAGCGGGCGGTCCTGCGGGCCGTCCACGCATAACCGGCGGAGAATAGGAGGATCCTGACAAAGAGCAGGATCCTTTTTTAAATTCCTCTTGACAGATGTACGAAATCGGATATAATAAAGATGTCCGAAATCGTACAAGGAGGAGAGGATATGCACTATCTGAAGACGAGGGAATATACGCATCTGTCCGGAGAGATCAATGCCCTGTATCATGAAGCGGCTGTGAAGATGGGGATTTCCGACAGCGTTCAGAATATCTTATACGTCATCTGCGAGCAGGGGGACCGCTGCCTCCAGCGGGACATCAGCAGACTGACGGGGATCAGCAGACAGACCATCAACTCTGCCATCCGCAGGCTGGAGAAGGATGGGATCGTATATATGGAGCAGGGAATAGGGCGGAATACCATCGTCTGCCTGACGGAACGGGGGAAGAACTTTGCCAGAGAGAGGATCTTTCCGCTTTTTGAGATCGAGAACAGGATCTGGGGCGAATGGACCGAGGAGGAGCAGCGTCAGTATCTTATGCTGACGCAGAAATACAGGGACGCTTTGAAGAAATATATGAAGATCATGCTGGAAACGGCGGAGGAGAACGGATATGAACAGAGAGAATAAACGGAAACAATATGAGAAAGGATACTATAAAACCCATGGCTGCACAGACAGCTTTACCTGCAAGGTCTGCGGGCGGCCGGTGGTATCTGCCGGGGCCGGGAGCGGACACCGCAATCACTGTCCCAACTGTCTCAGCAGCCTCCATCTGGATATAGAGCCGGGGGACCGGGAGGCGGACTGCGGAGGGATCATGGATCCGGTGGGCGTATGGGTCCGGAAAAATGGAGAGTGGGCGGTCATACACCGCTGCCGCCGCTGCGGCCATCTCAGCTCCAACAGGACCGCTGCCGACGACAATCCCATGAAGTTGATGTCCATCGCCATGAGACCGCTGTCCCAGCCGCCTTTTCCGCTGGAACGGATCGAGGAGATGACCAGGCTCATGGGCGGCGACGGCTGCCTGTACCGGAAATAGAGGAGCCGGTAGAAACCTTTAGGTATATATCCTATAACAAATACGGGGATTCTTCCGCCGCCTTTTTGGCTCTATAATAGATACAGAGCCAAAAGGAGGTGGAGCTGTGAAGAGATACAGACTGCCGGCCGCTCTGCTGGCAGTATTTTTGTTGGCCGCGGGCTGCGGACAGCCGGAGGATGGGATGGAGACCAGGACGGCAGCTCCGACAGGAGGCAGCTTGTCGGAGAGCCGGGCTTTGGAAACAGAAAGTTCCGGAGCTTCCCAGGAGACAGAAGGAGAGCAGGAGAGCGGGATCTTGACCGGCGATACGCTCCCGGCTGCGCTTTCGCAGATCCCCGGAGAGTACTGGGAAGCTTCTGAACATCCGGGGACATTGACGGAACTGGAATACGACACGTATGAGTCCATGACTTATGAGAGTCAGGAAAAGGTGATCCGCAAGCGGGCCATCGTCTATCTGCCTTACGGGTATTCGGAGGAACAGACTTACAACGTGTTTTATCTGATGCACGGAGGCTGGAGCGATGAGACGACGTATCTGGGAACGCCGGACGCGCCCGGCACATTCAAAAACGTCCTGGACAATGGGATCTCCCATGGAGATATCCAGCCGATGATCGTGGTCTGTCCCACTTACAACAACGAGAGCGGGTCGGACAGCTCCGATTATTCGCTGGCCCTCCGGCTTACGGAAAATTATCACAATGAGCTGGTCCATGACCTGATCCCGGCGGTGGAAGGCGCCTACAGCACATATGCCGCCGATACCAGCGAAGAGGGGCTCCGCGCCTCCAGGGATCACAGAGCGTTCTGCGGATTTTCCATGGGGTCTGTGGCCACATGGAGGACTTTCCAGTATTGTCTGGATTATTTCCGCTATTTTATGCCTTCCAGCGGAAGCCTGACGCAGGATGGAGGCGAAATGGCGGCCATGGCGGAGAAAGCCGGGTATTCCTGGAACGATTTCTTTATTTTCGCGGCCTCCGGCACGGAAGATTTTGCCTACGCTTCTTTTAAGAGCCAGATCGAGGCCATGGCAGGAGAGGGAAGCGGGATGTTCCGGTATGCCGACAACGAAAGAGAGGGGAACCTGTACTTCCTGGAGCAGGAAGGCGGGACCCACAGCGGAGAGTACGCGATGGAATATTTTTACAATGGGCTGTGCTGGATCTGGCAGCAGAGCTGAGAGTTGGGAACGAAGAGCAGGCACAGGGATCCTGCGGAGGCAGGAACCTGGATGAAGAAGGGAGAAGCGCATCAAGGCCGGGATGGCTGCCGCGGCCCCCAGGTTCGCCATCCTGGATCCCGCCTACACCGCTTCCGTTCCCAGGATGCAGGTGATCTCCGGAGCCTTTGACACCTTGAGCCACGCCATGGAAACGTATCTGGGAAATTCTGACCGGGACAACGTCTCCGACGATGTGGCTCTGGCCATCATGAAGAATACGGTGGCCAATATGCGGAGGCTCCTGGAGGATCCGGACGATATGCAGGCGAGAGGAAACTTGATGTGGGATTCCGCCATGGCGGAAAACGGGATCTTGAAAGTCGGGAGAGTGACGGATTTCCAGGCCCACCAGATCGAGCATCAGCTGGGCGCGTATACCGACTGCAACCACGGACAGGGACTGGCCGTGATCCATCCGGCCTATTACCGTCATATCGTAAAGGATGCCGAAGAGAAGTTCCGGAGGCTGGGGAAAGAAGTTTTCGGCGTATCCACGGCGCAAGAGGCCGTGGAAGCTCTAGCGGATTTTATCCGGGCGTGCGGCCTTCCCACAAAGCTGAGCCAGCTTAAATCCAGGGAACCGGTGACGCCGGAGCTTCTGCGGAAGGTGGCCGATACCTGCAATCTCATCGAGAGCAATCCCAGGAAACTGAGCCTCAGCGAAGTCTATGAGATCCTGATGGAGTGCAGATAGAGATTATGCACAAAAAAGTGCCGGGAAATCCCCGGCACTTTTTACAAAAATCTAAGAAGTGATCGGTTTTCCCTTACATGGAACCTGGATTTGTGATAAAATAGACACAGATGGGCGAAAAAAGATGAGAAAAGGAGGCCGTTACATGTTCCAGGTAGGGGAATATATTGTTTGCGATCATAACGGAGTGTGCAGGATCTTGGACATTGCCGAGATGCCGGAGCTGAAAAAGGGCGTGCTGTATTATGAGCTGGAACCGGTTTACTCCAGGGGAAGCCGGATCTATGCGCCGGTGGACAGCGAGAAGCTGGTGATGCGGAAGGTGATAACGGCCGGAGAGGCGGAAGCGCTTTTGAAAGAGATCCCTTCTTTGGAGGCGATCTGGATCTCCAATGAAAAGAAGCGGGAGGAGCAGTACCGGGAGCTGGCCAGAAGGTACGACTGCCGGGACTGGATCCGGATCATCAAGACCATCCATGTGCGCAAGCGGGACCGGAGGCTGGCAGGGAAAAAGGTCACATATATTGATGAAAAGTATATGAAAATGGCAGAAGCGAACTTATATGGGGAGATCAGCATGGCCATGGGACTTTCCATCGAGGAGGCAGCCAGGATGATCCGGGATGAGATTCGGGATCAGGAGTTGACAGAATTGAAAAAAGACGTATAATATAGGACAGAGTGTGAACCGGAAACGGGCACACGAAGGGGTACACCACCACGGGTGTAGTTCTTCGTGTGCCCGTTTTTGCGTTGGCGCGGGAAATACGTCTTCCCGCGGGCGGCGCGCCTGGTCCATCTTGAAGAGGAAAAGCGGAAAAGGAGGAGAGACGTGGTAATCATAAATGGAAAGGAAGAACCGAAAGCGGAGGGAAAACTCCTTGAAGACTGGCTGTCGGAGGCAGGATTTTCGCGGGAGCGGGTTGCGGTAGAGCGCAACGGGGAGATCGTTCCCAGGGCCATGTACGGAAAGACCCGTCTTCTGGACGGAGACAGCATCGAAGTGGTCAGCTTCGTGGGAGGGGGCTGAACCATGGAGGAAGGAAAAAAACGCCGGGATATACCGGATCAGGAAGCTTTCCGGAAGGCGCTGTCAAGCCGTTTTCCCAGGGAGAAGGCAAAGAAGCTGGAGGAGAGCACCGTGGGGATCGCCGGTCTGGGAGGGCTGGGGTCCCACATCGCCGTCATGCTGGCCAGGAGCTTTGTGGGACATTTGATCCTGGCGGACTATGACCGGGTGGACCTGACGAACCTCAACAGGCAGGCTTACGGGATCTCCCATTTGGGAAAGAAAAAAACAGAGGCCATCCGGGAGATCCTGGAGGAGATCAATCCTTATCTGGAGATCCGGACTGTGGATACAAAGGTCACTGCGGAAAACGCGGCGGCGCTCTTTGCGGGCTGCGATGTGGTCTGCGAGGCCTTTGACAGGCCGGAGGAAAAGGCCATGCTGGTCAACAGTCTGTTGGGCGCTCTGCCGGAAACGTTTCTTGTATCCGGCTCCGGGATGGCAGGTTACGGAAGCACCGGCCTCATGACGGTGAAGAGGCCCATGTCCAGGCTCTATGTGGCCGGGGACGGCACTTCGGATATCGAAACGGGGATGTGCCTCATGGCGCCCAGAGTCATGACCTGCGCCGGGATGGAAGCCAATATGGCGGTCCGGCTGCTGCTGGGGGAGACAGAGCCATGACGGCAGGACAGAGTTTGGAAAGCCTGGCCGCGGGAACCGCGGCCGTCACAGAAAAAAGAGCCGGAAGAAAAAGCCGGACAGAGAGAGGAGAAACGATGATGAAACAAGATACATGGACATTGGGAGGACATGAATTTACTTCCAGGTTTATCCTGGGTTCCGGGAAATACAATCTGGATCTGGTGAAGGCCGCGGTGGAGCAGGCCGGCGCCCAGATCATCACCCTGGCGGTGCGCCGGGCCAACAGCGAGACTTCCAGTATTTTGGACTATATCCCAGAGGGAGTGACGCTGCTTCCCAATACTTCCGGCGCCAGGAACGCCGAGGAGGCAGTGAGGATCGCGAGACTGGCCAGGGAGCTGGGGTGCGGGGATTTCGTCAAGATCGAGGTGATCCACGATTCCAAGTACCTGCTCCCGGATAACTATGAGACCATAAAGGCCACCGAGATCCTGGCAAAAGAGGGTTTCGTGGTCATGCCCTATATGTATCCGGACCTGAATGTGGCCAGGGCCCTGCGGGATGCGGGGGCTGCCTCCATCATGCCGCTGGCGGCGCCCATCGGCTCCAATAAGGGACTTTGTACAAAAGAGTTTATCCAGATCCTGGTGGATGAGATGGATCTTCCGGTGATCGTGGACGCGGGAATCGGCCGTCCTTCCCAGGCATGCGAAGCCATGGAGATGGGCGTGGCCGCCGTCATGGCCAATACGGCTGTGGCCACGGCAGGAGACATCCGGCAGATGGCCGGAGCCTTCAAAAAGGCCATCGAGGCAGGAAGAGAGGCTTATCTGGCAGGACCGGGACGTGTGTTGGATAAAGGGGCGGACGCTTCTTCGCCGCTGACGGGATTTTTAAGGGACTAAAGGAGGACGGACATGGAAGGACAGACAGAGAACCAGTTTTTGACAGAGGAAGAAGTGGAGAAGTATCTCCGGATGGAGAGGACGGATCCCATGGAATATATGGAGGGGATGGAACAGATCCCTTCCCGGGTGATGGAGCAGGTGCTGGAAGGGATGGAGGCCTACGACTACAGCCGGTATGGAGCGGAGGATGTGAAGCGGGCCCTGGAAAAGGAGAACCTCTCTCCCGAGGATTTCGGAGCGCTCCTCTCTCCGGCGGCGGAGCCTTTTCTGGAACAGATGGCCAGGAGAGCCGGGGTGGAGACCAGGAAGCATTTTGGCTCTTCGGTGTATCTGTTCACGCCCCTCTATATTTCCAATTATTGTGAAAATTTCTGTATCTACTGCGGCTTTAACTGCCACAACAGGATCCGGAGGGCCAAGCTTTCCATGGAAGGGATCGAGCGGGAGCTTCAGGCCATCGCCGCCACAGGTCTGGAGGAGATCCTGATCCTGACCGGAGAGAGCCGTCATATGTCCGATGTCTCTTATATCGGAGAGGCGTGCAGGCTGGCAAAGAAATATTTTAAGATGGTGGGCATCGAGGTCTATCCCATGAATTCAGAAGAATACGCGTATCTTCACCGCTGCGGGGTGGATTATGTGACGGTCTTCCAGGAGACTTACCATCTGGAGAAGTATGAATCCCTGCATATTTCCGGACATAAGCGGGTCTTTCCTTACCGGGTGAACGCCCAGGAGCGGGCTCTGATGGGCGGGATGCGGGGAGTCGCCTTCGCGGCGCTTTTGGGCCTGGATGATTTCCGGAAGGATGCCTTTGCCACCGGACTCCACGCATGGCTTTTGCAGCGGAAATATCCTCATGCGGAGATCTCCTTTTCCTGTCCCAGACTCCGGCCCATCATCAACAATGACAAGATCAATCCCCAGGATGTCCATGAGACCCAGCTCCTCCAGGTGATGTGCGCGTACCGGATCTTTATGCCGTATGCGGGACTGACCATCTCCACCAGGGAACGGGCCGGATTCCGGGATCATGTCGTAGGTCTGGCGGCCACCAAGATCTCCGCCGGAGTCAGTACCGGCATCGGGAGCCATACGGAAGGCGGAGAGCAGGGAGACGATCAGTTTGAGATCGCCGACGGGCGCGGCGTGGAAGAGGTCTGTCAGGCCATACGGGCCCGTGGACTGGAGCCGGTCATGAACGACTATGTATATGTATAGGAGGCAGTCATGAAATATATCGCCGTCACCGACAGGAAGCTTTCCGGACGGCCTCTGCCCCGGCAGCTCCGGCGCATCCTGGAGCTGCCGGGACAGGAAGAGACAGAGGGGCTTCCCCGGCCGGATCTGGTGATCCTGCGGGAAAAGGATCTTTCGGAGGATGCTTATGGGGAGCTGGCCCGGCAGGTCCTTGCGGTCTGCCGGGAGAAAGGAGTGCCCTGCGCGCTCCACAGCCATGTGGAGACGGCAAAGGAGCTGCATTGCCCGCGGCTCCACTGTCCGCTTCCTGTCTGGGAAAGGGCGGGGAAGGACTGGAAGCCGGAGCTTTTGGGGATCTCCGTCCACAGCCTGGAGGAGGCAGTCCTGGCGGAGAGACTGGGCGCCGGGTATCTGACGGCGGGCCATATCTTCGCCACGGACTGCAAAAAAGGGCTCCCGCCCAGAGGCTTATCCTTCCTGCGGGAAATCGCCTCTGCCGTCAGGATCCCCGTGTAC
The DNA here is from genome assembly GCA_904420245.1 of Candidatus Paralachnospira avium. Classification (GTDB taxonomy): domain Bacteria; phylum Bacillota; class Clostridia; order Lachnospirales; family Lachnospiraceae; genus Lientehia; species Lientehia avium. The sequence continues at coordinate 13,169 of CAJFUL010000031.1, forward strand.
GGCATAGGGGGGATGGACCGGTCGAAAGAGAAAGAAGTGGAGGAAACAGGAGCCGCCGGCATCTGCATCATGTCCGGATACATGAGGCTGTAGCAGTCCCGGCTTCAGCGGGAGGAAAGCTCCCGGTAGAGGTCCATCAGGGCGGCCACGCAGGAAGCTTCCGTGGTCTCCCGGACCGGAAAACCATAGGCTTCCATGACGGCCCGGTCGTTGGCCTGGTGGGCCCTGCGTAGCCCCGGCGGCATGGTCAGTTCGTCGTAGAGATCGGCCAGACTGCTGTCCGGATACTGGGCGCGGGCGTCCAGGATCCCCTGGGCGGCGCGCTCGATCCTGGCTTTCTGGGAAGCGGTGGGATCCGGCCAGGGGAAGTTGTTGTAGACGATGGTGCTTGAATAGCTGTAATCACTCTTCAGGCGTCCGGCGACAGCCCGCATCCAGGCCATATGGACGTTGGAGGTCAGTACGCCGAAATGATAGAGCGAGGCGTTTGACATCGTGAACAGCTTGTCTCCCGGAATGATGACGCCGGGCAGAAAATCCATGGGAATATAGCGTCTCGCCTGGGAAGAGACTTTGGGGATCGCTACATAGCTGCCATGACATTCTACGATGGAGGCAAATAGTCCCGGAGTCTGGGCGGCTTTTAATGTGTTTGTCCTGGAACTGGATTCCCGGAATATTTTTACCTTTTCTATCCGCTTTAAGAGCAGGGGCGATCTGGCTATTTCAGAAGGCGGAACATCCACCAGCCATATGCAGTATCTGGGTTTCCGGCTGATGAAATCTTTTCCCATCATATAAGGACGGATAAAAGCAAGGTCCCGCGGTTCTTTTTTCAAAAGCGCATCTTTTTCCTCTTCCGTTAGAATCAGATTTCCGCCGTCAATGGCCTGTCCGCCCAGAAGGAGGGGAGGGACAGAGGAAAGCGGCTGTTTCCTTTTTTCTATGAAGATGTTTTCTGCGTCCAGCAGGTATCCGTTGATCCTGTTTACTGTCTGGGGACGGTCGGAGGTATAGAGGACTTTTTCTTTCGGATTGCGGGCGGTGCTGAATCCGATGATGACGCAGTGGACACGGGCCGTATTCTGCGCTTCGCTGTTCCATACGAAGCTCCTGCAGGCAAAGTCGAAATGCACGCCCATTTGAAATAGAGGTTTCCAGAGATCCGTCACGGCTTCCCCCTGGGTGATGGAATTTGTGGACACGAGAGCGCACCGGATCTCGGTGCCCTGGATAAAGTCGGTGGATTTTTTATACCAGCAGCAGACATAGTCCAGGTTCCCGGCATTTTTCCACCCTGAAAAAACGGAAAGGACTTCGCTTTTTTGTCTGGGAGACATGAGGCGTGCTCCCACAAACGGCGGATTCCCCATGATATAGTTGAGCTTTTCCTTTGGCACGACGCTTTCCCAGTCCATCCGCAGGGCGTTTCCTTCCGTGATGTTGGCGTAGGATCTGAGGGGGAGGAAGTCCAGGCTCATATGGACCACGTCCTCGGTCTCCTTCATCATCTGGCTCTCCGCGATCCAGAGAGCCGTCTTCGCCACCGTCACGGCAAAATCGTTGATCTCGATGCCGTAGAACTGCCCGATGGATACCTGGATGGGATTTCCAAAGTCCAGCACGATCTGGCCGTTGTGGAGAAGTCCCAGGACTTCATTTTCCAGGCGGCGCAGGGAGAGGTAAGTCTCTGTCAGGAAGTTCCCGCTGCCGCAGGCGGGATCCAGAAAGGTGAGGCGGGATAGCTTGTCCTGGAATTCCTTCAGCCGCCTTGTCCTGGCGCGGAGCACGGCGGTCTCCTTTATGGCTTCCAGCTCCGCCCGCAGGCCGTCTAGGAACAGAGGGTCGATGACCTTGTGGATGTTTTCGATGGAAGTGTAGTGCATGCCTCCTGCCCGGCGCGTCTCCGGGTTTAAGGTACTCTCAAAGACGGCGCCGAAGATGGTGGGGCTTATGTCCGCCCAGTTGAAGCTCTCGCTGGCCCGATTCAGGAGAAGGTCCCGGATCTCGTCCGTGAAGGGCGGGATCTCAATATCCGCATCGGCGAAGAGGCCGCCGTTGACATAGGGAAAAGCCGCCAGGGCGGGATTGTCGTCCTTCAGATAGGGGTCCCGTTCCTGCGGCTTCGTGTCCAGGATCCGGAACAGCTCTGAAAGAGCCTTCCTCATATGGCGGGTGTCGTTTTCGGCCAGATAATCGTGGAACATCCCGTGACGGCCGAATATGCCCGCGTCCTCCGCGTAGAGGCAGAATACCAGGCGGACGCAGAGGATGTTGAGGCTTTTCAGGGTATGCTCGTTGGAAGGATCCGCATATTGGCTGAGCAGGGCGTCATAGAGCACCCCCACCAGCTCTCCGGCCTGAAGGGAGACTTCCATCTCTTTTTTGATGGACTCGTTTCCGGTATCCACGAGAAACTGGAGTCTGTAGGATTCCTCCGGAAGGTCCTTGAGCAGGATGATCTCGGGATCCCCGCCGGGCCGCTCCATGTCATATACATAGAATTCTTCAAAGTTGCAGGTCACGATCCATCTGGGACGCATGGAATAGGGAAGCTCTGCCGAATACCGCTTGGCCTGCTGGAACGGAGTGAGGAGCGTGCCGTCGGACTGGCGGATGGGCTTGTTTAAGTCCCTGCCCCGGCTCTTCTGCTCGATCAGCACATGGGTCGAAGGGATCGAAGCGTCTATGAAGCTGGTATGATCCAGGAAGACCTTTTCCTCAAAAAAAATAAACTGCTCCGGCGAAGGCACGTTGAATACGTCCCGGAGCAGTGAAAGCCAGAAGGGCTGGCAGTCTCCCTTTTCATATCCGCGGCTTTTCCAGTTCTCATAAAATTGTCTGGCAGCGGTCTGTTTTGCGGTCATGGTCCATCCTCCTGCGGGCGGTCACAGCTCCTTGAACAGCTGGAATGGCTCGATGCCCAGCGCACGGGCCAGGTCAAAGATCACTTCCAGGGAAGGAGGGTTCTGAAAAGAAGCCGATTCGATCAGAGACAGGTATTTGACAGAAATATCCGCCAGAGAAGCCACCTGAGCCTGGGTCATCCGCAGTCGGTTCCTGTAATATTTGAGATTTAGGGAAAGGGTCTGGTAATGGCTGGCATTGCAGTCCTTGGGTAATTTGGGCTGGGACACGGCAGGGTTCCTTTCTGGTCAAAAACGGAATTTCTGTAAAAATATGTAAGAAAATGTTCTTTAATAGTTTAACAGTAAAATCCTGTCCAGGACAACTCACCATTGATAGCTCTTATTACTCTAACAGAAGGATAAAACTCAATATTAATAAAGGCGGCGCTTGCCTTTTCGAGTCCTGTATTGTACACTTGACTGTGATTTGGACAAAAGGGACAGGGGGAGAGGCGGATGTCTCTTGAGGAGCTTTTGAGAGAGCTGCACTATCTGAAAAGTTATAAAGGATTTTCCTGTCTGGTGGGCTGTATCCAGAGGGTGAAAGAAGATGAGAAGCGGCTGTGCAGGATACGCAGAGAGGTATACCGGCCCGTGGCCGAGAAGGAGGGAGTCCGCATCGAAAATCTGGAGAAGAACCTGCGGACTGTCCGGGATGTGTTTTTCCGGTATGGAGGAAGGGAGTTTTTGGAGGAGAAGCTGAGAGTCGAAATGAACTGGGAGCTGTATCCGAGAGAATTGATAGAAGCCCTGGCGGAGTGTATCACCGACCGGGAGCGGTAAGTCAAGCATAAAGGAAAAAAAGAACGGTGTCAAGAAAAAAAGCTTGACAGCCACCGGTCCGTCCTGTATGATAAGGAAGGCGGTGAAAACTATGGAAAGAATCGTAGAACAGACGCTTTTATATGATTTTTACGGAGAGCTTCTGACTGACCATCAGAAGAAGGTCTACGAAGACGTGGTGTTCAACGACCTTTCTCTGAGCGAAGCGGCTGAGGAGCATGGGATCTCCAGACAGGGGGTCCATGACCTGATCAGGCGATGCAGCCGCACCCTGCAAAATTATGAAGAGAAGCTGGGACTGGTGGAGAAGTTTTTGAAGACCCAGGAAAAGGTCCGGGAGATCCACCGTCTGACCCAGGAGTTTTTAGAGACCGGCAGCCGTGAGCTGATCCTTCAGATCGAAGAGCTGTCCGGGGAGATCAGCAGGCTGTAAGGTGCAGCGGAGGAAAAAGTGGCATTTGAGAGTTTATCCGATAAATTGCAGAATGTATTCAAGAAGTTGCGGGGCAAGGGCCGTTTAAGCGAAGCGGATGTGAAGGCCGCTCTCAAGGAGGTCAAGATGGCGCTCCTGGAGGCGGACGTCAGCTTCAAGGTGGTGAAGCAGTTCATCAAGTCCGTGGAGGCCAGGGCCGTGGGGCAGGATGTGCTGGAGAGCCTGACGCCCGGACAGATGGTCATTAAGATCGTCAACGAGGAAATGGTCCGGCTCATGGGTTCGGAGACGGCAGAGATCCGGCTGAATCCGGGAAGCGCCCTGACGGTCATCATGATGGCGGGTCTCCAGGGCGCGGGAAAGACCACCACGGCCGCCAAGCTGGCGGGCAAGTTCAAGGCCAAGGGGAAGAGTCCCCTGCTGGTGGCCTGCGACGTCTACCGTCCGGCGGCGGTGAAGCAGCTGCAGGTCAATGGAGAGAAGCAGGGCGTCCCGGTGTTTGCCATGGGAGACCGGCATGATCCGGTCAATATCGCCAAGGCGGCCATCGAGCACGCGGCCAAAAACAGGAACAATGTGGTGATCCTGGATACGGCAGGCCGGCTCCATATCGACGAAGAGATGATGACGGAGCTCATCAAGATCAAGGAAAACGTCCAGGTGGACCAGACGGTCCTGGTGGTGGATGCCATGACTGGACAGGATGCGGTGAACGCGGCCAGCATGTTCAATGAGAAAGTGGGCATCGACGGCGTGATCGTGACCAAGCTGGACGGAGATACCAGAGGCGGCGCGGCTCTTTCCATCCGGGCCGTGACGGAAAAGCCCATTTTCTATGTGGGCATGGGAGAGAAGCTTTCCGATCTGGAACAGTTTTATCCCGACAGGATGGCTTCCAGGATCCTGGGTATGGGCGACGTCCTCACCCTGATCGAGAAGGCGGAGGCCCAGTTCGACGAGGAACAGGCCAAGAAGCTGGAACGGAAGATGAAGAAGGCGGAGTTCGACTTCAACGACTATCTGGAGCAGATGGACCAGATCCAGAAGATGGGCGGCATCGGAGACATGCTGAGCATGCTTCCCGGCATCGGGAGCAAGATGAAGAACGTCACCATCGACGAGCGGGCCATGGACCGGACGAAAGCCATCATCTATTCCATGACGCCGGCGGAGCGTTCCAATCCGGATCTGATCAATCCTTCCAGGAAGAAGCGGATCGCGGCCGGAGCGGGCGTGGAGATCGCCGAGGTCAACCGTTTGATGAAGCAGCACGAGCAGAGCCGGAAGATGATGAAGCAGATGTCCGGCATGATGGGAAAAGGCGGAAAAAAAGGCAGGTTTAAACTTCCTTTTTGATAAATCAATAATATGAGTTCCATATTAAGGAGGTGAATACAGATGGCAGTAAAAATGAGACTGAAAAGGATGGGGCAGAAGAAGGCGCCTTTCTATAGAATTATCGTCGCAGATTCCCGTTCCCCCAGAGATGGCAGGTTCATCGAGGAGGTGGGATACTATGACCCCACAAAAGATCCCAGTGTGATCAAGATTGATGAGGAGCTGGCTAAGAAATGGCTTTCCAACGGCGCGCAGCCTACGGATACCGTTGCCAAGCTGCTCAAGATCGCCGGCGTTGAGAAGTAATCGGCACTGGAGGTATGGCGATGAAAGAATTGGTTGAAGTAATTGCAAAGGCTCTGGTGGACAATCCCGATGCGGTTTCCGTTTCGGAGACCGAGAATGGGAAGGAGACCGTCCTGGAGCTTTCCGTGGATCCGGCCGATATGGGCAAGGTCATCGGGAAGCAGGGGAGGATCGCGAGGGCGATCCGCTCCGTCGTCAAGGCGGCGGCTTCCAGAGAAGACAAAAAAGCAGTTCTGGAGATCCAGTAGCGAGAGCTCTGCCGCGGCTTAGCCGCGGCAGTCTTACTATACGGGATGTTCGGAGCTTTTTGCAGACAGGATGGAGGAAAGTATGGTATCGAAGCTGCGGGTCGGCGTCATCTCGTCTACCCATGGTCTCAAGGGAGAGGTGAAGGTGTTTCCCACCACCGATGATCCGGCCAGGTTCCGGGATCTGAGGGAAGTGATCCTGGAGGCCAAAAGGGAGACCAGGGACCTGGAGGTAGAGAGAGTCAAATTTTTCAAGCAGTTTGTGATCGTCAAGTTCAAGGGCCTCGACCGCATCGAAGAGGTGGAGGGATATAAGGGCGCGGAGCTCTGGGTCACCAGGGAGAACGCGGTCCCTCTGGAAGAGGGAGAGTACTATATCGCCGATCTCATCGGTCTTTTGGTGCGCAGCGACGAGGGAGAAGAGCTGGGGACCATAAAGGATGTGCTCCAGACCGGCGCCAATGACGTTTACGAGGTGGAGAGAAAAGAGGGAAAGCCCCTGCTCCTTCCGGTCATCCCGGAGTGCGTGCTTTCCGTGGATCTGGAAAAGGGTGAAGTCCTGATCCATGTGCTGGACGGGCTTTTGGATTTATAGAGGCGGAAGATGATGGATTACTATATATTGACCTTATTTCCCCAGATGGTCCTGGACGGCCTGCGGACCAGCGTCATCGGCCGGGCCGAGGAAAAGGGCGTCCTGCATCTGGAGGCGGTGGACATCCGGGACTATGCGGAAAACAAGCACAACCGGGTGGACGATTCTCCATACGGCGGCGGCGCCGGCATGGTGATGCAGGCTGGTCCGGTGTATGGCGCTTACCGGTCGGTGGTGGACCGCATCGGCAGGAAGCCCAGGGTGCTCTATATGACTCCCCAGGGAAAGGTGTTCAACCAGTCCATGGCGGAGGAGCTGGCAAAGGAGGAGGAGCTGATCTTCCTCTGCGGCCACTATGAAGGGATCGACGAGCGGGTGCTGGAGATGATCGTCACCGACTATGTGTCGGCGGGGGATTATGTGCTGACGGGAGGAGAGCTTCCGGCGATGATGATGATCGACTGCATTTCCAGGCTGCTTCCAGGCGCCCTTCACAACGAGGCCTCCACGGAAGTGGAGACCTTCTATGACGGTCTTTTGGAATATCCCCAGTATACAAGGCCGGAGGAATTCATGGGCAGGAAGGTGCCGGAGGTGCTGCTTTCGGGCCATCACGGGAACGTGGACAAGTGGCGCAGGGAGCAGTCGGTGCTCCGGACGGCCAAATACAGGCCGGATCTTTTGAAGCAGGCCAACCTGACGGAAAAAGAAAAAGAACTGTTGAAAACACTTGATTTTCCCGGGGAAATATGATAAGGTAAGAAAGTTGTGAGAGATAAGAGATGGTCCGCTGCTGCGTATGCATTAAGAACATCCAACAATCATAAGGAGGTCGCAGATGAACGACATTATCAGAGAAATCGAAGCAGGACAGATGAAAGAGTCCGTAGACGCGTTCCGTGTCGGCGATACCGTCAGGGTACACAATAAGATCAAGGAAGGCAGCCGTGAGAGGATCCAGATCTTCGAGGGTACCGTCATCAAGAGACAGAACGGCGGCGCGAAGGAAACCTTTACCGTCAGGAAGACGTCCAACGGCATCGGCGTTGAGAAGACCTGGCCGGTACATTCTCCCTTTGTTGAGAAGATCGAGGTCGTACGGAGAGGTAAGGTAAGAAGGGCGAAGCTGTTCTACTTAAGAGACCGGGTAGGAAAGGCAGCCAAGGTCAAAGAGAGAGTTCGTTAATCGAATCGGGATTTGAAGGGGACAAATACTTAGGTATCTTGTCCCTTTTCCTTTCTTCAGGGTTTGGAGGAACAAAAGTGAAACGGTATTTTCATGAGGAAGAAGACCAGGGTCAGGGAAAGTTCCGGACTCTGCTGGGCTGGGCCGTCAATCTGGTGACGGTGGTCACGCTGGCTCTTTTTGTGGTCATGATGTTCGGGGAGCGGGTCACCGTCACAGGGCGCTCCATGGAACCGACCCTCCAGGGGGAAGATGTTGTTTTATTAAATAAATTGTGGTATAATTTCGGAAAGCCGAAGCGGATGGATGTGGTGGCTTTCCGCACCGGAGAAGGCACGGGAAAGACTTATGTGAAGCGCATCGTAGGCCTTCCGGGAGAGACTGTGGAGATCCGGGACGGAAAGCTCTATGTGGATGGAAATGAGACGGCTATGCCGAAGGCCATTGCCATCCCGGGGCTGGCGGAAGAGGGCGTGACTCTGGGAGAGGACGAGTATTTTGTCCTGGGGGACGATCCGGACACCAGCGAGGACAGCCGTTTTGCCAATGTGGGCAATGTCAGCCGGGACCAGATCCTGGGCATGGTATGGCTGCGGGTCTCTCCGTTTTCCGAGCTGGGCCTGGTACATTAGAAAGGAATTTTGCGGTATGCAGATACAGTGGTATCCGGGACATATGACCAAGGCCAGACGGGCCATGCAGGAGGATCTGAAGCTGGTGGATCTGGTCATCGAGATCTTAGACGCCAGAGCTCCTTATTCCAGCCGGAATCCGGACATCGACGAGCTTGGCCGGCAGAAGGCCCGGCTGATCCTCTTGAATAAGGCGGATCTGGCCGACAGCCGCGCCAATGCGGCATGGCGCCGCTTTTTCGAGGATAAGGGCTACGGCGTTGTGGAGACCGATTCCAGACGCCGTTCGGATATGAAGCCGGTCCAGGCGGCCGTCCTTGCGGCCTGCCGGGAGAAGCTGGAGCGGGACCGGCGCCGGGGCATAAAGAACCGGCCGGTACGGGCCATGGTGGCCGGGATCCCCAATGTGGGGAAATCGACCTTTATCAATTCTTTCGCGGGAAAGGCCTGCGCCAAGACGGGAAACCGTCCCGGCGTGACCAGAGGGAATCAGTGGATACGGCTGAGCCGGGAAGTGGAGCTTCTGGATACTCCGGGGATCCTGTGGCCCAAGTTCGAGGATGAACAGGTGGGGATCCGCCTGGCGCTCCTGGGCTCTGTCAAGGACGACATCCTGGACGTGGACGGTCTGGCCCTGGAGCTGATCCGGTTTTTGAAGGAGACAGGTCCGGAACGGCTAATGGACCGGTATCAGCTTTCCGCAGGAGAAGCGGAGGGGGAGCCGGCGGCCGTGCTGGAGCAGATCGCGAGACACAGGAACTGTCTCCTCAGGGGGAATGAGCTGGATCTTGGAAAAGCGGCGAAGCTTTTGATGGATGATTTTAGAAGCGGAAGGCTGGGGCGGATCACCCTGGAGCTTCCGGGTCAGGACAATACGTAAATGGATGAAAACAGACAGGATTGGGAAGAGGGGCAATTGGAGGAGACTCTGAGAGCCCTGGAAAAAGACAGAGAAAAGGACCAGAAGCGAAAGAAGGAAAGGAATGTCCTCCGGGAGATCATCAGCCTTCTGATCTATGCGGCCATCGTCTTTGGCTGCACGTTTCTGATCATCACGTTTGTGGGACAGAGGACCAAGGTCTCCGGGAATTCCATGTACGATACTTTGGAGGACGGAGACAATCTGATCCTGGAGAAGCTGAGCTACCGGTTCCACGATCCGGAGCGGTTCGACGTGATCGTCTTCCGCTTTGCCCACAGCAAAAACACGTTTTATATCAAGCGGATCATCGGCCTTCCGGGAGAGACGGTCCAGATCATCGGCAGCGACATCTATATCAATGGAGAGATCCTGGAGGAAGACTATGGACTGGAGCCCATCCAGTATGCCAACCGGGCGGCGGAGCCCATCACCCTGGGCGAGGACGAGTATTTCGTGCTGGGGGACAACCGCAATGACAGCTCCGACAGCCGGGATCCGGCAGTGGGAAATGTCCACAGGAGCCAGATCGTGGGAAAAGCGTGGCTGCGCATCTGGCCGTTCAATAAGATCGGATTCATTGACCATAAGTAGGAGCGGATATGACGATGCAGGAAATGAAAGAGCAGTTGGAACAGGCAGGCAATGCGGAGATCCCCGCATTGCTTGAACTTTATAAGAAGGATCCCAGGGCCGGAGTGAGAAAGCTGGCCGCGGATCATGAGCGGCGCAGGCTGGCTCTGGAGAAGGAGTACAGGCGGCTCTATGACATGACGGCCTACGAGAGGGAGTATGAGGCTCTGGGCGTCATCTGCGGGATCGATGAGGCCGGCAGAGGCCCTCTGGCGGGACCGGTGGCCGCGGCCGCGGTGATCCTGCCGGAAGACTGCCGGATCCTCTATGTCAACGATTCCAAGAAGCTTTCGGAGAAGAGACGGGAGGAGCTCTATGAGGAGATCCGGGAAAAAGCCGTCAGCGTGGGCGTGGGGATCGTAAGTCCCGGCCGCATCGATGAGATCAATATCCTGCAGGCCACTTACGAGGCCATGCGGGAGGCGGTTTCCCAGCTTTCCCCCGTGCCGGAGGTGGCCTTAAACGATGCGGTGACCATTCCCGGGCTGTCTCCGGAGATCCGGCAGGTGCCCATCGTCAAGGGCGATGCCAAGAGCCTTTCCATCGCGGCGGCCAGCATCATCGCCAAGGTGACCAGGGACCGGATCATGCGGGAGTATGATAAGCTGTATCCGGAATACGGCTTCGCGGGGCACAAGGGCTATGGATCGACGGAACATATCCGGGCCATCCGGGAGCACGGCATATGCCCCATCCACAGAAGGAGTTTTTTGAAGGGGCTGATGTGATTGGACCGCCGGAAGGTGGGAGCGAGATATGAGAGAGCGGCCGCCGTATTCCTGGAATCCATGGGATACGAGATCCTGGAGAGGAATTTCCGCTGCCGGATGGGAGAGATCGATCTGATAGCCCGTCAGGGAGGATATCTGGTCTTTGTCGAGGTGAAATACAGAAGGGACGGGAGAGCCGGAAGCCCGGAAGAGGCTGTGGACAGGCGCAAACAGCGGTCCATAGGACTTGCGGCCCGGGTATATCTACAGGAAAAGGGGCTGGAAGAGCTCCCCTGCCGGTTTGATGTGGCCGCTGTGGACGGCGGGGAGATCCGGATCATAAAGGACGCCTTTTGGCTGTAAGGAGGTTATATATGGAGGACAGATGGAAACGGAAGCGGGGAGCGGCCAGGACGCTGGAGGAGCGGCAGGAAGAGGGCGTGCCGTTTTTGTATTTCCCTCTTTTGGAAGAGTGCGGGATCGTCTCCCATGGATTTTCCACCAGGCTCGGCGGCGTCAGCGCCGGAGACCTTTCTTCCATGAATCTGGGCTTTAAGCGGGGAGACAGCAGGGAGAATGTGATGGAGAATTACAGGCGGATGGCGGCCGCCCTCCATATGCCCATGGAACGGATGGTGCTGTCCCAGCAGACCCATACCACCCATGTGCGGAGAGTGGGAGAGGCGGATGCCGGAAACGGGATTTCCCGGCCCCTTCCCTATGAGGATGTGGACGGGCTCATCACCGATGTGCCGGAGCTTCCTCTGGTGACCTTCTATGCCGACTGTGTGCCTCTGTACTTTGTCGATCCCGTCCACAGGGCCATCGGCCTGTCCCATTCAGGATGGCGGGGAACGGCGGGCCGCATGGGGGCCCGCACCCTGGAAGCCATGGCGGAAGCCTTCGGGACCAGGGCCGGAGATGTCCTGGCCTGTGTGGGGCCCAGCATCTGCCGGGACTGTTATGAGGTCAGCGAGGACGTGGCGGAGGAGTTTCGGAAGGCCTTCGGCGCTCTGGCCCAGGAGAAGCTTCTGGACCGGAAACCGGATGGAAAGTACCAGCTGGATCTGTGGGAGGCCAACCGGCAGATCCTTCTGGAGGCGGGGATCCGGGAGGAGCATCTGGCGGTGACGGACATCTGCACCTGCTGCAATCCGGACCTCCTGTTTTCTCACCGGGCTTCCGGAGGAAAGAGGGGGAATCTGGCGGCTTTTTTAAGTCTGAAGAGATAGGGGATATGGGATGAAAAAGAAACAGAAGAGATGGAAAAAGTTCCTGAAAAGCCTGCGGCTTTACTGGATCATGCTGTTTGTACTGGTGATCCTGGGAGCCGCCGTCTTCTTTATGCTCCGGGAGCAGCTCCTTCGGAATATGCAGGAGCAGGGGCTTTCCCTGGCCCGCAGCTACGCTTCGGAAGAGCGGAACAATCTGACCATCTATGAGACCATCATGAATTTCGGCACCCAGACCGTGGAAAACTGGAACGAGCAGGGCTGGAGCCGGGAGGACATTGAAACCTGGCTGAAGGTGTATTTTGAGCGCTTTCAGGTCGTAGTGGGAGAGGATGTAGTGGATCCCTACGCCGTAGTGGACGGAGAGATCGTGGCGGCCAATCCATGGGAGGGAGACGCCTCTTATGATGTGAACGCCACGGAATGGTACCAGAAGGCCGTGGAGGCAGAGGGAGATGTGATCTTTACCAATGTCTATGAGGACGCGATTTCCGAAAGACAGGTCATTACCATTGCGCAGAAGTGTCAGAATTCAGATGTGATCCTGGCTTTTGATGTGTTTCCGGAAAATTTCCAGATCCAGGGAGGCGGGCTGGAGCTGATGAAGAGCGCTTCCTTTTTCCTCTGCGACGGAAACGGAAGCATCATCTATATGCAGACGGATTTTGACCAGGACAGGGAAGTGATCCAGGAGTATGTGACGGGGCTTCTGGAGGATATACGGGAAGGCAGAGTGGATGAATACGACTTCTCCGTCGAGGATCTGAACGGGGAGACCAGGAACGTCTACTACGCGGAGATGTCCAACGGCTGGTATTCCATCGTTACGGTCCCTTATGAGGAGATCCTGGGAAGCCTGTATCATCTGTTCCGGATCTTCATCGTGATCCTGGTGATCGTGATCCTGGCCGTTGGGATCATTTTCTGGCGGGATTTCCGCATCAGCGTCAGGATGGGATATATCAATGAGACGGTGCAGATCCTGGGGAATGTCTATTATGCCCTGTACCGGATCGACTATGAGGAACAGACCTACACCATGATAAAAGGCTCTTCTTATGTGAAGGAACGGCTTCCGGAGAGGGGCAGCTATGAGGAGCTGGTGCGGGTGGCCGGGGAGGTCATCGAGGAGAAGGCGTATCAGGAATTCGTGGAGAGCTTTTCCGCGGAGAATATCCGGAAGCTGGTGACGAAGCAGATCCGCGGATTCGGCGGGGATTTTCTGCGGCTCTTCGACGGGGAATACCGCTGGGTCAACGCCAGTGTCCTTTTTGACAAATCCTTAAAGTCAGGAGAGGCCCTGCTCTGCTTCCGGGAAGTGCAGCAGGAAAAACAGCAGCAGCTCCAGGAGAGGAGCCTGCTGGAGGCGGCTCTGGAGAATTCCAGGCGCAGTGAAAAGACCAAGCACGCCTTCTTCAACAATATGTCCCATGATATGCGGACGCCCCTGAACGCCATCGTCGGTCTTACGGATCTGGCCCTGGAGCATACGGGAGAGCCGGAGAGGGTGGAGGATTATCTCCATAAGATCAGCCGTTCCAGCCATCAGCTTCTGGAGCTGGTCAACGATATCCTGGAGATGTCAAGGATGGAACAGGGCAAGGTGATCTTAAATTCTCAGCAGTTTGATCTGAAGAAGTCTCTGGAAGAGTGCACGGAACCTTTCCGGATCCAGGCAGAGCGGGAGAGCAAGCACTTTTTGACGGAATATGCCATCCGTGATACGGTGGTCCTGGGAGATCCCTTCCGGATCACGCAGATCATCAACAATCTTTTGTCCAACGCCCTCAAGTTCACCGATGCGGGAGATACCATTTCTGTCCGGCTCTCCCAGCTTCAGGAGAAGGAGTACGCCCAGTATCAGATCGTGGTGCAGGATACGGGGATCGGGATGTCGGAGGAGTTTCTGACCAAGCTTTTCGAGCCCTATGCCAGGGAGACCAGGTTCAGCACCAGACAGATAAACGGGACGGGCCTCGGCATGCCCATTGTCAAAAATCTGGTGACTCAGATGAGCGGACAGATCCATGTGGAGAGTAAATTGGGAGAGGGGACTTCCTTTGTGATCACCGTTCCTCTCATGCCGGTGGAGGAGAAGCTTCCCGGAAAAGAGCCGGAACCGGAGAGCGCGGTGGAGTTTTCCCTGGAAGGAAAGCATATCCTGCTGGTGGAGGACAATGTCATCAACATGGAGATCGCGGAAGAGATCCTGTCCGAAAACGGCCTGATCATCGACCAGGCCTGGAACGGCGAGGAAGCCGTGGAAAAATTTGCCGCTTCCAAGCCGTATGGATATGATGCGATCCTGATGGATATGAAGATGCCCAAGATGGACGGCTGCGAGGCCGCGAGGCATATCCGGGCCATGGCCAGGCCGGACGCCGGAAAGGTGCCCATCATCGCCGTGACGGCCAATGCCTTTACGGAGGACATCGCGGAGAGCACCGCAGCCGGCATGAACGCTCATATTTCCAAGCCCATTGATTTCAAGCTCCTGTGCAGGACCCTGGAAGACCTCATCGGACGCAGCGAATAGGAGGGAAACAGGTCATGAGCCCTGGCTCATGGCCTCGTGTTCTTTCTTCAGCTCCTCATAGAGCGTCAGGGAGTCCCAGCTCTGGTTGTGGGCGGTGATCACCGCCTTCAGGGCGATGGGAGGGACGTTATGCTTCCGCATTTCGGAGAGGAGCAGATCCAGACGCCCGTTTGTGAAGCCTCCCAGGACCATCATCGGTTCCGGAAGGGCTTCCGGTGCCGCGCCGCCTTCGCCGGGTGCTTCCGGAGAAGGTTTCTGGCCGGTCAGGAGCTCCACGATGGGCAGCCGGTAGCTTTCCGGTTCTACGATCCGGATGCGGACCTTCATCCGGAGCAGGACCGGTTTCAGCTTCCGTCCGGCCTCGGTGCCGGACAAGTTGTATAACAGGACGGTTTCTGTCATAAAAGTGCCTTCTTTCCGGCCGGACAGATCCCGGCCTTGTATTTTGCAGATTATTTTAGCAGATGGGAGCAGGGCCGTCAACGGGTGAAAAAAAGCTTGCATAAGCCATATGGATATGATATAATCATTTTCGGCTTTAAGCGGATGTGGCGGAATGGCAGACGCATCAGACTCAAAATCTGACGGGGGCGACCTCGTGTGGGTTCAAGTCCCACCATCCGCAGGCAGATCCAGGCGTACCGTATCG
Organism: Candidatus Paralachnospira avium; assembly: GCA_904420245.1. Classification (GTDB taxonomy): domain Bacteria; phylum Bacillota; class Clostridia; order Lachnospirales; family Lachnospiraceae; genus Lientehia; species Lientehia avium. The sequence continues at coordinate 28,278 of CAJFUL010000031.1, forward strand.
GTACGCCTGATTTTTTGACCTGTTTGGCTGTATGGGTACTGGCGGATCTTCTGGGACAATGTTATCATGGAAAAAGAGGAGATCACACAGTATGAAGAGAAATAAGTTTAATTGGATCGTATTTATAATATTGACCGTTTTAATGCTGACAATTTTATTGATGGATCATTTAAAAGTATTTCCTCTGGTGGACAAGCGGAAATATTGTGTTATAATTCTGAAGACACAGATGCCATATGGGAAATCTTAGATGGAGGACAACTATGGAAGGAACTTGTGGAAATATTTGGAGAACCGGAACTGTACTATAATATGGAAGAAGATCAGAATTGAAAAATACGTTATCAGAACTTATCAGTCCGCGGACCCGGAATATCAGGGGCCTGCGGGCTTTTTCTTTAGATGGTTTCCTGTTGTATTTTCGGATGACAGACATAGATTTTCTCCCTCTTTTCTGATAGAATAAGAAAAGAACAGAAAGGGGTGGAGGCCATGGCAGAATTGGTGGAGTTGATAAAGGAATTCGGAACATCTGTCTTTAACTTCAATGCCTTTATAGGCATTGTCGTGATGATCGCGGTTTTTGTGCTGGAGATAAAATGGACGCGTTCCCGCGCTGAAGGCAGCAGCAAACGGGTTGAAAAGGCGGTCAGCCTCGGTCATGTCGTGGAAGCTAAGCGGGTGAAATTTTGGGACGACGGCATCACTGCGGATGAACAGCCCACGTCGTGGTATCATGCCACCTATACGTATAGCATTTCCGGCAAACAGTATCGGTATAAATATCTGGAACACGCGTATCCTCCTATGATCATCAAGCTGTATTATGTATTATATCAAAGATCCC
>CAJFUL010000032.1 GCA_904420245.1 Candidatus Paralachnospira avium
CAGGTTCACGATTCCAACCCGTCCGGCCAGACTTTCGCTGACATTTTTCATAAGGCGGAAAACCTGTGAGCCTGTGATCCAGAAATCACCTTTTTTTTTAGAACGGTCAACACACATTTTGATATGGGGCAGCAGCTCTGTTGCGTACTGGATCTCATCAATCAGCACCGGTGGGGAGTACCTCTGTAAAAACAGGGCGGGATCGCGTTTTGCCAGGTATCTGGCGTCAGGATCGTCCAGCGTAACATATTTGCGCTCTATGCCTTCACTTTGCTGTGCCTCTGCCATTTTTTGCAATAAGGTCGTTTTCCCAACCTGTCTGGGACCAGTCACCAGAAGCACCGGAAACATTTTGGACACCCGTGCAATCGTATCTTCCACAGCTCGTTTGATATATGCCATGACAAGCTCTCCCTTCGGCTATAGTATAGTCAATTTCATTTGGAGTATTCGTCCAAACTAAATTATAATTTTATTATAGCCGAATTTTTATAGATTTTCAATAACAAAGTCCGGAAACAGCGCCGCAGCTTCGTCCTCTGTAAGCTGTCTTGTGGTTCCCGTTCCAAAAAAGACCCCCGGCGGAGCGGGGCAGCACAAAAACAGGGCCCCCGGCAAAGCCGGAAGCCCTGTGTGAAAGCGATGAATCAATAACGCAGAAGGAGTCCTCTGTAGAACTTGATGGCGGATTCCAGCGCGTCGCAGGGGATCTTTTCATTGACCTGATGAGCTGCGCCCCATCTTTCGTCGCGGTAGAAGCCGGTGTGACGGAACACGTTGTCACAGATCGGCGGATAATACCTGGCGTCGGTGCCTCCGGCCAGAAGGGCGGGCACCATCAGTACATTCTCTCCATAATTGGCCCTGGCGATCTCCTCGATCAGCTTGTAGGGACGTCCCTCCACGGAAGCAGCCGGTTCCGGATCGTCTCCCAGGATCTTCCGGACCTGTACATCCTCCGGGATCACAGAGCGGAAATGGGCCAGCAGAGTTTCAGAAGTATCTCCCGGCAGTACACGGCAGTTCATGATCATGCTGGCGTGCTCCGGAAGGATGTTGGACTGAGCGCTTCCGGAAGCCATGGTGACGGCGCAGGTGGTATGAAGCAGGGAATCCAGCTTCTTATCCTCCTTGGCCATGGCGCAGAGCTCCTCCCAGTGGCCCTTGGGATCCGCGTACACGGCGGCCTTCTCGCCGGTCATGCAGCGGGAAAGGGCCTTCAGCTGGTTCTCTACAATATCCGTCAGCCGGTAAGGGAACGGATTTGCCTCCAGGGCCACTACGGCTCTGGACACGGCGCCAAGGGCAGTTCCCTGTCCGGGCTCCATGGAATGGCCGCCGGGGTTGTCCTGATAGATCTCATAGTCCTGATAAGCCTTCTCTCCCAGCTCCACCTGGCAGACATAGCCGTCGTATCCCATCTCTTTTCCGTCTGTGATGCCGCTGCCCTCATCGAAGACGCAGCCGAGACGGACGCCCTGCTCCTTCAAATACTGGACGATCTCCTGGGCGCTCTTGACCTCGGCCTGCACCTCTTCATTGTAGCCGTAAGCCAGATAAATATCGAAATCCGGCTCGAAGCCCTCGTTGATCAGGGCCTCCACCGTCTCCATCTCGGCGGCCATAACGCACTTGCAGTCGGTGGTGCCGCGGCCCCAGATGCAGCCGTCGGCTACCTCAGCCGCGTAGGGCGGATATTTCCACTTGGCGTGATCTCCCTCCGGAACCACATCCTGATGGCCCATTAAAAGCACGGGCAGCTTGTCGGATTTCTTTCCGGTCCATTTGTACAGCAGGCCGGCGCGGCCGATGATCTTCTTTTCCATCTTCTTATGGATGGCCGGGTAGGCCTCCTCCAGATACTGATGGAACTTCTCAAACTGGCCGAAATCCATTTTGGACGGGTCGGCGTTGGAAACCGTGGGGATCCGCACCATCCCCTGAAGATGCTCTACATACTTCTCGTTCATTTCCTGATCTCCTTTTTTATAAGTTTCCCGCGGTCTTTTAAGAATACAGGCGGCTCAGAAAAAGAGCCGCCTGCCTTACTGCGCCGCGCGCAGATTTATTCTGTTACTGTCCAGGTCCAGGTCTTCCAGTTCAGCTGAGAAGCCTCGTCGTAGTCGACGCCCTGAACTCTGTTATTGTAAGCAGCCAGATCGTTGGATGCGTACAGATAGCAGACCGGTGAATCGTCAAGCAGATACTGCCATACGTCTACGAAAGCCTCAACTCTCTCATCCTGATCGAGGATGGAGTTGGTGGCGCTGAACATATCAGAGTAGGTGTAGTCCTGGATGCAGGGGAAGTTCTGGGTGGTGCCAGGCCCAAGCCAGCCGAGGGGCTCGGTGGGATCGATGCCGCCCGCGGAACCGCACATACCAAGATCGTACTGACCGTCACGCATCATCTGCATCAGAGTAGCAAAATCATACTGCTGGATCTCAACATTTACGCCAATATCCTTCAGATTCTGCTGGATCAGGACCGTAGACTGGATACGGACTTCGTTTCCGGTAGGAACGATCAGCTGCAGAGTCTGGCTGAAATCAAAGCCATTCTCTTCCAGCTGCTGCTTCGCCTTCTCGGGATTGTACTCAGGAAGGGTCAGCTTGGACTCGTCAACGAAGGGATGCTCATCGCTGAAGGGCGCGTAAACCACTTCGCCCTCGCCCAGGAGCAGGTTGTCAACGATGGACTGCCTGTTGATGGCCATGTTGATGGCGTTGCGGCACTCCGCGTTGGGGATCTTCTCACTGGTGGTGTTGATGATCATAGCCTGGTAAGCCCAGGTAGGCTCGGAAACAGCGGTGATACCCTCTGTGCTCTGAGCGGTCGGCCAGTCGGAAAGAGGCAGGGTGGCAACGCCGCCGCCTGCGATCACGTCAACCTCGCCTGCTACCAGAGTGGAGAGCAGCTGGCTGCCCTGCACCACGCGGATCACCAGACGGTCGATCTGAGGCTCGCCAAGGAAGTAATCCTCATGCTTTACAAGCTCGATACGCTCGCCATCGATGGAGGTGTCGTATACGAAGGGGCCGGAGCCGATCATATTCTCCTGCCAGGGAGCAGCGGTGTTCAGCTCCTCGATGGTGTACTGGCTGTAGATGTGCTCAGGCAGGATGTAGAAGTAACGGTTCATCATATTTAAGAAGTTCAGCTCGCTCATAACCTCCTTGAAGGTCAGATGAACAGTGTGATCGTCGATCTTCTCCCAGCCCAGCTCGTCGGGGTTCTCGCATGCGCCGCCGTTGTCGGTACCGGCCACATACTTCATCTGGTCCCTCTTTAAGGAGTTGAACTCAGGGTTGGTGTCAAGCTGCGCGCTGAAGATTACGTCGTCAGCGGTCACAGGCTCGCCATCGCTGAACTTGGCGTCGGGATCCAGATGGATCGTCATTCCGCCGTAGTCCTCGTCGATCTCGTAGCTCTCGGCCAGACGGGGATCTACCGTACCGTCCTTATGAGTGATCCAGAGGCGGTCATAGATCTGGTCGGAAACGATATCCGTGTAGTTACCGGAATCGAAGTAAGGGCACCAGCTCGCCCATGCGCTGGTCATAGCGATGGTTACGACCTTTTCGCCCTCGGTTGTGGTCCCTCCACCAGACTGGGTACCGGATGCGCTCTCAGACTCACCCTGCGTTCCGCCGGTCTCAACCGGATCTTCGCTGCCGCCGCAGGCTGCCATGCTGAGAACCATCACCAGCGCCAGCAGAGCGGCCAGGATACGTGTTCTCTTTTTCATCTTTCTTCCTCCCTTTCGGATTTTATTTTGTATGAACCGGGCCTTTGCCCGGTTAATACCTAATCATAAAGGTGGCAGGCCACCTGATGTCCATTCCCCATATCCTTGAGGACAGGAGCTTCCTCCTTGCATTTCGCGGTGCAGTGAGGGCACCTGGTGTGGAAACGGCATCCCGTCGGAGGATTATAGGGGCTGGGAAGATCTCCTTCCAACACCTGAGGATCTGTTTTCTTTTCCGGATCCGGAAGCGGGATCGCAGAAAGCAGAGCTTTGGTATATGGATGAAGAGGATTGTGATAAAGCTCATCCTTTCCCGTGATCTCCACGATGCCGCCCAGATACATGACCGCCACCCGGTCGCTGATATGCTTGACCACGCTCAGATCATGGGAAATGAACAGATACGTAAGGCCAAACCTCTCCTGAAGCTGGTTCATCAGATTCAGGACTGAAGCCCGCACCGATACGTCCAGCGCGGATACCGGCTCATCGCAGACTACAAATTCCGGTTTGGTGATCAGGGCTCTTGCGATTCCCACGCGCTGTCTCTGGCCGCCGGAAAACTCATGGGGATACCGCATCATGTGCTGCTCGCCCATGCCTACGATCTCCAGCATTTCTTTCACCTTATCCACCCGTTCTGCGGGTGTTCCGATACCGAACACATCCAGAGGAGCCCGCACCAGCTCCAGGATATTCATCCTGGGATTCAGACAGGAATAGGGATCCTGAAAGATCATCTGCATCCTCTTTCGCATCTGACGCATATCCTTATTCTTAAGCTTCCCTATATTCTTCCCATCAAAGATCACCTCGCCGCCGGTGGCCGGTGTCAGCCGGAGGATGGTCCTGCCCAGGGTAGATTTTCCGCAGCCGGATTCTCCCACCAGTCCCAGGGTCTCCCCTTTTTGGATCTGCAGATTGATTCCGTTTACGGCACTGACATAGGAAGCTTTTCTCCTCAGCAGACTCTTGGAGGCAACGAAATATTTTTTCAAGTCTTTTACTTCCAATAAAGGAGCTTCACTCATGATCCGCTTTCCTCCTTTCCGCTTTCCTCAAACATCCAGCACCTCACCTGGCTTTCGCCCAAATGAATCAGCGCCGGCTCTTCTGTCTTGCATTTTTCCGTCGCATGAGGACACCGGGGCCAGAATTTGCAGCCGGCCGGCATATTGTACTGGTTCGGCACCGTACCCTCGATGGTGAAGAGGGTGTCTACCTTCTCATCCAGACGGGGAATGGATTTCAGCAGCCCCACCGTATAAGGATGCTTGGGATTCCGGAAAACTTCTTTGGCCTCTCCGTATTCCACGACCCTTCCCGCATACATGATCATGATGGCGTCGGCCATGGAAGCCACGACGCCCATATCATGGGTGATCAGCATAATGGCGGAGCCCGTCTCCTCCTTAAGATCCCGCATGAGCTTCAGGATCTGCGCCTGGATGGTAACATCCAGAGCCGTAGTCGGCTCATCCGCGATCAGGAGCTTGGGATTGCACATCAGAGCCATGGCGATCATGACTCTCTGCTTCATACCGCCGGAAAGCTGATGCGGATATTCCTTCATCCTCTTTTCCGGGGAAGGAATCCCCACCTTTTTCATCATCTCAAGGGCCAGCTTGCGGGCCTCTGCCTTGGATACGCCCTGATGGTTCTGAACCGTCTCCATCAGCTGCTTTTCAATGGTCATGACCGGATTGAGAGAAGTCATGGGATCCTGAAAGATCATGGCGATATCCTTGCCCCTGACCTTTCTCATCTCTTTTTTGCTTAAGCCTGCCAGATTCTTCCCCTCAAAATTGATCTCGCTGCCGGGCTCGATCTTGGCGTAATGGATCAAAAGCCGCAGGATGGACAGAGACGTCACGCTCTTTCCGCAGCCGGATTCTCCCACGATGCCCAGGATCTCTCCCGGCTTAACCTGGAAATCCACGCCGTCTACCGCCGGAACGACTCCCTTTCTTGTATAAAAATATGTTCTTAAATTCTTAACTTCCAATAATGGCTGCATATCTGCCTCCTCCTATATCTTCATCTTCGGGTCAAGAGCATCCCGCAGGCCGTCGCCGAAGAAGTTGATGCTCAAGACTGTGATCACCAGGCAAATACCTGCCGGTACCCAGACCCAAGGCTGAGTAGACAGCACCACGATGGACTGCGCATCGTACATCAGGTTGCCCCAGGAAGCCGTAGGAGGCTGCACGCCCATGCCCAGGAAGCTCAGGGATGCCTCCAGCAGGATCGCGGAAGCGGTACGGAACGTCATGGCGATCAGGCAGGGAGCAAAGGAGTTGGGAAGGATGTACTTGGTGATGATCTTCCCGTTCTTTGTACCGATGGCCCTCGCCGATTCCACATACTCTTTCTCACGGACGGAGAGCACGCGGCTGTGGATCAACCTTGCGAACTGCGTCCATCCCAAAATACCCACCACTACGGTAATGGCTACGACTGAGTTTCCAACCACAGATACCAGCACCAGGATCAGCATCATATCAGGAAACGCCATGAAAATATCCGCGATCCTCATGATGACAGCTTCCACGGCGCCCCGGAAATAACCTGCCAGAAGGCCCAGCGGCACTCCGATGAGCATGGAAACAGCTGTGGAAAGGATGCCGACCACCAGGGAGATCCTGCCTCCGTAGACAAGACGCGCGAAAATATCACGGCCTGTCCGGTCGGTTCCCAGCCAGTGCGCCGAGCTGGGGCCCTTATTAAACCCTCCCAGAATATCGGGCGTATAGGGATCCAGCCCCATGATGAGAGGGAGCACGATCACCAGAACAACCAGCAGCAGGATCAGCGCAAGTCCCACCACCGCCAGCTTATGAGCGAAAAAGCGTTCCAGGACATCATGCATATAGGAACTTTGCTTCTGTTTTTTCTCTTTGTCTTTTCTATCCATCTGTATCTCCTCCAATCCTACTTATAGCTGATTCTCGGATCCAACAGACCGTAGATCAGATCGATTATCAGGTTTCCGATCAAAACGACCACCGAGATCACCACGGTGATTCCCATGATACATGGATAGTCACGAGCCTGGATGGATTGAACCATCAGCTGTCCGAGACCGGGCCACGCGAAAATCTGCTCCGTTACTACGGCGCCGCCTACGATGAAGGGCAGGTTCATGCCGATGGTGGTGACAACGGGGATCAGAGCGTTGCGCAGTCCGTGACGGATCACGACTCTGCTCTCTTTCAATCCCTTCTCACGAGCCGTCCGGATATAGTCCTCCTGAAGGACTTCCAGCATACTGCCTCGCACCTGCCGGATCAGGTTCCCGATCTGCTGGAACGCAAGGACCAGCACCGGCAGGATCATATGCCGTATCAGATCCGGCAGCGTCTTCACGCTGGCCGTGGTATACATCCCGCTGGTGGGCAGGATCTTCAGGGACACGCCAAAAATATAAACCAGCATCAGGGCGACGAAGAAATTGGGCATTGCCGCCGCCAGGAAAGAAATACCGGATGAAATATAGTCCCAGGCGGAATAGGGCTTCACAGCCGCTGCCACGCCCATGGGAACCGCCAGGATCACAGATACCACGACGGACGTGATGGTGATCAAAAGCGTCGGTCCCAGACGGTTCATGATCATGGTCCATACCGGCTCAGAGGTCCTGTAGGAAATGCCGAAATTTCCCTGGATCATTCTGGCAAACCAGTGGAAATACTGCATCACCAGAGGCTGATCCAGACCATAGCGATGCTCCAGACGCGCCACGTCCTCCGGCGTCAGCTGAGCGCCGCCGACGATCATGGAGATGGGATCGCCCGGCGCCAGGTTTGACAGGAAAAAGGCCAGGATCGTGATCCCGATAAAGGTCGGGATCATGATCAGGATCCTCTTTCCTATATACTTTGTTTTCATAAATGACTCCTCCTTTGCTTCCCCTATTTATAAAAAAAAGAAGCCCATCCCGACAAGAAGGACCTCTTCATCCACTTTGCCACTACTCACACGCGCCAAGGCATATCGCAAGGAAACGTTTTCTCACGCAAGAAACTCTCCCTCCGCTCATCTTTGTCTCACCTTGAACTATGTATATGTCCCACGCGCGCCGCCCTTTATTGATTTCTAACAAATAACACACGTTTTTTATGAAAGTTTATTAACTTTTTATACTATACCCCTTTTTAAGGGATATGTCAATATTCCACTTAACTTTTTAAAGCCTTTCCGGACCAAAACTTTCCGGAAGCAGCTGTTCCAGCGTATAGACCCGGTACTCCTCCAAAGACCTGGCCAGGACGATCCAAAACTCCTCCGGCCCGGCGAACTCTCTCATGACCTGGCGGCATATGCCGCAGGGAGGACACCAGTCCGTCACATGCCCGTCCCGTCCGCCCAGGACCGCGATTCCGGAAAACTCCCGTTTTCCGTCGCTGACTGCCTTTGCAAAGGCGGCTCTCTCCGCGCAGAGCCCGGCAGGATACGAAGCGTTCTCCATATTGCAGCCCGTATAGACGCTGCCGTCCCGGCACAGGAGGGCCGCCGCCACATGGAACCGGGAGTAGGGGGCGTAGGCCGACGGGAGAGCATCCAGCGCCTGCTCCACCAGACTCCGGATGACTGCCTCCCCGGGAAGTCCTGCCTGTTCCCTTTTTCCTTCCATAAGCTCCCTCCTATCCCGTTCTCCCATAAAATCCGTCAGTTCTCCGCCTTCATGATCTTCACAAGGCGGCTGGTGCCCAGACGGTCCGCGCCCAGCTCCATGAACCGCTCCGCGTCAGCAAAGGAACTGATTCCTCCGGCCGCCTTGATCTTCACGCCGGCGCCCACATGGGCTGCGAAAAGTTCGATGTCCGCGAAGGTAGCTCCCCCGGTGGAAAAGCCCGTGGAGGTCTTGATATAATCCGCTCCCGCCTCGGTCACGCAGCCGCACAGGGCGATCTTCTCCTCTTCCGTGAGCAGACAGGTCTCGATGATGACCTTCAGCACTTTATCCCCGCAGATCTCCTTGAGCGTACGGATCTCCTCCGTGACCTTATGGAAGTTCCCTTCCCGCACGTCGCCCAGATTGACCACCATATCGATCTCATCGGCTCCCTCCCGGAGGGCCTCTCTGGTCTCAAAAGCCTTCACGGCAGTGGTATTGTATCCGTTGGGAAATCCGATCACCGTGCAAACGGCCATGCGGCTGCCCACATACTCCCTGGCCCGTCCCACATAAGAAGGCGGGATGCAGACCGATGCCGTCCCGTAGGCCATGGCGTCATCGCAGATCCCTTTGATCTCCTCCCAGGTGGCTGTCTGAGACAGCAGAGTATGATCTACGTGCTTTAAGATTTCTTTTCGATCCATAACTTTTCCTCCATGAGCTGTTTTTCTCATTTACTATAGCACGGATCCGTCTTCTTTTCCACTGGAAAAAAACTCATTTCTGAAATTCTGTCATATACCGGCGCATCCAGAGCGGCAGAAAATTCCTCTGGCACCTGGGATTTTCCCGTTCTTTTATGGACACCGCCCGGAAAAAAGTCTTCCAGAGCTTTTCATACCCGTCGCCGCTCTCCGGAAGATCCCGGAGCTTTTCCGCCTCCTCTGTGGAAAGCCGCGCCAGGTACCACTCCTCCAGGACGCCATGGACCGCCGCCTCTCTCCTGGTCTCGTCGTAGATGACCCATGCCTCGCCGGAAAGCCGGTCGGCAAAATGAGGGGCCACCAGCGGGAGCACCCGGCTCCTGGGCGCGATGCGCGCCAGCAGGACGCCGCCTGCCGTCTGTTTAAAACGGATGAATTCCAGATACTTATGGGCTTCGTTTCCCACCCTCCTGGAAAGGGAAAAGACCCGCTCCACAGCCGGAAGCTGGAGCATGGAAAGGATCTCCGCCCCATGGCGGAACCCGGGGATCAGGAACCGGTAGACCGCATCCGCCCGGTCCGGTTCACGGGAAAGCGCGCACCGGCACACATGGAAAAACGCGGCCGCCGAGATCTTTCTCCGGATGCTCCCCGCCACCTTCTCCGCCTTCTCCGGCTCTGCCTCCACCTGCTCATATTCGGTGAACAGCTCCGGCTCGTACTCGCCCTCCAGAAAGAGGCGGACGTTCTCATGGCCCAGTCCGGACGCCCACGCCCTGTAGATCCCCGTAAAGATCCCTTCCAGAGAATCCACGCACACATATCCTCTCATATCTCCTCCTAGATCTGTCCGCCGGCCGCTTTTAAGAAGTCCTCCGGCGCGGGCGGTATTTCCAGATGCATATCGTCAAACAGGCTCAGCTGACGGAAGCTCTCCGTATGCTCCAGCTGCCAGTTCTTCTTCCGGCTGTCGCTTATGAGCCCCGCCGTGACAGTATCCTCCTCGATGCGCACCGGATACATCTGCCGGCCGCAGCAGAGGATAAAATAATGGGCCCGCTTCAGAACCACCCCCATGGCCTTCAGCGCATGGAAATCCAGACTGCCCATACGGCGGGCCGAAAGGATCCTCCTGGCCGACTTGGCCCCGATGCCCGGCACCCGGAGCAGGGCCTCATAAGGAGCCGTCATCACCTCCACCGGAAAGTGCTCCAGATGGCGCACGGCCCAGTCGCACTTGGGATCCAGGAACACATTGAAATTGGGCCGCTCCTCCGTCAAAAGCTCCTCCGCGCGGAATCCGTAATTGCGGACCAGCCAGTCCGCCTGATACAGCCGGTGCTCCCGGAGAAGGGGAGGCCTGGCTCCCGGCGGCGGAAGGGCGCTGTCTTCGTTGAGCCCCACATAAGCCGAATAAAAGACACGCTTCAGATCAAATCTCTCGTAAAGAGCCTGGGCCGTCACCAGCATCTGATAGTCGCTCTCCCCGGTGGCTCCCACGATCATCTGAGTGCTCTGCCCTGCCGGCACAAAGCTGCGCAGGGTCCCTCCTGCCCGTTTGGGCCGGAAGACGCCCTGAAAAGGCCGCTCCGCCGGCACTGACCCGTGGAGATCCGTCCCGATGGCCGCTCCGTCTCTCCGGGAGATCCTATCCTCCCGGAAGATCCCGTTTGAAAACTGCTTCACGCCCCAGGCCCGCTCCAGCCTGGCGCTCTGTCCCATGGACAGCCTGGCCTGCGCGATGCCGGACTGGATCCGCCTCATGGGCCGCAGGATGGTCTCCCTGGTCTTGTGGGGCGCCAGGGCCCGCAGCCCCTCCGCCGTGGGGAGCTCCAGATTGACGCTCATCCTGTCCGCCAGGAAGCCCGCCGCCTCCACCAGATCCGCATCCGCCCCGGGAATGGCTTTTATGTGGATATATCCCCGGAACCTGTACTGTTCCCTGAGCTTATAGACGGTCTCATAGATCTGTCCCATGGTGTAGTCCGGGGACCGGAAAACGCCGGAGCTCAGAAACAGCCCCTCGATATAATTCCTCCTGTAAAACTCGATGGTCAGGCGGCAGATCTCATCGGGCGTGAAGGCTGTCCGCTCCACATCGTTGGAACGGCGGTTTATGCAGTATTTGCAGTCGTAGATGCAGTGGTTGGTCAGAAGGACCTTCAAAAGGGAAATGCACCTCCCGTCGGCCGAAAAGCTGTGACAGATCCCGGCTGCCGCGGAATTTCCCAGCTCTCCCGGCTTCCCCTTCCTGTCCACGCCGCTGGATGTGCAGGATACGTCGTATTTGGCCGCATCTGCCAGGATCCGGAGCTTCTCCTCCAGTCCCGGTTCTGTTCGCATGATCTCCATCTTATGCCTCCCGAAATCGAATGTATGTTCGTTTCATCCAGTATAGCACAGTTTCTGCCCAGGCACAAGAGATTGTCGAACATTTGTTTGTATGCAGCGGCGTGTAAACGATCCGGCGGCCGGCCGTCTTCCGCGGGGCGTCCTGCCGGCAGGAACGCGGTTTTCCGCAGCGCATGAGACTCCTCCGCCTGCGGCGGGCTGTCTGATGCCGGCGGCACTCGTTTCGCGGCGGCGGAGGAGAGGCCGCCGCCGGGTCCCACGGCATGTTTTTGCCCTATGGAGACGAAGTTTCCTATAGCGCAAGCAAAAAGAGCCCGCCCCATGCAGGGCAGGCCCTTCTCTTCCCATTACGGGAATATTTCTTTAAAACTCTTTCCCTGGGTGACCGCCTCCGTCAGGGCCGCCATCTTAGACGTATCCCCGATCAGGATCACACCGCAGAGCCGGTTGTTGAAGAAGTAATACTTTTCATACTGCTTCCGTCCCATGTCCTTGAATTCCACGGTCCGGTAGATGAGCCCCTGCCTCTTTCCATTGTCGCCGATGGCATAGAGGGAAGTATTCATCCCGTTGAAGGTCAGAGCCGCCGGCACCGTCTCATAAGCCAGCGGCTCTCCGGCCGCATTGGCTCCGGCGATGCGCCCCTGCTCCGAGGCCTCCGGCCAGATGGCGTAATTCACGCCCTGATACTGGGCGCAGTCTCCGCAGGCATATACATCCGGCAGGCTGGTGCGCATATGCTCGTCCACCACCACGGCCCGGTCTGTCTCCAGGCCCATGGACACGGCCAGAGCCGTATTGGCCCGGACGCCTGCCGACACGATGACCAGCTGGGCCGGGATCACCGTCCCGTCGGCCAGACGTACTCCCGTCACCGTCTCTCCGCCTTCGATGGCCGTCACCTGGACGCCTGTGCGGATGTCGATGCCGCAGCCTTCGCCGATGGTCTTCAGCATCTCCCCGGCCGCTCCGTCCAGCTGGCGCCCCATCAGCATGGGAGCCGCCTCCAGGACCGTCACCTGACAGCCGGACTTCTTGAGCTCCCAGGCCGCCTCCAGTCCCAGCACGCCTCCGCCGATCACGGCCGCCTGACGTGTTCCGGGCAGCAGGGAAGCCACTTTCTCCACATCCTCCAGACGGCGGATGGCGATCACCTGCTCCTTCTGCGCCCCGGCAATGGGAGGGATGAAGCACTCTGCCCCCAGGGCATAGATCAGTTTCGTATACTTGAACCTGGCGCCGTCGGAGAGGGTCACTTCCTTCTCCTTGGTATCCACCGCCGTCACGCGGCGTCCCAGGATCTGGGCAACGTTATTCTCCTCATACCACCGCTGCTCCTCCACCGCGATCTGGGAAGCTTCCAGACCGGACATGATGGACTTGGTCAGCATGGGGCGGTTGTAGGAGCTGTAAGGCTCTTCGGACACCAGGATCACAGAACCGGTCTTGTCCCGCTCCCGTATGGCCTTGGCCGCGTGGAAGCCGGCGGCGCCGTTTCCGATGATCATATAGAAATCCCTGGTGTTGTTCTGGTAGCTCACCGTCTCCTCTTCCACGAAGACAAAGTTCTCCTTCCCTACGCCGCAGACCGGACATATGTCCAGAGAAGAATCAAAGATCGCTCCGCAGACCAGGCACTTGACCAGCTTCCTGGCGCCCGTCTTCTTGGGATTTTCCTTTTCCTGGAGCAGACAGCCGAAATTGTAGCCGTACTCATAGGCATCCAGCCTGTCCACCTCTCCCGGCTTGAACCGGACCCGGAAGCCCCCGTCGGGCACCCGCATATGGAGCTGCTTCAGCCTCTCGATGATATGGGGGACTCCCTCGCCGCTCCAGCCGTAGCTTCCAAAGGCGCTGGCCAGTTTACCGCCGTGGGTCCCGGCAAACATGGAGGTGGTCAGATCCCAGATGGGCTTCAAAGCCTCTCCCACAATGGTGGGCGTGCCGAAGAGGATCCCGTCGGCCAGGGCCAGCTCTCCCAGGACCTGTCCCTGATCCGCCTCCACCATGTCATAGCTCCTGACCTCGATGTCTCCGCTGTCCCGGATCCCCCTGGCGATCTCCTCAGAGAGCTCCTTCGTATATCCGTAGGCGCTGACATAGGGGATGATGACCGTTTTCTTCTCATTGGGAGCGGGAGCGGCGCTCCACTCCTCGTAAGTGCTGAGCATGAAGTCGATGCCGGTATCCAGCACCGGGCCGTGGCCGGGACAGATCATGGAGATGTCCAGTTCCCGGACCCGCTTCAATGCTTCCCGCATAAAGGGCTTGAAGGGACCGATGATATTGTCAAAGTAATACTTGGCCGCCCTCATGTAGCCTTCCCGGTCCGTCACCTTGCTCATCCGCACATCCTGGAACCCATAGTGAGAACCGAAGGAGTCGCAGGTGATGAGGATCTGCTCCTCCTCCACATAAGTATACATGGTATCCGGCCAGTGGAGATTGGGTACCACCAGGAACCGGAACGTCTTATCCCCGATCTGCATCCTCTCGTTGTCTGAAACGGCGATGGCGCAGAAATCCCGGTTGACGATCTCCTTCAGAAAGCTGATGGCGCAGCCGGTGGCGATGATCTTCATGCCCGGATTCAGATCCAGGAGCTTTTCCACGCTTCCGGCGTGGTCCGGCTCGGTGTGATCCACCACCAGATAATCGATCTTACGGATATCGGTCAGTTCTTTCAGCTTTTCCAGGTACTCTTCGAAAAATTTCTCCTTTGCCGTCTCAAACAGGATGGTATGGCCGCCGGTCTTCAGGATGTAAGAGTTGTACGTGGTGCCGAACTCCGTCTCCATAATGATGTCGAACACCCGCAGCTTCTCATCCACGATACCGGCCCAGTAAAAGTCCTTTCTGAGTTCCAAGGTCTTCATAGTCTCTTCCTCTTATCTGTTTACAAACGCCGCGACTTTCTTGTCGCTCTGCTTGATATGGTTGACCAGCCAGTCGGACACATTCTTATTGACAGCCGCCACAAACGCATCCGTAGGGCCCTCTTCTTCCTCCAGCATCTCCTTTAACTCTTCCACTGCCTGCTTGAACTGGGCATGCTGTGCCCTGTGGGCGGAAAGCTCCGGATAACCAGCTTCCTCCTGCAGCTTTTCCTCCGCATCGAAATGGAATACCGTATAATCCATCAGGAAATCCAGAGTCTGGATCGCCACGTTCTTCTCCTTTCCGAAGGTGCAGCTGTCCACCAGCTTATTGACGCGGCCGATCAGCTCCTTGTGCTGGCCGTCGATCAGATCATTTCCTGTCGCCAGGTCTTTATCAAATACAATACTCATCCTTATCCTACGTTCCTTTCTCTTTCTTTACTCTTCCGGCGCGAAAGAATCCTTGCCTACGCCGCAGATGGGGCATACCCAGTCATCGGGAAGATCTTCAAAAGCCGTTCCGGCGGGGATGCCGCTGTCGGGATCGCCGATCTCCGGATCATACACATATCCACAGGGTTCGCATACATATTTTTTCATTTTTCTTCACCTTATCCTTTCTTTGATATATAATGGCTTTATTACTCTTAGTATACCCTTTTTCCAGATTCTGTCTGTTGCATTTGCAACTTTTATAAAATATTTTTTCAGGAGGTCCCTATGCCAGCCGCTTTTTCCATTTTTGACAACATTTCTCCCGACGAATATGAGCAGATGATGGCCTGCTTCCACGCCGTCAAACGGCAGTATCTCCCCGGGGAGACCATCGTCTCCTACGGGACGGGCAGCTCCCTCATCGGCATCCTGCTGGAAGGAGAGGCCACCGCCACCCGCACCCATCCCGACGGGCGCCAGACTATCCTGGAGCGGCTGGAGCGGGGAAATATCTTTGGAGAGCCTCTGTCCACCGCCTCCGACATCTCCCTGGTCCAGATCATCTGTCAGAAAAAGGCCGCAGTCCAGTTCATAGACTACAGCCATCTGATGAAGCGCTGTCCCAAGGCCTGCCCGTTTCACAGCCAGCTGGTGAGCAACGCGCTGCAGCTGCTGTCCCAAAAGGCGGTCCGGCTCAGTGAACGTCTGGACATCCTAAGCCAGCGGACCATCCGGGCCAAGCTCTCTTTTTATTTTCTCCTGATGTCCAAAAAGGAACAGTCGTCCTCCTTCGACCTGCCCTTTTCCATGAGCGATCTGGCCGACTATCTGTCGGTGGACCGCAGCGCCATGATGCGGGAGCTGAAGAAGATGAAGGAGGAAGGCCTCCTGTCCATCCAGAAGCGGCGCGTCACCGTCTGCGGTAAACGGTAAAGGCGAAGGAGATCCCCTCATGCTCCTTCCTGCCGCCCTGGGAAGCCAGCTCCCATTCTCCGTCCGCGTCCAGATCCGGAAAATACGTATCCGCCTCATAGCTTTTATATACCCGGGTCACCAGGGCCGTATCGCAGTAGGGCAGGAATTCCCGGTATATATGTCCGCCTCCCGCCACGAATACCTGCCGGTCCCCGTATCCCTTTACGGCCTCCAGGGCTTCCTCTACGCTGTGGACCGCCCGGGCGCCTTCCCGCTCAAAATCCAGGTCCCTGGAGAGCACCAGGTTGACCCGGTTCTTCAAAGGCTTTCCGCCCGGAAAGCTGTCCAGGGTCTTTCTCCCCATGATCACCACGTTTCCCGTGGTCTTCTCCCGGAAAAACTTCATATCTTCCGGCAGGTGCCACAGAAGGTCCCCGTCCTTCCCGATGGCCCAGTTCTCATCCGCCGCCACTATGATCTGCATAAACGCCTCCTGTCAGACTGCCACCGGGATCTTCTTGTCGAAGGGATGATACCGGTATCCCTTCAGTTGGAAGCTGTCCACGGTAAACTTATAAAAATCCGTGATGGAACGGTCCATCACAAACTCAGGCGCCTCATAGGGCTCCCGCTCCAAAAGCTCCTCCACCATGGGCACATGGCGGTCGTAGATATGGGCGTCGGCGATGACATGGACCAGCTCTCCCGGCTCCAGTCCCGATACCTGGGCAAACATGCAGAGAAGCACCGCGTACTGGCACACGTTCCAGTTGTTGGCCGTCAGCATATCCTGGGACCGCTGGTTCAGGATCCCGTTGAGCTTCTTTCCGGATACATTGAAGGTCATGCTGTAGGCGCAGGGATACAGCATCATCTCATGGAGATCGTGATGGTTGTAGATATTGGTCAGGATCCGGCGGCTGGTGGGATTATGCTTCAGATCATAGAGGACCCGGTCCACCTGGTCGAACATCCCTTCTTTATACTGGTGCCTGACTCCCAGCTGATAGCCGTACGCCTTGCCAATGGTGCCGTTCTCGTCCACCCAGGAATCCCATACATGGCTGCCCAGCTCCGCCACCCGGTTGGACTTCTTCTGCCAGATCCACAGCAGCTCGTCTATGGCTCCCTTGAAAGCGCTCCTGCGGATGGTGATGACCGGGAACTCCTTTGACAAGTCGTAGCGGTTCACCACCCCGAATTTCTTGATGGTATGGGCCGGCGTGCCGTCCTCCCACCGGGGCCGCACTTCATACTCCGTATCCCAGACCCCATTCTCCAAAATATCTCTGCAAGTCTCTATAAAAACCTTATCTGCGTAACTCATCCGGACTCCTTTCGTGTCTCTCTACAGCCTGCCGAGCAGTTCCGCCGGCACATATCCCGTCACAAAGATCCCCTCTTCCCGGTATTCCTCCGTCAGGAGCTGTCCGAAGCTCCGGATCATCTGGACCCGTCCCGCCTCCCTGTAGGGATAGAGCTTTTCCACATAGATGCGCCGTTCTCTCAAAAATCCCGCCAGCGCTTCTCCCAGATCCTCCAGTCCCATCCCGGTCTTCGCCGAGATGAGCAGGGTGCTGTCGGCCTGAAAATCCCGCAGGACGGGAAGCTCCTCCAGCTTATCCGCCTTGTTGAACAGCGTGATGACAGTCTTTCCCGTGATCTCCAGGCTCTTTAAAGTCTCATACACCGTATACATCTGCATATCCATATCCGGATTGGAGACGTCCACCACATGGAGGATCAGATCCGCATACCTGGCCTCCTCCAAAGTGCTTTTAAAGGCCTCCACCAGATGATGGGGAAGCTTCCGGATAAACCCTACCGTATCGGTCAGGAGTATGGTCTCCCCGCCCGGAAGGGCGTATTCCCTGGTGGTGGGATCCAGGGTCGCGAACAGCTTATCCTCCGAAAGGACTCCCGCTCCCGTCAAGGTGTTCAGCAGAGTGGACTTTCCCGCGTTGGTGTATCCCACGATGGCCGCCACCGGCTTGTGGTTCCTCTCCCTCTGCTTCCTGGCCACCTCCCTGTGGCGCTTCACATCGGAAAGCTCCGCCTTCAGCACGGAGATCCTGCTGTGGATCAGCCGCCTGTCCATCTCCAGCTTTTTCTCGCCGGGGCCCCTGGTGCCGATGCCGCCGCCCAAGCGGGACAGGGAATCCCGCAGGCCCACCAGCCGGGCCGCCCGGTATTTGAGCTGGGCCAGCTCCACCTGGATCTTTCCCTCCCTGGTGGCGGCCCTGGCGGCAAAAATATCCAGGATCACCAGAGTCCTGTCCATGACTTTCATCTCCAGCTGCTGCTCCAGGTTCCGAAGCTGGGCCGGAGACAGCTCGTCGTCGCAGACGATGCCGGTGGCTCCCCGCTCCGCGGCCAGAGCCTTGAGCTCCTGGATCTTTCCCATCCCCAGGTAAGTGCCGGGATGCGGAGCCTCCCGGTTCTGGATCAAGGTCCCCACCGTCACGGCTCCCGCCGTCTTCACCAGCTCGGAAAGCTCCTCCAGATAGGCCCCGTCTCCTCCGGGCGCCGTGATCCCCACCAGGATCACCCGTTCCTCTTCTTCTCTGATCTCGATCATAGGCCTTCCTACTGCTCTGCCGTCACGCTTCCGCTTTCCTCTCCCTGGACCCTGCTGGTCAGGAAAGCGATCTCATGCTCCAGAGCCTCATCGCTTCCATAGGTATCCCGGTAAGCCTGGAATTTCTCCAGGGCAGTCCCGTACTCTCCCAGATATTCATAACAGGCGGCCTCGCTGTAGGCAAGCTCCTGGATGACCGCCGCATCCTCCGCTTCCGACAGGCCCGACTGGATATTGGCCAGCGCATCCGAATAGCCGCCGGCGTCCATCTGGGCCGAAGCCATATAATAATAGACCGCCGCCCGCTCATCGCCTCCGTCCGCCAGGGAAAGGGCGGTCTCCAGATAGGAGGCTCCCTCCGCGCTGCTGCCGTTCTCCGCGTAAGCCAGATAAATATCCACATAGTAAGAGGCCTCCCTGGGCTTAAGCTCTACGGTCTTCGCAAAATCCTCTCCCGCTCCGGCCGTATCTCCCATGGCCATCCTGGCCTTTCCCCGCAGGAGGTAATACTCCGGCGTGCTGTCGTAGCGGGAGATCAGCTCCCCGTAGTCGGCCGCGGCGCTCTCGTAATCGCCGCTCTTAAGCTCCGCCTCCGCCTTATAGAGACGCACGTCCCGGGAAAGCTCCCGGTCTCCTCCGCTTCCTAAAGCTTCCAGAGCCGACTCAAAATGAGAAATGGCTCCGCTGTAATCTTCCTGCTCCAGGCAGATGAGCCCCATGACCCGGAACACGGACGGATTCTCCGGCTCCAGCTCCCCAGCCTGCGCCGCTTCCGCCATGGCCTCCTCATAGGCTCCCCGGGAAAGCTCCGCCATGGCCAGGTTCAGCCTGTACTCCACGGAGGAGGCGTCCTTTCCCACGGCGCTTCCAAAGGCCGCCGCCGCCTCTTCATAATTCCCCTCTTCATAAAGGGAAAGGCCCCGCGCATTTTCCGCAGCGCCTTCCTTTCCGCAGCCCAGAGGGCTCAGGATACACAGGCTGGCCGTCAGGATCCCGAGGCCCGCCCATATGGATCTCTTTTTCTTCATAAGCTCTTAACGTTCACTTCCCAGATAGAACAGGGCCAGCGTGCCGGGGCCGGAATGGGCTCCGATCACCGCGCCCACATAGTTGCAGTAAAAATTCTTCTTTCCGAAACGCTCCTCGATGAGCTTTTCCAGATACAGCACGTCGTCCATACAGTCTCCGTGGCTGATGAAGATGTCGTCGTTTTCCCCGGCGAAGTCTCCCATGGTCTTCTCCATATTCTTCACCAGGGACTGGATGGCCTTTTTCCTCCCGCGCACATTGTAGAGGGAGACCAGCTTTCCGGCGTTATCCACATGGAGCACCGGCTTTACATTGATCAGGGTCCCCAGCACGGCCGTGGTCTTGGACACCCGTCCGCCTCTGTGGAGATGATGCAGGTCGTCCACCGTGAACTGGTGGCAGATATTCAGCTTGTGCTCTTCCAGCCACTTGACATTCTCCTCCAGGGAAAGTCCCTCCGCCTGCTTCCTGAGGGCATAGTGGACAAAGAGGCCCTGACCCATGGACGCGCACAGAGAATCGATGACAAACACCTTCCTGTCCGGAAACTCCTCCCGCACGTCGTCCGCCGCGATCATGGAATTCTGGCAGCTGGCAGAAAGTCCTGATGAAAACGCGATGTAAAGCACGTCCTTCCCTTCCTTCAGATGCCTGCGCATGGCGGAGGCCACGTCCTCCGGATTCACGGCCATGGTGGTGGGCATGCTACCGGCCCGCATCCTGGCGTAAAAATCCCGGATCTCCAGCTGATTGTCCGCCCCGTAAATGGTTCCTTCCAGATTGTAAAGAAGGCTCAGCACATCCAGATCATGCTCCTTGATATACTCCTCCGGCAGATCGCAGGAGGAATCGGTCATAATTACATATTCACTCATATCTCTCTCCCCTCTCTTTCTAAGCTCCGGTGCTCCCAAAACCACCGTTCCTGGGATCCGAAGCGTCGTCGTCGTCCGTGATCCCAAACTCCACGAAGATCCCCTGGGCGAATCCGCTGCCGGCAGGCAGGCAGATCTCTTTTCCCTCCCGGCTGTCATTGGTGATCTTGATGAAGATATGTCCTTCATTTTCCGATCCGTAATAGTCGCTGTCGATGATCCCCACCGTATTGTTCATCTGAAGCCTGTATGTAAAGCCCAGACCGCTCCTGGGATAGATCTGGAGCACCCAGCCGGCCTCCATGGCGGCCCGGATGCCAGTGGGGATCTTCACCGATTCCCCGGGCTTCAGACAGATGGGCACCGGCGTCACAAAATCATATCCTGCCGAGCCGGCTGTGGCGCGTCTGGGGATCCTCACCTGTCCGTAGGCTTCCTCCCATCCGTCCGGTCCGAAGGCATCGGCAAAATCCGCCTCAAACCGTTCCCGGCTGACTTTTTCAAACCGTGCAATCCGTTTCATGTCATCTCCCTGTTTCTTCATGTCGTTTTCAATGCTTCCTTATCCAGTATAGCATGATTTCCCGTTCTTGTCTTCCGTTTGTAAACTTTTTTTACCATTCCACCGCGTCGGTCAGCCGTTCAGCCTTCTCGAGACGCGCCTCAAACTGACTGTAGAAATCCGCTTCCGTACCGTAGGCCTCCGCGTAAAACAAGTTCAGGAGAAACAGGCTCATATCCCTCCTGAGCTTTTCGTCGCCGCATCCGTCAAGCTTTTCCCGGATCCGGCGCTGAAATCCATGCCACCTTAGGATGTACGCCTCATACCGGGAATATTCCGGTATCCCGATCCATTTTCTCACCCGGACCTTGGCGTGTCCCGCCCTGGGGCACTGGCTCTTCTGGAGATAATAGGAAAAATCCTGCTCCCCGTAGATCCTGCCCAGGGGAAACAGGCGGCACAGATCCGGCCGGAACGGATGGATGCGGCAGCGTCCCTTCTCCCGGTCCAGGAAGCCGCACGCTTCCTCCTTCCCCACCATCTTCAGGTGGGGGAGCGCCAGGCCGTCGCAGAGACCAAGCTCCAGCTTCTCCTCCAGGAGCTGTCCGAAGGAAAGCCCCAGTCCCTGCTCCAGCCGGTACAGATCCAGGGGAGACAGCACGATGGAATCTCCCATGCCGGTGCAGCAGAGGCTGCATCCGGCGCAGCCTCCGCAGTCCGCCCTCACCATGTCCTCCGGTCCGTAGAGCCTTTTCAGTTCTTCCAGGGGCACTTCCCTCTTCATCCCGATCCCTCCGTATTCGTTTCCCGCCGCGGTTTCCGACGGCGGGCCATATGGAAAAACGGCCTCGAAAGGCCGTTTTCGATTCTATAAGGAGCAGGACTGTAAGCCGGGTTCTGTCGCGGATGGTCATCTATCTAGGCCCTCCGTCGCCGGAGGGCTCCAGCGACCTACCCGAAAGCAGACGGGCCGCCTTATGCTTTCTGTTCGGTCTTGCTTCAGATGGGGTTTACATATGCCCCTCCTGTTGCCAGGAGGGCGGTAGTCTCTTACACTGCCCTTCCACCCTTACCGGCCGCGGCCGGCGGTACATTTCTGTTGCACTGTCCTTGGAGTCGCCTCCACCGGATGTTATCCGGCATCCTGCCCTGTGAAGCCCGGACTTTCCTCGTCTGCGGCCTTTCGGCCATGCAGCCGCGACCATCCATCCTGCTCGGATGTATCATAGCACAACTCCCTGAAAAATTCAAGATTTACACATGAAAGCAGCTTCCCCCGATGAATTCCCGCAGCAGGGAGTTCTTGGGGATCTCGTCGCCCACGACGGTCAGGAAATAGTCAAAGAACTTGAGCAGCCTCTTTGCCTCCATATACTCCGGCGCCTCCCTGGGGATCCCGAATAACAGCGGCTCCGCGTAGGGTTTCAGCACCGCCAGCTCATAGATCAGGGCCGAATTGAACACCACGTCCGCGGATTCCTGATAGGGAAAGATATTTTCCTCCTCTCCCCTGCGCACGGAAGGCCACATGGCGATGGTATCCCTGGCGGAAGTCCCTCGTGTCCTGGCGTCCCGCACCATCCGGCGGATCAGCCGGCCGTCGGTGCTGGGGATCCGGTTGTGCTCGTCCACGTTCAGCTGGGTCAGGGCGCTGATATAGATCTTGTATTTATATTCCGGAGCCAGGCTGTAGGAGAGCCGGTCATTGAGACCGTGGATCCCTTCGATCACCAGGATGTCCTCCGGCCCCAGCGTCAGGGTATTGCCCTTATACTCCCGCTTTCCCTTCTTGAAGTTGAAGGTGGGCATGGCCACGGTCTTCCCGTCCAGAAGATCGGTCATATCCTGATTGAACTTCTCGATATCGATGGCTTCCAGACATTCATAGTTGTATTCCCCGTTCTCATCCCTGGGAGTATCCTCCCGGTTGACGAAGTAGTTGTCCACCGCGATGGGATGGGGCGTCAGCCCCAGGGTCCGCAGCTGGATGGAGAGCCGGTGGGAAAAAGTGGTCTTTCCGGAAGAAGAAGGGCCCGCGATCATCACGAACTTTTTCTTCCTGTCGGCCGCGATGGCCGCAGCGATCTCCCCGATGCGCTGTTCCTGGAGGGCCTCCTGGACTAAGATCAGCTCCCCGATGGTGCCCTCCACGATCCTGTCGTTGAGATCCCCCACCGTATCCACGCCCAGGGCCTCTCCCCAGCGGGAGGACTCCCTCTGGCAGAGATAGACCTTCTCTCCCGGTTCAAATTCCGGCACCCTCTCCGGCTCCGACTGGATGGGCATCTGCAGGACGATGCCGCCGTCAAAGGGATACAGCTTAAAATATTTCAAAAATCCCGTGTCCGGGACCATATATCCGTAATAGTAGTCCTCGAATTCCTTGATATTATAGAGATTGACCTTGGAGACGCGGCGGTAATGGAGCAGCTTTTCCTTGTCATACATCTTATACTTGCTGAATAGCTCCATGGCTTCATCGGTGGATACGCTGCGCTTCTCCAAAGGGATCCGCTCCTCCACCATCTCCCGCATCTTCGCCTCCACCTTTTCCACAAAGGCGCCGTCCACCGCCAGTTTCCCGCGCACATCCACATATACGCCCTTGCTGATGGCGAAATCCACCAGCACCTTGTCCAGGACATGACGTCCCGCAGCCGTATAGATGGCCCGCATGAACAGCAGGATCATGCTCCTCCTGTACGTCTGAAAGCCCGGCTTGTCCGCGGCCGTATAAAACTCCACCCGGCTTCCGTTCTTCACCGGCTTGAAAAGCTCCGAAAGCTTGCCGTCCACAGACGCCAGCAGGATCTCATGGGCGTATTCGCCCTGCACCTTCCTGGAAAGCTCCAGAAGTGTCGTTCCTTCCTCCGTCTGGATCTCTTTTCCTCTATGTAATACCGTCCACATCAGGCTTCCTCCCTTTCTCTACAGGATCCGGCTGGGATAAGAGAGGGGCGCCCTCTCCACCGTAAGTCCAAAGCCTGCCCTCTCCAGTTCCTCTGCCACCGCATCCACAAAGATATGCTCCAGTCCGTAATGACCGGCATCGATGAGGGCCATCCCCTCGTCCGCCAGATCCAGTCCGTCATGATGTCCCATATCCCCGGTGATGAGCACCTGGGCCCCGGCCGCCAGGGCGGCGCCTCCCATGCCCTTTCCGGAACCGGGAGAAATGGCCGCCCGCCGGATCTGCACAGGCTCCTTGGGTCCGTACAGGCTCACCGCCGGGATCTGGAACTGCTCTTTGACCGCCTCCGCCAGCCTGTCTAGGGAGACCGGCTCCGGAAATTCCAGGACCTTTCCGATCCCCACTTCCACGCCGTCCTGCTGCCCGGTCACCTCCAGGGGCCCCAGCTCCAAAAGGCCGGGGAACGCAGTCCGGAGCCTGGCCGCCGCCAGGTCCGCCATGCCGCCTCTGGCGATGTCAAAACTGGTGTGGCCCGCGTAGCAGGATATATCCGACTGGATCAGATCCAGCAGTCTCCGCCCTGTCCCGTCGGCATCGGTCACCCGTTTCCTGGCTCCGAAGATCAGAGGATGATGGGTGATCAGCATCTGGGCTCCCCATTCCCTAGCCGCCTCCACCACCTGACTGGTGGCATCCAGAGCGACATAGACCTTATGTACCTCCCTGCTGCCCCGCCCGGCCAGCAGGCCCACATTGTCCCACTCACAGGCCAGAGCCTCCGGCCACTTCCTGTCAAACCATTCCGCGATATCCCTGCAAAACGTCAATGTCTTCTCCTCCTTCGCATATCTTGAGAGCCTCTTCCGCATCCAGCAGCTCCCGCTCCACCTGGGAAAGCCGCTCTCTGGCCCTGTCCGTCCCGGCGGACAAAAGCCGCTCCCGCAGCGCCGAAAGCGTCTCCCGCTCCTTTCGCAGATACTGGAGGAGCACCGGATGGGCCTCCCTCAGCAGACTCCTCCCATAGCGCTCCTCGATGCGGGACCAGGGAACCTCCGTCCCTTTCCCTGGCCGCGCCTTCATGACGGTATAATATTTTCCCTCGTCCAGGACCATCTCCTCCGTCCGGATCGCAAACCCGTTCCGGAGGAGGTAACGGCGCACAGCCGGGATCTCTGACTGGGGAGAGAGGATCAGGTACCGCAGACTCTCCACCGTCCGCCTCCCCTCCTCCAGGATCCGCACCATCAGGGGGCCGCCCATGCCGGCGATCACGGCGGCATCCGCTTCTCCTGGAGCCAGGGCGTGAAACCCGTCGCTCTTCCTCAGGACGATCTTATCCTCCAGCCCCTGCTCCCGCACATGGGTCCTGGCCCGTTCCAGGGGGCCGTCTCCCACATCCATGGCGATGGCCGACGGGGAGATCCCCTGCCGCACCAGAAAAATGGGAAGAAAGCCGTGGTCCGTCCCGATATCCGCCATCCTGTCTCCCGGCTCCGCCATGGCGGCCACAGCCGACAGCCTCTTTGACAATTCCATGTATCTTAACCTCTATTCCAAATAGTCCTTCAGTTTCCGGCTCCTGCTGGGATGCCGCAGCTTCCGCAGGGCCTTGGCCTCGATCTGCCGGATCCTCTCTCTGGTCACGTTGAATTCCCGGCCCACCTCTTCCAGCGTGCGGCCCTCTCCGTCCAGCAGCCCGAACCGCATGCAGAGCACCTGCCGTTCCCGCTCGGAAAGCGTCCGCAGCACTTCCCCCAGCTGTTCCTTCAGCATGCTCCTGGCGGCAGCCTCCGCCGGCACCTGGACCCGCTCATCCTGGATGAAATCCGCCAGATGGCTGTCCTCCTCCTCGCCCACCGGAGTCTCCAAAGAGACCGGCTCCAGAGAAAGCTGTAGGATCTCCTGGACCCTGGACACGGGAAGCTCCATATACTCCGCCAGCTCCTCCGGTCCCGGCTCCCGGCCGCGCTCCTGGGCCAGCTTCCTGGAGGTTCGGATCACCCGGTTGATGGTCTCCACCATGTGGACGGGGATCCGGATGGTCCTGCCCTGATCGGCAATGGCCCTGGTGATGGCCTGGCGGATCCACCAGGTGGCGTAGGTGCTGAACTTATACCCCTTCCTGTAGTCGAATTTTTCCACAGCCCGCATGAGCCCCAGGTTTCCCTCCTGGATCAGGTCCAGAAACTGCATGCCCCGGCCTCCGTACCGCTTGGCAATGCTGACCACCAGCCGCAGGTTGGCCTCCGCCAGCCTGCGGCCCGCCTCTTCATCTCCCTCGGCGATCCGCTTTCCCAGCTCCGCCTCCTCTCCCGGCGTTAAGAGCGGGATCTTCCCGATCTCCTTCAGATACATCCGCACGGCATCTCCGGCCGCATCCGCCGCCGGCTCCGCTTCCGTCTCTGTCTCCTCCGTCCCGCCTTCCTCCGGGAACAAAAGCTCCTCCAGCGAATCGTTCCGTACCTCTATCCCTCCGGCCTCCAGGGCCTGGAAGGCCCGGTCGATGTGTTCCGGATCCAGACTGTCCTCTCCCAGGGCATCCATGATGTCCTGATACTCCAGAGAATTCTGTCTCTGGGCCGCCGTCTGCAAAAGGGCTGCCAGCTTGTCCTCAAACCGGAGCGTGGCTGCTTTCATATGACTCCCATCCTTCCGTCGCCGTTTCCTACTCGGCTATATTCTATCCTTAATTGAGAGAAATATGCAGTCCGTCAAGCTCTGCCTGCTCCTTTACCAGCGCCTGCAAAGCGGAGATGTCAGACACCTGCCTGCTCTTCTCCTCCAGGCTGCGGCGCTTGATGCGCTTCACCGTCTCCGAAAAAGCTTTCTCCCGCTCTTCCTTCGTAAGCTCAGGCAGGGAGGTGTTGAACAGGGCCGCCACCTCCCGGTATTCTTCTTCATCGTTGATAAAATGGCTGAGGATCCCGGCCGGTTCCAGATTTCCCGCCTCCAGTCCCTCATAGACCATGGACGCCGCCTGCTTATAGAGGCCCTCGGAAAAATCCTCCGGTCCCAGGATCCCCTTTACCGCCCGGTACGCATCTCCGTCCTCGATGAGCCAGGTCAGAAGGAGCCGCTCCGACTGGCGGATCCCGTCCGGCTTCGCCGTCTTTTCCCGGTCCTCCCGCGAGGGCGCCGGCGGCTTTGCCGCAAGTCCGATCTGGCCTCCCAGCCGGTTCACCAAAGCCTTGAGGCCGTCGAAGGCAATGCCGTATTTCCCGGCAGCCGCCTCCATATAATTTTCCCGCTCCAGCTTGTCCGAAAAACGCAGGAGCATCCTGGCCAGGCCGTTATGGAACTCCGTCTTCTGTTCCGGGTCCGCCATATCGTACTGCCGGTACAAAACGTCGGTCTCAAAGAGAAAGCTGTTTTCCGCCCGGCGGATCCGCTCCTCAAAGGCCTCCGCGCCCAGATTCTTGATGAACTCGTCCGGGTCCTTATAGGGCTTTAAGTCCAGCACCCTGGCGGAGATCCCCGCCTCCTTCAGGATGGGGATGGCCCGGAGGGCCGCTTTCACGCCCGCCCCGTCGCTGTCGTACGTCAGCACAGCCTGGTCCGTATAACGCCGCAGCAGATTGGCATGTCCCGCCGTGAAGGCGGTACCCAAGGAGGCCACCGCGTTGGAAAAGCCGGCCTGATGCATGGCGATCACATCCATGTACCCTTCGCAGATCAGCATATAGGGCTTCCTGGCCGTCCTGGCGTAATTGAGCCCGTAGAGATTCCGGCTCTTGTCAAAGACCCTGGTCTCCGGAGAGTTCAGATATTTGGGCTCCCCCTCCCCCATGACCCGGCCTCCGAAACCGATGATCCGGCTGTTCGCGTCCATGATGGGGAACATGACCCGGTTCCAGAACTTGTCCCGGCCTCCCTTCTCAGAGAGGGTCACCAGTCCCGTCTCCTTCAGCAGGCTGTCGCTGTAGCCCTTCTGTTTCAGATACCGGTACAGATCGTCGCTGTACATATTGGAATACCCCAGTCCGAACCGCCGGATGGTCTCTTCCGTGAGGCCGCGGCCCGTCAGATACTCCCAGGCCCGCTTTCCGTTCCTTCCCTTCAGCTGGTAGTAGAAGTACTTCCCGGCCTCCTTGTTGACCTCCAGGACACGGCTGCGCAGATCCGCCTGCCTCCTGGCCTCGGCGCTCTCCTCCTCCTTCGGCAGCTGGATCCCGGCCCGCTCCGCCAGATGCTCCACCGCCTCCCGGAACGTGAAGTTCTCATATTCCATCAGAAAGGTGATGACGTTCCCTCCGGCGCCGCAGCCAAAACAGTAATACATCTGCTTGGAGGGAGTCACCGAAAAGGACGGAGTCTTCTCATTGTGAAAGGGGCAGAGACCGAAATAGGTGCTGCCCTTTTTCTGTAATTTGACATAGGAGGAGATCACTTCCACGATGTCGTTTCTGGACCGTATCTCCTCGATCAGTTCCTCTGGATAATACATCTTTCCATCCCCTGTCAGTCTTTCCACGCCTGCGGGATAAACAGCTCCGTGAAGGTATCGATGGCATACCCGTCGCTCATGCCGGCGATATAGTCGCACACGGCCCGCTCCCTGGAATCTCCCGACTCCATGAGATGCCTGTACTCCTCCGGAAGCTCCTCCACATGGCCCATGTAGTAGCCGAACAAGTCGGCCAGAAGCCTCTTGGCCTTGGGATCCTCTTTCTTGGAAACACTGTTGGTGTATACATGCTCAAACATGAAGGATCGAAGCTCCCGCATGGCCTTCTCCACATCCTCCGCCATCAGGATCTCCGGCTTTCCCTGGCTGTTTTCGATGATGCTGTGGACCAGGGTATTGAGCCGCTCCCGCACCGTATGTCCCAGGATATCCGTATACTGGGACGGGAGCATCTCCTCCGTCAGGATCCCTGCCCGGATGGCGTCGTCGATATCGTGATTGATATAGGCGATCTTGTCGGAAAGACGCACCACCTTCCCCTCCAGAGTGTGAGGAGTCCCGGCTGTCCTGTGGTTCAGGATGCCGTCCCGCACTTCCCAGGTCAGGTTCAGGCCTCTTCCGTCCTTCTCCAGCCGCTCCACCACCCGGACGCTCTGCTTATAATGGGCGAAGCCCTCGGAGCACACGGAATTGAGGGCGTCCTCCCCCGCGTGTCCGAAAGGCGTGTGTCCCAGGTCATGCCCCAGGGCAATGGCCTCCGTCAGCTCCTCATTGAGCCGCAGGGACTTGGCGATGGTCCTGGCGATCTGGGCCACTTCCAATGTGTGGGTCAGCCTGGTCCTGTAGTGGTCGCCCACCGGAGACAGGAACACCTGAGTTTTATGCTTCAGCCTGCGGAAGGATTTGCAGTGGAGGATCCTGTCCCGGTCCCGCTGGTATGCCGGCCGGATGTCGCAGGGTTTCTCCTCCCTGTCCCTTCCTCTGGTATCCCTGCTGAGAGAGGCATAAGGGCTCAGATTCCTGGCTTCCATCTCTTCCAACTGTTCTCTGATGTTCACTCTGTCACCTGCCTTCTTATATTATATGCTGGGTTTCACAAATATAGTCTAGTATACCACGGCGCCTGCCAATAGAAAAGACACTTTTACGGCAGGCTGTCCTCCACGCACAGGGCTCCGTACCCCACCTGGGGATTGGGATAGATCTGGAAGCCGGGCAGCGGCCTG
This sequence comes from Candidatus Paralachnospira avium, assembly GCA_904420245.1. Classification (GTDB taxonomy): domain Bacteria; phylum Bacillota; class Clostridia; order Lachnospirales; family Lachnospiraceae; genus Lientehia; species Lientehia avium. The sequence continues at coordinate 29,178 of CAJFUL010000032.1, forward strand.
GCTCCCCTGCGCAGGTATGCCTTCAGCTTTTCCCCGTACAGATAAGGGTCGTTTCCTCTTATGATCCCCCATTCCATCAGGAGGGCCGCCGCTCCCGACACAAAGGGCGCCGCGAAGGAGGTCCCGGTCACAGGCCCGTATCCTCCGCCGGCCTGCACCGTCTCCACCGCCACTCCGGGCGCGGCCAGATCCGGCTTCACCTGATTGGTCAGCCTGGTATATCCCCGTCCGGAAAAATCCGCATAGGTCAGATAACGGCCGTCATAGGCGCCCACGGTGATCACGTCCGACGCCGCCCCCGGGATCGTCAGGGTCACATCCGGAGAAGGCCGTTCAAACCTGGTGGAGCGGCCCAGAAGCTCCTCGCTGGGCAGCCACATATCGAACCTGCCTTCTACTATGCGCACCGGAGTCAGCTGGATCATATAGATGCCGCTGTCCAGATAAGTCTCCTCCGGGATAAAGTCCAGATAGATCTCCTGGGCGCTGCTGTAGGGGATCGGCTCCCCGTAATAGACATAGATCTCCGCTCCGGCCGTGGCATACCGGCTCACCGGCTGGGTTCTCTGGAAGGGGCCCAGCCGGACTCCCCTGGGCGTGACCAGCCGGATCTCAAATTCATCCACATAGGATTTCCAGATCTGCACCGTGAGACCTGTCTCATACTGGCCCACGATGAGCCGCACAAAGGTGCTCCCCGCCTCCCGGTCGGCCCCCTCCGGCAGCTGGGAGAGCACACCGGACACATGACCGCTCCCGGCTCCCTCGTTGCCGCTGCCTACGCAGATGGACAGCCTCCCCAGATTGGACACGTCGTTGAGATACGTCTCCAGCAGAGAATCTCCCTCATGGGAACCATACGTATTCCCGAAGCTGAGATTGATGACCAGGGGAAACCGGTAGGTCAGCATCTTCCTGACCGCATAGTCCACCGCCTGCATAAGCTCCGTGGTCCTGGGAAATCCCCCGCCGGAATTCCCCAGCTTCACGACGATCAGGGCGCTCTCCGGCGCCATGCCCCTGTAGCGGCTGCCGCCCGCGCCGCCGTTTCCCGCCGCGATGCCGGCCACCGGCGTCCCGTGATTGGCAAAATCCTGGGAAGGCACCAAAGAACGGTCCCCTGCCTCCAGCGCCTCGTCGATCTGCTCCTTCGTATATTCTGTGCCGATGCGGTACCCCTCCGGAGGATTTCCCTCGATGGTCTGGTCCCACAGAAACAGGATCCGGGATCTTCCCGCCTCATCCAGGAAGTCCTCCAGCCAGTAATCCACGCCGGAATCGATGACGGCGATGACGACGCCTCTGCCCAGGAGCGCGCGGTTTCCGGTCTGGACGGAGTCCGTACAGGAGATCCGCCTTCCCACAGCCGCCTCCAGGATCAGACGCTTGGGCTTTTCCACATACTCGATCTCCGGATGGGACGTGAGGAGCTCCACCTGGGACTCCGGGAGCGTCACGATGGCGTAATTGGTCAAAAGCTCCGTCACCGCTGCGCCTTCCTCCACCAACCCCTTGATGTTCCCCGTATATTTGACGATCAGATCCCAGGTCCTTTCCTCCGTATTGTAGCCCACATTCAGATCCATGGACCTTTCCCGGATCCTTTCGGGGACCCCGAATGCCAGATTCAGGACATTCTCCAGCTTTTCATCCGCCATAAGCCGCTCCCTGCCCGCTTTGTTCCATCCTATGCGGGAATCTCCCAAAATGTGCCGCCTTTTCCCGCCGCGCCCTGTTTCCCGCCGGACATGGACGGTCCTCCCGCGAAAGCGCGTTCTCTTCTCCGCGGAATATTCTTCCGGACTCCGCCGCAGCGCGCTCCCACAGAGTGTTTTGCTCTATGGAAACGAAGTTTCCTATGGAGCAAAAAAGACACGGGAAATTCCCGTGCCTTCCTGTCATAAATCTGTCGGATACTGCCTGGCTCCGAAGATGGCAGTCCCCACCCGTACCATGGTGGCGCCCTCCTCGATGGCCGTCTCGAAATCTCCGGTCATCCCCATGGACAGCTCCTCCATCTCCACGCCGGGGATCTGGGCTTCCCGGATTTCCTGGGCCAGAGTCCTCATCTCCTTAAAATATACCCGGGCCTCCTCCGGTTTTTCCACAGGAGGCGCCACGGTCATCAGTCCCTTCACCTTCACATTGGGGAGTTTGGCGATCTCCAGGATGAGAGGCAGGGCCTCTTCCCTGGAAACCCCGCTCTTGGTCTCCTCCCCTCCGATGTTGACCTCCACCAGGATCCGGCAGACGATGTCCCGCTTGGCCGCCTCCTTCTGGATCTCCTGGGCCAGGCGAAGGGAGTCCACAGAATGGATCATGCAGACTTTGTCCACGATATACTTGACCTTGTTGCGCTGCAAGTGTCCGATGAGATGCCACCGGAGCGGCTCCTGGATCTCCTCCATCTTGCCGCAGAGCTCCTGCACCTTATTCTCTCCAAAATCCACGATGCCGCAGTCCATGGCCTCCCGTATACTGGCCGCGGGCTTCGTCTTGCTGACGGCGATCAGCGTTACCTCTTCCCGTTTTCTTCCGGCCCGCTCACAGGCCGCCTGGATCCGCTTCTCCACCGATTCCAGATTTTCTCTCAACATATGGGTCCACCTCGATTTCTTATGCCCTAAAGCTGTTCCCATATTAGCACATCCGCCGTCCTTTTGCAATCCTGCCCTTTAACAGAGGCTCTGCCATCCTCTTATTGAAAAACTCCACCACCGGACCCATGCAGAAGGCCGTGATGACAGTCCCCGCCCCGACGGAAGCGCCCAGCGCCAGAGCCGCCGCCACGCAGAGGACATCGGTTCCCACGCGGCAGAAACGCAGGGATCTCCCTGTCCTGTCCCGGAGGATCAGAGCCGCCGCATCGTAGGCGGAGACCCCCAGGTCCGAAGTAAAATAGAGCGAAGTGCCTACGCACAGGACCAGAAGACCGAAGATCAGAAGGAGCAGGCGGAAAAAAAGCTCCTCCCCCAGAGGCCCGGAGGCCTCCAGGATCCCATCCGATACAAACTGGACGATATATCCGATGCCGAAGAGATTCACCACCGTGGCGATCCCGATATAGTGCCTGTCAAGGATCCAGACCGCCGCCAGGAGCAGGCCGTTGATGAGCACATAGATGGTCCCGTACTGGATCCCCGCCGCCATGCCGATCCCCGTCACCGCTCCCGTGAAGGGATCTGTCCCCAGGGCCGCCGCCTTGATAAAGCCGCAGCCGATGCCGCTGAACACCACGCCTGCCACCGTCATCCAGATCCGTTTTTGATCTTTCATAAAACCCTCCCTGCAAAAAGGCTCTTGATTTTTTTCCGTTTTTCATTATAATCGCAATAAAAAGGAGTTTTCTATAACGATCATCGGATTTTTTATAACAATCCTGCGGTATTTCCCATCAGGAGGCACGGAAATATGGAAAAACGCATCATCTATACCGACGAAAAGCAGCGGGAGCTGGTCCGGCCGTTAAACAGCCGTTTTCTCGTCCGGGTAGAATCTGAAAATATTTACGACTTTATCTTTCAAAAGGCGGCTCTCCACTGGCATCCGGAATTTGAGCTGGCCGTCGTCACAAAAGGCGCCCTGACCTGTCAAGCCAACGGAAAGAGCCTCCGGATCCAGGAGGGCGAAGGCATCCTCTACAATTCCAACGCGCTCCATGGATATTCCGCCGAGGAAGGACTTCCCGGACTCTATGAGGTCCTCATACTCTCTCCCCGGTTCTTCGGAGAGCCCGGAAGCCTTCTCTATGACAAATATATGGCTCCCATCCTTCTTTCTTCTGACCTTTCCGTCCTGTTCCTGTCCCCTTCCGTCCCCTGGCAGAAGCAGTTCCTGGATACAGCCCTGGAGATCTTTTCTCTGGACAGGGAACAGCCTCCCCATCTGGAGCTGGCCATTTCTGAGCGGTTATTCCGGATGTGGCAGGTTCTCTGGAAAAACATCAGAGCGGGCGGAATGGAGGATCCGGAGCCCAGCCGGGACGTCTCCCGGATGAAGGAGGCCATGACCTATATCCAGTCCTCCTACAGGGAATCGGTCACCCTGGCTTCCATCGCCGCCTCCTGCTCCCTGAGCCAGAGCGAATGCTGCCGCCTGTTCCGCCGCTTCCTCCATCAAAGCCCCATCGACTATGTGATCTCCTGGCGGATCTCCGTCAGCATGTCCCTCCTGTCTAAAGGCGGGCTCTCCATGACAGAGATCGCGGAACAGACCGGATTCCAGAGCAGCAGCTATTTTTCCGAGACCTTCAAGCGCCTCACCGGCATGACTCCCAGTGCCTACAAAAAACAAATTTCAAAAAACAGTTGACATTTTATGACTTTTGAGAGTATAGTATTAACAACAAGAAACCGTTGACTGAGAGAAGTACATATCGGACGATCCTTACAGAGAGCTTCCGTTTGGTGGAAGGGAGCAGGCAGGCTGATATGGAATGGGCTCAGGAGGGCAGGGAGAACGGCTTAGGCCCAGTAATACCTGACGGGAGCTTCACCCGTTATCATGGAAGCATATGTGACTGCATATGGAGCAAGAGGATGAGGATTCATCAAACCGGGTGGTACCGCAGGAGTTTTTAAGGCTTCTGTCCCAGTGGATATTGGGACAGGAGCCTTTTTTGCTCTATAGGAAACTTCGTTTCCATAGAGCAAAAACACTCCGTGGGAGCGCACTGCGGCAGAGAGGAAGTCTGCCGCTTACGCGGCCCGCCGCAGGCGGAGGGGAAATTTGCCGCTTATGGGGCCGCCGCAAAGGCGCCCGGCACGCAGCCGCGCCCCCGTCCCCTGCGTCCCGGATCCTGTCTTTCCAGGATTCCCCGGTCCAGGTGCAGACACGGCAGCACGGCGGTCATCACAAGATCACATCACAAGATCAGGAGGACAAAAACATGACAAAGATTCCCCACAGACTTTATCTCACCGAAGACCAGATGCCCAAACAGTGGTACAACCTGCGGGCCGATATGAAAGAGCTGCCGGACCCCATGCTGAACCCGGCCGATTTCCGCCCGGTAAAGGAGGAAGACTTATATCCCATTTTCTGCAAAGAACTGGCGCACCAGGAGATGGACAACGAGACCCGGTATGTGGATATTCCGGAGGAGATCCAGGACTTCTACAAAATGTACCGTCCCTCTCCCCTGATCCGGGCCTACAATCTGGAAAAAGCTCTGGATACTCCCGCCAGGATCTACTACAAGTTTGAAGGCAACAACACTTCCGGCAGCCACAAGCTGAACTCGGCCATCGCCCAGGCTTACTACGCGAAAAAGCAGGGGCTCACCAGCCTCACCACCGAGACGGGAGCCGGCCAGTGGGGCACTGCCCTGGCGGAGGCCTGCTCCTACTACGGGATCCCGCTGACGGTCTACATGGTCAAATGCTCCTATGAGCAGAAACCTTTCCGGAAGGCCGTCATCCAGACCTTTGACGGCGAGATTATCCCCAGCCCCAGCACCACCACCAACGCCGGCCGCGCCATCCTGGAAAAAGGCCCCCATACTACAGGGAGCCTGGGCTGCGCCATCTCCGAGGCGGTGGAAAAAGCCGTCACCACCGAAGGCTGCCGCTATGTGCTGGGCTCCGTCTTAAACCAGGTGCTGCTCCACCAGTCCATCATCGGCCTGGAATCCAAAACGGCCATGGAACTCCTGGACGAATACCCGGACATCGTCATCGGCTGCGCCGGAGGCGGCTCCAACCTGGGCGGCCTCATCGCGCCTTTCATGCAGGATAAACTGACCGGAAAGGCTTCTCCCCGCATCGTCGCCGTGGAGCCCGCCTCCTGCCCTTCCCTGACAAGAGGCCGCTATGCCTATGATTTCTGCGACACGGGAAAGGTGACGCCTCTGGCCAGGATGTACACTCTGGGCTGCGGGTTCATCCCCTCTGCCAACCACGCGGGCGGACTCCGCTACCACGGCATGTCCCCCATCCTCTCCAAGCTGTATCATGACGGATATATGGAGGCTGTGGCCGTGGAACAGACAAAGGTCTTCGAGGCCGCCGTCTTCTTCGCCAAGCAGGAGACCATCCTGCCTGCGCCTGAATCCTCCCACGCCATCCGCGCCGCCATCGACGAGGCCGTAAAATGCAGGGAAACGGGCGAGGCCAAGACCATCCTCTTCGGCCTGACCGGCACCGGATATTTCGATATGAACGCCTACAGCTCGTATCTGGACGGCACCATGAAGGACTATATCCCCACCGATGAAGATCTGGAAAAAGCCTTCGCGGAGCTCCCCAAGATCCCCGGGATCCAGTAAAGCTTCGGACAGAACCTGCGTGTAGGGCCTCTGGACGCGCAGGTTCCTGCCGCCCGCGGAATGTTCTTCTCCGCGGGGAAATCCACGGGACCTTCCGCGCAGGACGAAGCGGCAGTATCCTCCTCCTGCGCCATGCCGCCGGGTACCGCCGGCATCTGTTTGACAACGATCGCAGCAAAGCGCGTTCCCACGGAGCGTTTTTACTCTGGAAAAGAAAAAAGTCCGGACATCTCGTCCGGGCTTTTTATCCCCTAAAAGCTTTCCAGCAGTCCGGAAAGCCCCTCTTCCTCAAAGATCTGACGGTAATGGCCCACTTCCTCCTGGATGATGGCATCGATCACCGACATGCCCAAAAGCTCCACCGGCGCCTTATCATCCGTCAGGAGCAGATCTCCTCCCTCATATGGTTCCATGGACTGGGCCGCCGTCTGCAAAAGCTGCGAAAGCTCCGGATCCTCCACCTGCCGGCTCCCCTCCCGAAGACGCTCCATCACGCCGGCGTCCATGGAGGCGAACAGCTCCCGGTTGGTGGTCCCGGGCACATCCACGGTATAGACCGTATCAAAGACCGAGGCGATGGTATCGGAAAGATACTGGTTGATATTCCCCTCCTCGTCGGTATGCATATTCATATTGACCACCATGACCCCGTCCTCCGTCAGATGCTCCTTCACCATGGTGAAGAACTCTGCCGAGGACATCTGGAAGGGAATGGTGATGTCCTGATAGGCATCCACCATGATAACGTCATATTTTTCCTGATCCACCTGGAGATAAGCCCTGCCGTCATAAGTGGTCACCTCCACCTCCTCCGGCAGTTCAAAGTATTTCCTGGCCAGGTCCGAGATCTTCTGGTCGATCTCCACGCCCTCCACGGAAGCGCCATCGAAATACCTCTCGCACTGCTTCGCGTAAGTCCCGGTGCCCATTCCCAGCACCAGCACGTCCATCTCCTCTTTTTCCTCCGCTCCCGCCATGACCGGCGCCGCCAGCGCGTAGTCATAGTACATCCCGGTGAGGCCGTCGTCCTTCATCATGATGGACTGGACGCCAAACAGCACATTGGTGGACAGGATCACGCTGTCCTCATCCTCCTTGACCTGGAGATAGTTGTAGATGGACTCCCCCTCGTAGAGAAGGCCGTCCTCCCAGAAGGCAAAGCTGTCAAAGGCCGCCGAGCTTATGCAGGCCAGGAACAGAACGGCCCCGACGGCGCACTTCACCGGCTTTGCCTTCGCGCTGATGAAATAGATCAGGCCCAGCGCCAGCAGGATCCCCGAAAAGATCAGGAACGTAACGGATGTCCCCACCGCCGGTATGGTCACGAAGGTGGGAAGAAAGGTCCCGATGATGCTGCCTACCGTATTGAAGGCGCCCAGAGTACCGACAATGCGTCCGCTGTCCTCCAGGCTCTCCATGGTATATTTCACGAGAGAGGGCGTGACTGTTCCCAGTAAAAACAGCGGGAACACAAAGATCACCATACAGGTCAGAAACGCCGCCCAGATCAGCAGATTGCTGCTCACGGTAAATACCAGCAGGGCCGAGATCCCCAGGATGATGTACTTCCCCACCAGGGGGATCGCCGCGATCCAGACTGCGGCAATGATGAGCCTCATATACAGCTTATCCGGATCCGGATTCTTGTCCGCCTTCCGGCCGCCCCAGATATTTCCCAGAGCCATGGCGATCATGACCGTCCCGATGATGATGGTATAGACGATCTGGGAAGAGCTGAAATAGGGGGCCAGGAGCCTGCTGGCCGCCAGCTCCACCGCCATCACGGACATACCCGCGAAAAACTCCGTCATGTACAGATAATATTTATTTTTCAGTATTTTTCTGGTCTCCATCTGCAAGTCCTCCTGTTGTTTTCCAACACAACAAGTTCATTATAGCATGACCGGAAAGAAAAAAATACCCTTTCTTCTTTTTTCAAAAAGGATTATAATGATAAAAAAATAAAAGGAGGAATATCTTATGCCAGTTCTTGATGGATGTGAAGGAAAATACAGGACTCCCATACCGGAGGACAGGATCTGCCCCCAGTGCGGCGCCGAGGTGGAAGTATTTACGATCAGAGGGAAGGTGACCGAGGATACTGCCTGCGAATGCGGCTATGTGTTCAAGGCAGAGGAGCCCGATCCTATTGTCGTAGAAAAAAAAGAGGAGAAATAAACCTCCTCTTCCAGAGGGGCGGATCACTCCGCCCCCGTTTCTTTCTTTTCTGTAAGCTCTTCCAGATGCACAAATCTTTCGATCAGATATACCATCAGGATCAAAAGCCCGCAGCATAAAACCGTCATTCCCCAAAAGGTCCCCGCCGAACGGTAGGCCCAGTCCAGAAGGCCCAGCTCCGACACGGCTACGGAGACCAGGTTCGCCGCCCCGTGGAAGAGGACCGGCGCCGCCATGGAATGGAACCGTTCATACACATAGATAAACAGCAGGCTCAGGCAAAAAGCGTAGACGCCCTGGACCAGATTCCCGTGGTAAAAGGCAAAGATCAGGGAACAGACCACGGCCGCCGGTCCCATGGGCGTATACTCCCGGAGCCTCCGGTACATGAGTCCCCGGAAGATCATCTCCTCCACCACCGGCACCAGGATGCCGAGGCCGATGAACTCTATGGCCAGCTTTCCTCCATAGAGCAGCTCGGATATTTCCTGATACGATTCCGACACCTGGTAAAGGCCGCTGGCCATGATCAGGTTATTCCCGGCCAGACAGGCGGTCATGCCCAGGACGATCACCGGCAGAAACTGCCAAGGTCTGGCCTTCTGGTAGCTGCGCGCCTGTCCCGCCGCCGCCTCCCGCTTCCGGTCCATCCTGTAATAGAGGATCAGGACCGGAAGGGTGAGGGCAGCCGCTATGACCTGCAGCTCCAGAGCGATGGAAAGGGTCCTTTGCAGCATCTCGTTTACGATCTGGTTGATCTGACTGCTCAGAGTCCCGATATCATACCTGGACACCGTCGTAAAGGCGATCCAGACTGCCGCGGCAGCCTCCACGATAAAACAGATTCCGAAATAGGTCAGCCCAGGATACAAAAGCCTCCATATTCTCCTCCCCCAGCTTTCCTGCTTCATCCTCTACTCTCCTATCTTCCCTCTGCTCTTTACCGTAGCGATGTCGATCAGGCTCAGGGCCTCCTCCCGGTTTTCCAGGCTGGTCACCAGGGCCTTGGCCGTATCGATGGCCGTCAGCACGTTGACGCCGGTCTCGATGGCATTCCTGCGGATGATAAAGCCGTCATGACTCTTGGCGGCTCCCTGATTGGGCGTGTCGATGATAAGGTCGATGTCATGCTCCAGGATCAGATCCAGCAGATTGGGAGACTCCTGCTCCAGCTTGTTGATCTTGATGGCCTTGACCCCGTTCTCATTGAGGATCCTGGCCGTACTGCGGGTGGCGTAGATCTTATATCCCAGAGCGGCGAAGCGGCGTCCGATGTCCACGGCCTCCAGCTTGTCCGCATCCTTGACGGTCATGATCATCTTCTTGGTCTTGGGCAGGTTGATCCCGGCTCCCAGGAACGCCTTATAAAGGGCCTCGTTGAAGCTCCCCGCGATGCCCAGGCACTCTCCTGTGGACTTCATCTCCGGTCCCAGCCCGATGTCCGCGCCCCGGATCTTTTCAAAGGAGAACACCGGCATCTTGA
>CAJFUL010000033.1 GCA_904420245.1 Candidatus Paralachnospira avium
GCACGTTACTTCCCTCCTTAATCATACTCCTGCGGTCTCCCGCAGGTCCCGGCTCCGCCCCTGGGGGCTTCTGCCGGAAATTAATTCCTCGGTACTCACACGTTTGTATGTTCGCGCCCGGCTTTGCTATATTGGACCCGTCTTACAGGGAAAAATATGCTACATTCCGTGCACTAATACAAAATTCCATGACTGCCTGAATTACTTCTTCGGTCTCTTGGCGCCGTACTTGGAACGGGCCTGACGCCTGTTGGCAACGCCTGCTGTATCCAGGGTGCCCCTGACGATATGATACCTGGTACCGGGCAGATCCTTGACACGGCCGCCTCTGATCAGGACAACGCTGTGCTCCTGAAGGTTGTGGCCTTCGCCGGGGATATAGCTGGTAACTTCGATACCATTGGACAGACGTACTCTGGCAATCTTTCTCAGTGCTGAGTTAGGCTTCTTGGGGGTAGCGGTCTTCACAGCGGTGCATACGCCTCTCTTCTGAGGAGCTGCCTCGTCGGTAGCTCTCTTCTTTAAAGAGTTGTATCCCTTTAACAGAGCGGGAGCTGTCGCCTTCTTTACGGATGTCTGCCTACCCTTTCTTACTAACTGGTTGAATGTGGGCATGTTTTTCACCTCCTGTAATATTGGTAAATAACGTTTCTGTCGGTGCACAGCCTGTTTTTTTGCAGTAAAAAAACACTTCTGCTTTTATGCACGCCATATCATTATATAGTTTGGATTTGGGAATGTCAAGATACTTGCCGAAAATACAAGGTGATTTTCTTGTAAAATATAAAAAGGAGCCCGCAGGCAGCCGCCCCGGACTCCAATGCTTCCTTAATATAATACCTCTAGCGGAGACGGCTGCTCTCATACCGGGCCATGGTCTCCAGACACTGGTGGAGCTGATGATACCTCTCCTCCATGGGGCCGGCAGGGATCTCCACGTCGATGGCCATGGCCAGGCCGTCGATCATCTCATCGTCCAGCTCCTCCTTCATGGATTCCAGGATCACCGCCTTGGACTCGTAGGACCTGGCCTCCAAAAAATCCAGGAACCGGGGATTGACCGCCTCTTCCGTTTCCTCTCCGGCCGCCTGGACGGCCTCGTCCGTCAGGGAAGCCCACAGCTCATCTTCTTCCCGCTCTGCCCGTCCTTCCCTGGGGATCACTTCTGTCTCCCCGGCGGGAGAGCCATCCCTCCCGCCGAGATCCTCCAGCTCTGAGATCTCATCCTCGATCTCTTTCCATTCCTCTTCCCTGCCGCTCTCCTTCCAGGTCTCCAGCCGGGAACGGCGCTCCGCTTCCGCCCGTTCTCCCCGGAATGGCGCCTCCTGCGCCAAAGATCCCCGGTCCACCGGCTCAAAACGGTAAGTCTGGGCCGCTCCGGGATACTTGTCGCGGTCCACCTGGCTGACAAACATCTCAAGGGGCCGCACATACACGCGGAAGTCCCCGTAAAGAGCCTGATAGACCACCATGGCCTCTCCCGTCTCCGTGTGCTCCGCCACGGCCATCACCTGATACAGCTTATTTTTAAAATGCCGGCAGATCTCTCCCGGCTTCGGTATCCAGTTTCTCATAGGACCTCTCCTCTCTCCCACCCATTTTACCTGAAACCGGAAATTTCGTCAACGCCGTCAAAGCCGTTGCGCCTTTCCCTCCGATATGTTAGAATTTCCTTACTATGCACTTTGGGAGGATTTTCTTATGGAACAGTCGAAGAAGTACGCAAACCGTTTTCGTCTCTACTACCTGCTGACGCTGATGGCCCTGTGCTGCTATGACTCCTATATCAGCGTCTATCTGGAGCAGTATCTCCATATGAGCGGCACCCAGATCGGTCTCTTCATGGCCGTATCCATGGTGGCCGGCCTGGTGATCATGCCTCTGTACGGTTCTTTGGGAGACAGGACCGGAAGATACCGGGAGATCCTGATGGTCTGCACGGCAGGCTCCATCCTGTTCGCCTTCCTGCTCTCCATGCAGACCGGGTTTATCCTTCTGATCATCATGGGCATCGGGTTTGAACTGAACCGCTGTTCCATCCTGGCCATGGCCGATACCCAGACCATCCGCTACTGCAGCTCCGCTGGCCAGCCCTACGGCAGCATCCGCTGCTTCGGCTGCATTGGCTGGATCGTGGGCAGCGCCCTCTGCGGCTTCCTGGTCCGCCAGTTCGGCCTGGACCATGTATTCGCCCGCTTCTTCATGGCCGCCATGGCTTTCTCCCTCTTCACCCTGTTCTTCCTGCCCGGGAAAACAGCCCGGCCGGAGACGGAAAAAGAAGAAAAGAAAGCCTCCCCGCGCATCGGGAGCCTTCTGAAAAACCGCCGCTACCTGTTTATCATTTTCTTCGCCCTGATGACGGGAGGCCTGGCGGAGGTGGTCACCTCCTACGCGTCCCTCCACCTGGTCTCCACGCTCCATGGGGCTGAATACCTAGTCAGCATCTATTCCATCATCGGCTCCGCGCCGGAGATCCTGTTCCTTCTGTTATTGAACCGTTATCTGCTTCCCCATCTGGGATTCCGGAAGCTGTTTTTGATCTCGGCCGCGGCCATGAGCCTGCGGATGCTGCTGTTCGCCGTCGTGCCCAGCGTCCCCCTGTTCTTCGCGGCGGCCTGCCTGGGCTTTCTGACCACCGCCTGCACCACCGGCCTCAATGTCCAGTACATCGGAAAAGTCGTTCCCAGGAACTCCATCGGCTCCGCCGCTTCCATCTACAACGCGCTTTTCATGGGCGGCCGCGCCCTGTTCAGCCTGCTGTTCGGCGCCGTTTATGAGGCTGCCGGAAGCCGCAGCGTATTCTGGATCTGCTTCGCCTGCGCGGCGGCGGCCCTCCTGTTCGCCCTGCTCTCCAGAAGACTCGATCCGGAAGAGGTGCCGGCATGAGCCGCCTGCGGCTGGATAAATTCCTGGCGGACTCCGGCCTGGGCACCAGGAGCCAGGTAAAACAGCTGGTCAAAAAGAAGCTCATCACCGTAAACGGCCTGCCCGCTTCCGGCCCGGAGCAGAAGATCGATCCGGATCAGGACGCGGTCGTCTGTCAGGGGCGCCCGCTGGCCCGTTCCGGATTCCATTACTATATGCTCAACAAACCGGCCGGATATGTCTCCGCCGTCACCGACGCCAGAGAAAAGACGGTGCTGTCCCTGCTCAGGGGCGCCCCGGGCCGGAACTTGTTTCCTGTGGGACGGCTGGACAAGGACACCGAGGGGCTTCTCCTCATCACCGATGACGGAGAACTGGCCCACCGCCTCCTCTCTCCCAGATACCATGTGGATAAAACTTATCTGGTGCTGGCGGAAGGACGTCTGCTGCCGGAGGATCTGACCAGACTGGAAGAAGGCGTAGACATCGGGGAGGAGAAGCCCACTCTCCCGGCCAGGGCCAGACTGCTCTCCGCCGAAAGCTGCGGATTCTCCGTCACCAGCCTGGCGGAGCTGACCATCCGCGAGGGAAGATTCCACCAGGTGAAGCGGATGTTCCAGGCCGTCGGGAAACCGGTCCTCCACCTTACCAGGACCGCCATGGGAGGCGTCCTCCTGGACCATTCCCTCCCCTCCGGCGCTTTCCGTCCCCTGACGGAAGAGGAGATCCGGACCCTGCGGGAGGCCGCCGGATACCGGGAGGAAAAGAAGATCCTTTCCGGCTCATGAGATCCACGGATTTTCACTAAAAGGGAGGCAGCCAGGCTGCCTCCCTTCAATTTGACAGATCGATCTTGCATGTGCTCTTGGATTCCACCCGGATCTCCACCTGGCAGTCGGCCATATGCTGATTTTCCACCTCCAGCCTGTAATCCAGGAGCAAAGTCAGCTTATCGGCCTCCTCCTCCAGATGGATCTGGTTGGTCTCCAGGCCCACCAAAAGCTTTCCATATGGAACATCATAGTAGGAAAAGTTTTTCTTGTGCTTCTCAAAGACCATATGGACACTGGCCTCTCCCTTTTTGATGATCTCCACAGAATCCTTCGCGATCTTGATGATATTCTGCTCAGACCGCCGTCCGTCGTCGGTCATCTCACTGTATATGATATAGTGCTTTCCGTTTTTCAGATAATACTGGCCCGCGGTGATGACCTCGATCCTGTCCTCTTCCACGGCGCCGCCGCTCTGGCTGCTGCCCAGGAAGATCAGCACGTCTTTCTCCACATTGCCCTCCTGATCAGTCGTATCCCTCAATGTTGATCTGCTGCACCTGCTCGATGTCGTAGGGCAGGATGGAGTTGGCAAAGTCACAGAATTTCTCGGCGGCATCGCTGACGAAAAACTCATACTTCCTGCCGGCCTGCTCCACATCCTTATCACAGCGCAGCTTCTTCTGTTCCAAAAGCTGTCCCAGCTCCTTGGCCGTTTCGTAGGCCGGATTCACCAGGACCACATCATCTCCCGCCACTTTCCGGAAAACGGAGCGCAGGAGCGGATAGTGGGTACAGCCCAATATCAGCGTATCGATGGATTTATATTCCAGATCCTTCATATAGCGGGAGACCACTTCTTCCGTGACCCAGTCGTGGAGCCACTGCTCCTCCACCAGAGAGACCAGGAGAGGACAGGCCTTTCCGTAAACCTGCACCTGGGGATTGAAGCTCTTCAGCGCCTTTGTATACATGCCGCTTTCGATGGTCCCCGTGGTCCCCACCACTCCGATGCGTCCGTTTCTGGTGACCGCGCTGGCTACTCTGGCCGCCGCGTCGATGACGCCGATCACCGGTATATCCACCTCGGCCTTGATCTCTTCCAGCGCCTGGGCCGTGGCCGTATTGCAGGCCACCACCACGGCCTTGACTCCCCTGGTCTTCAGGAAGCGGACGATCTGGCGGGAATACCGGATGACGGTGGCCTTTGACTTGGTGCCGTAGGGAAGTCTGGCCGTATCCCCGAAATATACCATCCTCTCATCGGGGAGCTGCCGCATGATCTCCCTGGCCACCGTAAGGCCGCCCACTCCGGAATCAAATACCCCAATGGGTGCGTTGCCGTCCATTACCTCTCCTTTCTGGAAAAAGCCATCTGGATCAGCTTCTCCACAAGCTGGGGCTTCGAGATCCCCCGATGCTCCCAGAGCATGGGATACATACTGATGGCCGTAAATCCAGGCAGAGTATTGATCTCATTGAAGACCACTTCTCCCGTGTCCCTGGCGACGAAGAAATCCACCCTGGACAGTCCGGATCCGTCCACCGCCTTGAAGATGGCGACGGCATCTTTGCGGATCTCCTCCACCGTCTCCGCCGGAAGATCCGGATCCAGGACTGTTCTGGATTCCGCGTTGTTGTATTTGGCGTCGTAGTCGTAGAATTCCGCCGCGGAGAGGATCTCCCCGACGCCGGAAGCCTTTACCTCGCGGCCGCCCAGCACCGCGCACTCCACCTCGCGCCCGTCGATGGTCTCCTCCACCAGGATCTTCCTGTCATGGAGAGCCGCTTCCCTGAGGCCCGCCTCCAGCATGGCCCTGTCTTCGGCCTTGGAAACGCCCTTGGATGAACCTGCGTTGCAGGGCTTGATGAATACGGGATAGGAAAAAGCCTTCTCGATCCTGCCGGTCACAGCCGCCATATCCGGCAGCTCTTCTCTGTATACCGCCTCATACCGGGCCTGGCGGATGCCAAGGGAATCGGCGATGATCTTCGTATGGAGCTTATCCATGGATACGGCCGACGCCAGGACGCCGCAGCCCACATAAGGGATCTGAGCCAGTTCAAAAAGTCCCTGGACCGTACCGTCCTCCCCATACAGACCATGGAGCACGGGAAACACAACGTCCACTCTCTTACAGCGGACTCCGTCCTCCGACAGGAGCAGCACGCCGTGATGGCCGGCATCCGGAGACACCACAGCCCGGACTTTCCCCTCTCTCCAGGCGCCGGAACGGATGTCCTCCATCGATCCGGTCAGAAGCCACTCTCCTTCTTTTGTAATGCCGATCAAGAGGATCTCGTATTTATCTGGATTGATATTCTCGATGACGGTAACTGCCGAAAGGCAGGAAATTTCATGCTCGGAAGACTGTCCTCCAAAGAGGACTGCCACTGTCTGCTTTGCCATTGGAACTCCTTCTTTCTATTCAATGATTTCCCTCTCATTGTACCCTTCTTTTTCCATTTCTTCAATGTTTAATTGCAAGAAATCCGGAAAACCGGGAATGCTCTTGATGAGCATATTTACATAAAGGAGATTTCCCATGAAAGAAAAACGGATCTTTTTAACCTTTTTCCTGATCCTCCTGTGCGGGGGCGCCGTCTGCCTGTTCCTCTCCGGAAACAGGACTGCCGAAGCAGTCCGGGAGGATCTGTCCTCCCACATCCTGCGTTTCCATGTGCTGGCCAACAGCGACTCCGAAGAAGACCAGGCTCTGAAGCTCTCGGTCAAAACAGCCGTTCTGGACTATCTGGAAGCCACGCTTCCGGAGGATGCGGATCTGGGATCCACCAAAGCGTTCCTGACCTCCCATGAGGAGGAGATCCGGCAGACTGCCCTGGAGGTCATCCATGAGGCAGGATACGACTACGGAGTCTCCCTTTCTCTGGAGCCCTGGTATTTCCCCACGAAGACCTACGGAGACCTGACCTTTCCCTGCGGCACCTATGAAGCCTTCCGCATCGTCATCGGCGAAGGCGAAGGAAAAAACTGGTGGTGCGTCCTATATCCTTCCCTGTGCTTCGTGGATGCCGCCTACAGCGTCGTTCCGGAGGACTCCAAGACAGAGCTCCGGAGTATCCTGGACGAGGACACCTACGAAACCCTGGAAGGGGAACGGCCCCAGATCCGGTTCAAGCTCTTTGACTGGATCCGCGGACTGTTCTGAACCGGGAGAGCGCGCAAAAAGGAGGGCTTTTCGCCCTCCTCATGTTTTCTGCTTATCCAAAAGCTCCTTGAGCGCTTCGTCGCTCTCTTCGATCCAGACGTCTTCCTCCTGGAAATCCAGGCCCAGATATTCTCTCAGCGTACATAACGCATCGCTGTTATTCCACCGGATGATATAATCGTCGATCTCCTCAAAGGGGATCTCTCCGGCCAGATACCGCTCTTTAAACGTCATTTTTCCTGCTCCCTGATGGTCTTCGCCACACTTGCTTCCTGCTTGTTGATGTGATTCCGGATGGCCTGTCTGGTGGCCTCCGGATCACGGCTGGCCAGAGCCTTCATGATCTCCTGATGCTCCTGCACCAGCACCTTCCTCTGGGTCTTGTCCTTGATGTGCTCCACCCGGTACCGGTACATCTGCTCCAGCAGATGGTTCACCATCTGGATCAGCCGCTCATTGTCCGTGGCGCGGTAGATCACCGAGTGGAAGTCCTCGTCTGCCTGGGCGATCACCGTGATGTCGCTGCTGCCCAGCACGGAAGCGAACTTGTGATTGGCCTGCTCCAGCTCCCGGAACTGCTCGCCGGTCATCCTCTGACACGCCAGCTCCCCTGCCAGCTCCTCCAAAGCCCGGCGCACCTCCAGCACATCCCGCAGGTTTTTTCCCGACATATGGGCCACCTCGGCTCCCTTTCTGGGGATCATCATCACCAAACCGTCCAGCTCCAGCTTGCGTATGGCCTCCCGCACAGGCGTCCTGCTGACGCCCATCTTCTCTGCCAGCTGGATTTCCATCAGCCTCTGTCCGGGGACCAGTTCTCCCCGGAGGATCGCCCGCCGGAGAGTGTTGTATACCACGTCTCTCAGCGGAAGATATTCATTCTCTTTTACCCTGAATTGCTCCATCGTTTCCTCCCGCCTTATTTCTGCTGTTGTAGGGTCTTACTGTATAGATCTGCCTGGCGATCCCTTCCCTGCGGATCAGCCGTCCGGCCCGGGCCGCCTCTTCCTGTCCGCGGAAGATCCCGAACACTGTGGGACCGCTCCCGCTCATCAGAGACATCATGGCTCCGGCCTCCATCATCCTGTCCTTGATGGCCTGGATCTGGGGATAAGCCGGGACCGTCACGGTCTCCAGCACATTGCCCATCCTGGCCGCGGTCTCCTCTAAAGATCCCGCCTCCAGCGCCCGGATCATCCCGTCCACGTCGGGATGAGACTCCAGCGCGTCCGCCCGCAGGTTCCCATATACGAACTTGGTGGAGACGCTGACCGGGGGCTTCGCCAGAAGGATATGACAGTCCGGCATGGGCGGGAGCGGCGAAAGTTTCTCTCCGATCCCCTCTGCCAGAGCAGTCCCCCGCATGATGCAGTAGGGCACGTCCGCCCCCAGCTTGAGGCCCCGGTCCATCAGCTCTTTTTTGGAAAGGCCCAGACGGAACATCCTGTTGAGTCCCACCAGGACGGCCGCCGCGTTGCTGCTGCCGCCGGCCATCCCCGCCGCCACCGGGATCTTCTTGTACAGATCCACATGGATCCCGCCTTCAATATGAAACTCCTCCATCAAAAGGCCTGCGGCCCTGTGGACCAGATTCCCCGGTCCGGTGGGCAGAAACGGCAGATTGGTCCGGATCCGGATGCCCGGCTCCCTGGTCCGGCGGAGCTTCAGCTTATCATAGAGGCCCACGGTCTGCATGACCATCCTCACCTCATGATAGCCGTCCTCTCTCCTGCGCACCACATCCAGACACAAATTAATTTTCCCATAAGACCGGAGATTTATTTCATCTCTCATAGGATTCTCCATCGTATTTTGTATACATATTATATATAATTTCCTTCAAAAAGACAATTCTTTCTTTTCAACGGTTCTTTTTCATCCGCTGGAGCCGCCCGCGCAGTCCGCCCTGCTGTCCGGACTGGTCCTCCTCCGGCTGCCGCGCGGGAGCATCCTTCCTGTTCACGAACTCCTGGACATAGGCCAGATACATCATCACGCTGTTGGTCACGGCCCGCTCGTCGATGTTGAACTTCTCATGATGGTTGGGGTACGCCCTGCCCATCTCTTCGTTTCCCGCGCCGATAAAGGCAAAAGCGCCCGGGATCCGCTGCTGGTATACGGAAAAATCCTCCCCCAGCATCATCTTCGGCACATCGATAAAAGCCGATTCCTCGAAGACCTTTCTGGCGCCCTCGTAGGCGATCTCCGTCACTTCCGGATCGTTGTCCACGGCAGGATGGGCCGAAAGCACATACTCCACATCGGCAGTGGCGTGATAGGCCGCCGCCGTGCCCATGGCCACCCGCCGCACCGCCGCCGCGATGCGCTTGCCCTCCGCTCTGGAAAAGGTGCGGACCGTCCCCTCCATCACGGCCGAACCGGCCACCACATTGCGGACCGTGCCGCACTCCAGATGGCCGATGTTGACCACCGCCGAATCAATGGGATTGGTCTCCCGGCTGACGATCTGCTGAAGATTCATGATGGTGGCCGCCGCCGTCACGGTGGCATCGATGCACTGCTGGGGCTTCCCGGCATGTCCCTGTCTCCCTCTGATGGTTATGGTGAACAGATCTGACTCCGCCATCCGGGGTCCCGGCACGATATTGACAGCCCCTACGGGAATATCCGCGAAGACATGGAGCCCGAAGATCTGGCTGACATGATCCAGGTATCCGGCATCCATCACCATCTTGGCCCCCCTGCAGATCTCCTCTGCCGGCTGGAAGATCAGCTTCACCGTACAGCTCAGCTCTGCCTCATGTGCCTTCAGGATCCTGGCTGCTCCAAGCAGCGCCGCCGTATGGGCGTCGTGTCCGCAGGCGTGCATGACTCCCGGCGTGCAGGACTTGTATCCCACATCTGTCTGCTCCTGGATCTTCAGGGCATCCATATCGGCCCGCAGGGCGATCACCGGATCTCCCTGTCCCAGAAGACCGATGACTCCGGTCCCCGCCATCTCTATAAAAGGCACCTCCATCTCCTCAAGCTCCCGCTTGATCCGCTTGGAAGTTTCCCATTCCTCCAGGGAAAGCTCAGGATTCTGGTGGAAATGCTTCCTCAGATTCACCACATAATTGCGGATCTGCTCGGTTTCCTTTCTGATCTCAATATTCATACTCCGCCTCCTCCATATGCTCTATTAATACCAGTATAAAATTGTACTGCCGGAAAAACAATCCTTTTCTTCAAAAAATCACTTCCGCCCTGCGGATCCTCCGCCTGCGGCGGGCCGCAAAATGCCTGCGGCGCTCATTTGAAAACGACCGGACCGAAACGGAGACCGCATAAGCGGCAGGCTTCCTCCCGCCGCGGTCTTATACGCGAAAAAGGAGGGCCCCGGCTGGGAACTTGCCGGGGTCCTCCTCTCAGCATTATAAAATTGGGGAAGCGATGACCGCCGTATTTCTGAACTCTTGGCATATCCAGGATAATACTTGCCTATCATCATAAATTATTGTATCATAACAATATCATTGATAAAAGAGAATGTTTATCATAATTATCATGCTGAATTCGCATAGATAGGAGGCGGACCATGGAGACCAATCTTCAGAAATACTTTGCCTTTCTCAAAACCGTGGAATGTGGGAGCTTCTCCCAGGCGGCAGAGCTCCTCCACTATTCCCAGTCCGGCATCAGCCGCATGATCGGCAGCCTGGAAAAGGAATGGGGCGTCGTTCTCCTAGAGCGGGGAAAGCGGGGGATCCGCCTCACCAGCGAGGGCACCAGGCTCCTCCCCTATATCCGCGACGTATGCCTGGAGCAGGAAAAGCTGACGGCGGAGATCGACAGCCTCCACGGACTCCAGTCCGGCCTGCTGCGCATCGGCGCCTTCGCCAGCGTGGCCACCCACTGGCTGCCGGGCATCATCAAATCTTTCCAGAAGAAATACCCCAACATCTCCTATGAGCTGCTGGTGGGAAACTATACCGACGTGGAAAACTGGCTCCAGGAGGGCCGGGTCGACTGCGGCTTTCTGCGGCTTCCCACCCGCCCGGAGCTGAAGACCATCTTTTTAAAACGGGACGAGCTGGTGGCCATCCTCCCGGAAGGGCACCGCCTGGCCTCCTATGACCGCCTCCCCCTCAAGGAGATCTGTCAGGAGCCCTTTGTCCTGGTGGAGCAGGGGGAGAGCTCCGAGATCCTGGAGCTCTTTGAACGGCAGCATCTGATGCCTCAGATCCATTTCCGGGCCTGGGACGACTACTCCATCATGGCCATGGTGGAGAATGAGCTGGGAGTCAGCATCCTGCCTCAGCTGATCCTGGAGCGGTGCCCCTACCGGATCCTGGTGAAGGGCCTGGACCAGCCCGCCTACCGGGACGTCGCCATCGCGCTGCGGGACCAGGAGCATACCACCGCGGCCATAAGAAAATTTCTGGAGCACTTACAGCTCCAGATCCATAGGATATAGAAGCGCCCTCACAGCCGGATCCTGCGGCGCATGGTCTTTTCCGCGCCGCCGGGCGCCCGGGGCGGGCCGCATAAGCGGCAGGATTCCCCTCCGCCGCAGCGAAGTCCCGCGGAGTGTTTTGCCCAGTCAGGAAAACAAAAAGACGGCTGTCTGCTTTTTGCAGACGGCCGTCTTTTCCAGGACCGGTTCAGCACTTCTCCGGTTCCGGATATTCCACGCCGAAGGTCTCCACGGTCACGGTCTTCATCCTCTGGGGCTTCACGGGACGGTCGCCGTATCCAGTGGCAGTCTCCGCGATGGCATTCACCACATCCATCCCCTCGACGACCCGGCCGAAGGCCGCGTACTGTCCATCCAGATGGGGAGATTTCCGGTGCATGATAAAGAACTGGGAACCGGCGGAATCCGGATGCATGGCCCTGGCCATGGACAGAACGCCGGGATCATGGGCCAGCGGATTGTCAAATCCGTTCATGGCAAACTCGCCCTTGATCTGATAGCCGGGTCCTCCCGTCCCCTGTCCCAGAGGGCAGCCGCCCTGGATCATAAAGCCCCGGATCACCCGGTGAAAGATCAGATCGTCATAGAAGCCCTTCTTCACCAGGCTGATAAAATTGTTGACGGTATTGGGAGCTATATCCGGGTAAAGCTCTGCCCGGATGACTCCGCCGTCCTCCATCTCGATGGTTACAATGGGATTTTTCTTTTCTTCCATTTTGATTCTCCTTCTTTTATTAAAATCCTCAGAAGCTCCTCCCGCCGCCGCCGTGGCTGTGGCCTCCGCTGCTGGTATGGGAGGAACTGAAGCCGCCTCCGGAGGAGCGTCCTCCTCCTCCGCCGCCGTTATTCTGAGGGATATGGCGCTTTACTACGGTGGTGTTGATATACCGGTCGCTACGCAGATGGAAGTCCAGACTTCCGTCCTTCAGATAAGTCCGTCCTGTCACCGTCATCCTGGTCTTCCGCTTCCGGGCGATGATAAAGACGATCACCGCCGCCAGGATAAAGGCCGTCACGAAATACAAGAGCAGCTTCTCCGGCGCCAGCGCCTCTTTCCACTCCGGCACTTCCTCCCGCGTTACAAACCGTCCTTCTTCCTGGTCATAGTAACCGTTGACCGCCGAGTCTCCGCCCATAAGAGCCGTCCGCGCTTCCGCCGCGAAGATCCGGCAGGCTTCCCCGTACTCTTCCGACTGGACGGACCCGATGACGGCATCTAAAGTATCCTCGATCTCCGCGTCCGTATACTCCTCAATGGCCGTACCCGCGGTGCTGATATAGATCTCCCGGTTATCCATGTCGATGAGCAGCAGGACGCCGGAACCATTTTCTTTCTCATAGCCAAAACCGTGGCTGTCATAAAAATCATCGGCATAACTCTGGGGGCTCTTGCCTCCGCTGTCCGCGGTGGTCACCACGATCATGTCCTGCTCCGCGTCCTCCGCCGCCGCCACCAGCATATCCTGGAGCTCTTCCTGCTCCTCTTCGCTCAAAAGGCCCGCATCGTCGTATACCTTCTGTCCCTGGCTGTCAAAACCGCAAAGCAGGATGCCGGACAGCAGGAACACCAGAAAGGCAGCCAAAAACCTGCGCGTTTTCTTTTTCATCAGAAGAGCCCTCCTATGGTCATGATCAGGGTGATGGCCGCGAAGATCCCGCCTGTAAGACCGGCCAGCCAGCCCGCCATCCTGCCCTTGCTGAGGGGCAGGGTCCCCACCAGCTTTCCGCTCTGTCCATTGAGGGCAAACTGGTAATCCTTCCCCTGATAGCGGTAATTGAGCATCCAGACCGGCAGCATCACATATTCGGCGCCGGTCTCGTCGATCCGCAGCCGCTGCTCAAGGATCTGGGTGCCGCTGTATCCGGTTATGGTGCTCCTGGCCGTATTCACGGCATAGTCCCGGACCCGGTGCTTTCCGCGGCCCTCCATATCCTTATCGGTGTAGGAATATACCTCCGCCATGTAACCGGACAGATAAGGCATTTCAAATTCCTTCAGCTCCCGGTAATCAAAAGGCTCCAAAAGGTCCATGGTCGCATCGTCCATCTTGACAGAGGCGTCCAGAGGGATCTTGGAATACCCCGCGTCCAGATCACGCCGCACGTCGTAATGATCCGTATATATGTACTCCGTATCTCCCCGGCGGGTGACCCTGGTCCTGGTGCAGTGGGCGTGGAGCTTTACATTGGCCTTATAGTCCACCAGCCAGAAAGGGACATAGATCCCGGTGATCTTGTCGATGGTACTCTGGCTGCGGAAATCCCTGGGCGTGAACAGACCGCTCCTGGTCCAGTTCCTGAACCGTTCCACCGCCTGTTCCCTGGTGATCCTGAAGGGGATCACCTGAGCGGGCCTCTTGGCCTCCAGCCGCTCCTCCACCAGGGCGGGACTGCCGCAGAAGCTGCACACCGAAGCGGCCGTGGCCTCATCGGTCACCAGCTCCGCCCCGCAGGCAGAACAGTGATACTTCTTCACATCCATGGTGGGACCGTCCTCAAAAGAAACCCGCTCTCCCTCTTCTTCCGTCTCCACGGTCTCCTCTCCGTGGCCCGCGAAGGGATCCTCCTCCGGGTCATCCCGGAGAAGAGGCTCCCCATATTTCTCTTCATACTCCCGGACGGTCAGCTCCGTCTGGCAATGGTCACAGGTCAGCTTCTGGCTGTCCGGATCAAATACCATCGGCGCGCCGCACCCGGGGCATTTATAGGTAACTACCATACCGGCCTCCTCATATCGTCTTTTTCTTATTTTATCAAAGCGGCCGTCAGATGTCCACTGTTCATATTTTATTCAAATATCATTCAAAATCTTTTTACAGTCACAACACGTTTTCTTCACGATTGACACCTATACTATAACCATAGACAACAGCAATGACATTTTCCAATATTTGAAGCGCAATGCCTCATTATTTTTTCATAACTTGAGCTGTCTTCAGCTCTCCTCCCTTTTTACTATTTATATAAAAAATCCCTGTTCCTCGTCAAAACAGGGATTTTTTATTGGGCGGGACACTGCCCGGACATGCAAAGACACCGTGCCGGAAAGCACGGTGTCTTTCTGTATCCCAAACGATCAGACTTCAAACGTCAGGTCGCCGTAGGAAGGCAGCGGCCAGATCTCCTTGTCTACGATCATCTCCAGCTTATCCAGGGGCTCCCGCAGAGCGGACATGGCCGTCATGACCTTATCCCGGTAAAACTCCGCCTGATCCTTGCCCTCTTCCATGGAAGCGGCTTCCGCCGTCACCTTCTTCAGCTGTCCAAGGGCCTTCTGGGACTGGGCCAGCAGAGCGGAGGATTCCAAAAGCAATTCTTTCTGAGCGCTGGTATCCGCCTCCGGGCAGGCCATCGTCACGGTATTCATGGAGTCGGCCAGCTCGGTGGTGTAGGTCACCACCGCCGGGATCATCTGCTTTCCGGCCATATCGATCATGGTCATGGCCTCGATATTGATGGTCTTGGCGTAAGTCTCATAGAGCACCTCGGCGCGGGATTCCAGCTCCACCCTGGTGAAGATATGGAACTTCTCAAAAAGCTTCACCGCCTTGTCGGTGACCAGGGTCTCCACCGAATCCACCATGGACCTGATGTTGGGAAGGCCTCTCCTCTCCGCCTCCCTGACCCATTCTTCGGAATACCCGTTTCCGTTGAAGATGATCCTCTGGTGATCCGTCAGATACTCCTTGATCATATCGTGGACCGCCATATCAAAGTTATCGGCCTTCTCCAGGATATCCGCCGCCTCGCAAAAGCTCTCGGCCACAATGGCGTTGAGGGTGGTGTTGGGGCTGGCGATGGAGTCGGAGGAGCCCACCATACGGAATTCAAATTTATTGCCGGTGAAGGCGAAGGGCGACGTCCTGTTCCTGTCGGTGGCATCCTTCTGGAGATCCGGAAGGGTGCTGACGCCGGTGTACAGCCTCTCTCCCTTTTTATAGGAAGTTGCTTCTCCCGTCTCGATCAGCTGCTTCACCACATCCTCCAGCTGCTCGCCCAGGAACATGGAGATGATGGCCGGCGGCGCTTCATTGGCTCCCAGCCTGTGATCGTTGCCCACGTTGGAAGCGGACTGCCGCAGCAGGTCGGCATGGATGTCGATACCCTTGATGATGCAGGCCAGCACCAGCAGGAACTGGATGTTCTGGTTGGGCGTCTCGCCGGGATCCAGCAAATTCACCCCGTTG
Source organism: Candidatus Paralachnospira avium (assembly GCA_904420245.1). Lineage (GTDB taxonomy): Bacteria > Bacillota > Clostridia > Lachnospirales > Lachnospiraceae > Lientehia > Lientehia avium. The sequence continues at coordinate 15,410 of CAJFUL010000033.1, forward strand.
TCGGTGCAGATGGACCAGTTGTTGTGCTTGCCGGAGCCGTTGACTCCCGCGAAGGGCTTCTCATGGAGCAGGCAGGCCAGGCCATGACGCTGCGCCACCTTCTTCATGGTCTCCATGACAAGCTGGTTGTGGTCTACAGCGATATTGGCCGAATTGTAAATGGGAGCCAGCTCGTGCTGGGCGGGAGCCACTTCATTGTGCTGGGTCTTGGCGGAGATGCCCAGCTTCCAGAGCTCCACATTGAGATCCTTCATAAAGGAACCGATCCTCTCCTGGATGGCCCCGAAATAGTGGTCGTCCATCTCCTGCCCCTTGGGAGCCGGAGCGCCGAAGAGGGTGCGTCCCGTATAGATCAGGTCCTTCCTCTGCAAATATAAATCCCGGTCCACCAGGAAATATTCCTGCTCAGGACCCACGGAAACATCCACCTTCGTGGCCTCTGTATTGCCGAAGAGACGGACGATCCGCAGAGCCTGCTGGCTCAGAGCCTCCACGGAACGGAGCAGAGGCGTCTTCTTATCCAGCGCCTCGCCCTTATAGGAGCAGAAAGCGGTGGGGATGCAGAGGATGGCGCCTGCCGCGTCCTCCTTGATGAAAGCGGGAGACGTGCAGTCCCATGCCGTATATCCTCTCGCCTCAAAGGTGGCCCGGAGACCGCCGGAGGGGAAGGAGGAGGCGTCGGGCTCGCCCTTGATCAGCTCCTTGCCGGAAAATTCCATCAGCATATGGCCTTCCGCGTCGGGATTGGTCACGAAGGCGTCGTGCTTCTCCGCCGTGATCCCGGTCAGAGGCTGGAACCAATGGGTATAATGGGTGGCGCCGTGCTCTACGGCCCAGTCCTTCATGGCCTTGGCCACCACGTCGGCAGTGGTCATGGAAAGCTCGCCGCCGTGTTCAATGACATTTTTAACTTCCGCGTACACCTTCTTGGGCAGACGCTCCTTCATCTTGCCCATGGTGAACACATTTTCGTTAAAAATCTCTTCAATGTTCAATACCGCTTCGCTCATAGATTTTTCCTCCATCCTCTTTTCTTGTCCTCGGACCTGACAACCTCCCCGGAAGTCCTCAAGCCGGGAGCACTTTCCTGTATGGCCTCTGTGCAGTAAAAAGAAAAGGCGCCCGCTTCGGAACGCCTTCGTTCGATTATCAAGTCTATTTCCGGAGCTGTGCTCCATCTGTCATATACGATACCTCATTTTCTTCAGAAATGCAAGCACTTTTTTCCGTACTTTCGCGGTTTTCACTTAAGAATCTAAACGGCGCGCCTGAACGATGAGCCTGTCCTGGTTGTTGTTGACGCAGGTGGACAGCGTGATGATCTGGTCGTCCGCCTCCACGGTCACGCCGGTGGTCATGATGGACTGCTCCTGCATCCGCTCCACATATCCCAGGAAATCCGCGTCGTCGGCAAACCCTATGGTATAGGCGTCGCTGTCCGGATCCACTACGCACACGGCAAAGATCTCATATGTATAGAATCCCGTCTCCGTATAGACCTGAAAGGTCTTATGGGATTCATAGAATTCATCCTCCCGGTAGTTTTTCAGTCCGGCGAACATGGAGCCGTTCTTCATATTGTGGCCGTAGACGATGACGTTCTTTCCCTCCATCCCTTCCGTGATGCCGCAGTCTATGAAAAGCGTCCCCGAAGAATTCTCCTGCCCTTCAAAGGTATGGTTCAGGTAATAGCTGTTGTCGGAGAACTGGACGATGGGATAGTCGATCTTCGTATCCTCAATGGTGATCCAGCCCACATAATCCTCATTCTGAGCCGCCATGGCGTTGTAAAAGTCCGTCCAGGGGCCCGCCGTATCCCCGCCGGCCTCCGCGCTTCCGCTCTCCTCCGCCTCCGCCGAGGCCAGGATCTCCTCTGCCTGCTGCGCCAGGCTGTCATACTCGTCGCTTCCCCGCTTATATTCCAGATAGATGGACAAAAGCTGGTAAGCCGACACCAGAAAAACTGCCAGCGCCACCACGAAGACCACGGTCCGGATCCTGCGGGAACGCCTTCTTTTCACCCATTTCGTCGTCATTTTATCACCTGTCTCACTTTTTAACATTCTATTTACTTGATATTTTTCTCCATATCATCTATGATAGGAAGTGAATTTTTTCAGTCCTGAAACGGAAAACTTCATTATGATTATAAGAGATATATTCTCTGGTGACAAGAAAATTTTTCTTAAAGTGCCGGAAGCCGGAAGATCATGGGAGCCTGAACAATACGGCCATGAACCCCCGGGATATGTCCGGATGACTACATTTGGAAAAGGAGCTGACCGAATCATATGAGAAAGACCAAGATCATCTGCACCATGGGACCTGCCGTCGATAATGACGAAGCCATCCGGTCCCTCATCAGCGGCGGCATGGACTGCGCCCGTTTCAATTTCTCCCACGGCTCCCACGAAGAGCAGAAGGTCCGCATGGACCGGGTAAAGCGCATCAGCGGGGAGATGCACGTTCCCGTAGCTCTGCTGCTGGATACCAAAGGACCTGAGATCCGCCTGCGGGATTTTGAAGAAGGCTCCGCCGTGCTGGAGCCGGGACAGTGCTTTACCCTGAGCACCTCCCAGGAGCCCGGCAACGCGGAGGGCGTAGGCCTGTCCTATCCCCATCTGGCCGCCTTTGTCACCATCGGCACCAGGATCCTCATCGACGACGGCAAGATCGCCATGTTCGTGGAGCGGATCGAGGGAAGCTCCGTGGTCTGCCGCGTCATCAACGGCGGCCGCATAAGCAACCGCAAGAGCATCAATATCCCCAACCTGGATATTCCCATGCCCTATATCAGCGAGACAGACCGGAGCGACATCCTCTTCGGCATCTCCCAGGATGTGGATTTCATCGCCGCCTCCTTCACCAGGACTGCCGACGACATCCACAAGCTCCGGAAGCTCCTGGACGACAACGGCGGCCGAAGGATCCAGATCATCGCCAAGATCGAGAACATCCAGGGCATTGAAAACCTGGATGAGATCCTGAAGCTGGCCGACGGGATCATGGTGGCCAGAGGCGATATGGGCGTGGAGATCCCCTTCCGCCGCCTGCCCGGCATCCAGAAGGAGATCATCCGCAAGTGCTTCCAGGCCGGCAAGCACGTGGTGACCGCCACCCAGATGCTGGAATCCATGACCCACAGTCCCCGTCCCACCAGAGCGGAGGTCTCCGACGTGGCCAACGCCATCTACGACGGCACCACGGCCATCATGCTCTCCGGAGAGACGGCCGCCGGGGATTATCCCACCGACGCCGTCCGCACCATGGCGGAGATCGCGGAGGCCACAGAGGGCAATATCGATTACAAAAAACAGTTTTCGGAGCTCCACGACTCCCTGTGCCTGGAGAGGATCCCCGCGGTGGCGGTGGGCATCTCCGCCATCACCTCCGCCAACTACCTGGATGCCAAGGCCATCGTGGCCGTTACCAGGACAGGGCGCAGCGCCAGGATGATCGCCGACTACAGGCCGGCGGCCCCTGTCATCGCTCCCACGGTGGACAGGAAGGCCATCCGCCAGCTGAACCTGACCTGGGGCGTGTATCCCTTCCAGGCAGAGGAGCAGGGAAGCGCCGACGATCTGTTCCGCCATGCCGAGGAGATCGCTCTCCAGTCCGGCATCGTGGAGGAGGGGGATACCATCGTGATCTCCGGCGGCCCCCACGAGAAGAACAGCGCCATCGATATGCTGAGGATCGTCAAGCTCTAAGACAGGCGCACCGGCACCGGCGCGTCTATGGTCATGGAGTCTGCCGTGACGATGCAGTCATAAGCCAGGATCTGAACACCCATCCCATGGGCCCTGCGCAGGGCTTCGGCAAATTCGGGATGGGTGTTTTCATTTGGCCCGAAGCTCATGACTCCTTTCATCTGGATCACAAACAGCAGGCACGCCTCGTATCCTGCCTCGACGCAGCGCTCCAGCTCCTCCACGTGCCGGACTCCCCGCTCAGTGGGCGCATCCGGGAACCTGGCCGTGCCGTCCACATCCAGGGTGACGCCCTTCACTTCCACAAAGATCTTCCGTTCCCCGACCTCCACATAGAGATCAAATCTGGACTTTCCAAATGTCTTTTCCCGCTTCACCAAAGTCACGCCGGGAAACAGGCCTCCCTCCCGGATCCATCTGGCCGCCTCCTCATTGGGCGCCTGGGAATCGATGTTGACCACCGTGCTGCCGCCTTTCCCGTCCGGCTTCTCCACGGCGATGAGGGACCAGCCTGTCTTCCGGTCAGGATTCCTGCTTTTCTGGACCCATACGGAAACGCCCGGCAGCAGGAGCTCCCTCAGCCTTCCCGTGTTTTTCACATGGCATCTCTCCACCCTCCCATCCAGTTCCACGTCCGCCAAAAACCGGTTGGGCCGTCCCCGGAAGATGCCCGCCTTCATCCCTTCGTATTTCATGTTTCTCCCTCCCGCGTCTCCTTTCCCGTTTCCCGGGAAACGAAAACACCCTTGCAGGACGAGCCTGCAGGGGTGTGTACGCGCAATGATAAAACCGTATGTATATTACTTGTAGTATTTCGCCTTATCCGCATCGTCGAACAGATTGATCTTATGACGGATCACTTCGTTCATGGCATCGATGCACTTAGGATAGATGGCCATGGGCTCGCGGAGCGCCTGATCCTGAAGGACCTTGCGGCATTCCTGATAGAACGCATCCTTGATGTCGCTGGAGATGTTGATCTTATTGACGCCAAGCTTCACGGACTGAGCGATCTCCTCGTCGGGATTGCCGGAGCCGCCGTGAAGTACCAGAGGGATGCTCACATTGGCCTTGATCTCCTGGAGCCTGTCCAGAGCCAGCTTCGGCTTCCTGTCCTTGGGATACAGACCATGGGCAGTTCCGATGGCGATGGCCAGACAGTCGATGTCGGTCTCTTTGATGAAACGTACGGCATCGTCTACCTCTGTGTAGATGATCTCCTTGGAGCCTGCTTCGCCGTAGTCATCGGCAGTTCCGATGGTACCAAGCTCAGCCTCTACGGATACGTTTACCGGATGGGCAACCTCCACCACTTTCTTGGTAATGGCGATATTCTCTTCCAGGGGAAGATGAGCGCCGTCTATCATAACGGAAGTGAAGCCGTCCTGGATGGCACGAAGGACCTGCTCGAACTTGGAACCGTGATCCAGATGGATGCACACGGGAACGGTGGCCTTATGAGCCTCCTCGATGACAGCCTTCACAAAGCTGTCCTCCACGAACTCCAGCTCATCGGGATGGATGGCGATGATAACAGGAGCCTGCATCTCTTCACAGGTATGCATAACACCCTTTAAGATCATATTGCTGCTTACGTTAAAAGCGGGAACAGCAAAATTGTGCTCATTGGCAGGCGCCAATATCGCTTTCATGTTCATTAACATAGCTTACTTCCTCCTACAAAACTATTCTGTGCTGGTTATAGAACCTCATGCCTTCATAGTATCTCAAATACGTCACCATGTCAAGTATCTATTGTATAAATTAGGGAATATTTTACGATGTCTTTTGTCCAAATTGTATGGATTGTATAAACACGTGAAATAATATTTCACGCAGTTGTAAGATAGACACACGCCGCCGCCCTTTTTCATACCATATCATAACAGCTTTCAAGGAGGTCTTTATGTCCTCTTTCCTCTCTCTGGACCGGATGAGGCCGGGAGACCGGGCAGTCCTCATAAAAATATCGGAATCTCTTCCATCTTCCAGGCGCCTCAAAGAGCTGGGGTTCCTCCCAGGCGCCCATCTGTCCTGTGTCCTCACCAAAAAACACGGAGAGACCTCCGCCTATGACATAAAGGGCACCACCATCGCTCTCCGCCGGGAGGATGCCTCTCATATTCTTGTAAGCCCCATACAGAAAGGAGCGTAGCGCATGGACCGGAAGCTCCGTAAAGATCTGTCAGAAAAGCCGGAGCGGAAAGCTCCGTCCGCCTGCGGCCGCCGCGGAAACTATCCCGGCTGTCCTTCCATCTGCCGGGCTGCCCTGGCCGGCAATCCCAACGTGGGAAAGAGCACCCTGTTCAACGCCCTCACCGGCCTGCATCAGCATGTGGGCAACTGGACGGGAAAGACCGTCTCCTGCGCATCCGGCTTCTGCCGGTACGGGGAAACGGTCTTTGAATTCACCGATCTGCCGGGCACTTACTCGCTGCGCAGCGACTCTCCCGAGGAGGAAGCCGCCAGAGAGGCCATCGGGAGCGGCCGCTTCCAGCTGATCGTCGCCGTCTGTGACGCCACCAGTCTGGAGAGGAGCATGGGCCTGGTCTTTCAGATCCTGGACCTGACTCCCAACGTGATCCTCTGCGTCAATCTCTGGGACGAAGCGCGGAAAAAAGGGATCTCCATTGATTTTCCCATGCTGGAAAAGCTCCTGGGGATCCCCGTGATCCCCTTGAGCGCCGCCAGGGAAGAAGGCCTGCCGGATCTGCTGAAAAAAGCGGCCGCCTACAAGGAGACGCCGCCGCTCTTACTGTCCACCTGTGAAGCCCCGCCGGAACATGCCATGGAGAGGGCCGGCGCCGTCGCCCGCCGCGCCACCGTCTTCCGGGATCCCGGATACCGGAACCGGGACCTCGCGGCCGACCGGATCCTGACGGGCCCTGTGACCGGCGCCCTGGTGATGCTGGGGATCTTATTCGTGCTGTTCTGGCTCTCCTTAAGCGGAGCCAACTACCCCAGCGCCCTTTTGAGCCGTATCTTTTCCTGGCTGGAAGGAAAGCTCCTCCTGCTTTCTTCCGCCCTGGGCGCCCCGTCCTGGCTCCAGGGAGCCCTGATCTTCGGCATCTACAGGGTCACCGCCTGGGTCATCTCCGTGATGCTCCCTCCCATGGCCATCTTCTTTCCGCTGTTCACCCTGCTGGAGGACCTGGGCTACCTGCCCCGGGCCGCCTTCAACCTGGACCATCATTTTAAAAAATGCTCTGCCTGCGGAAAGCAGGCCCTGTGCATGTGTAGAGGGCGCACTCCCGCTCTTTTTCCGCGCAGACGCATATCGTATACGCTTCCGGATACTCGATCTCATGAAAGCAGGCTCCGGCGCCCCTCCACCGGAGGGGAAGCGCTCCTTCCATCTCCTCCGGAAGGACGGAGAACTCTCCGAAATCATCGCCTATCCCCTGTCCCGTATACTTCACATAGCTTTCCTTGGCCGCCCAGATACGGAAAAACCGTGCATGCCGTCCGTCCACATAGGCGGCCTCCCGGGGATGGAAGAAACGCTCCGCCATCCGCCCCAGACGGCGGTCCGCCTCCTCCCAGCTCTCATGACGGAACCTGGTATGCTTCTGGATGTCCAGACCGATCTCACTCTCCAAAAAAGCGCAGCCCCACCACTCCTCGCTGTGGCTGATGGAGAAGCGAAGCTGCGGCCTTCTCAGAAAATAAGGCTTTCCCCGGCCGGTCTTTACCACCTGCCACTCCTCTCCCGGGGATTTCCCGTCCCGTCCCGCATCCAGCCTCTCCGGCGGCACGGGACTGTCTTTCTGGGCCAGATACGCCCGGGCCGCGGCCAAAAGCCGCGATCCGGGATCCATGGGCTCCTCCTGCCGGAACAAAAAGACACACGCCCGGCTCATATCTCGGTGATGCCCTTTTTCTTCATATACTCGATGACGTCCTTCACCTGGCGCATCTGCCACACGTCCCTGGTGGGGATCTCCGTGTCAAAATGTTCCTCGAAGGCGCAGACCACATTCATGATGTCGAAGGAATTGAGGCCCAGATCCTGGACAAAGTCCGTGTCGTAGGTCAGATTCCCCTTGCCCGTTACCCGGCGCACCACATCCTGGATAAATTTAAGCATATTCTCTTCCATATCCATCTTCCTTCCATGGAAAACCTGTTTCTCATACGAGATGACGCTTGATCTTCTGCATAGCCGTCTTGGCAAATTCCTGCTCCCGGATGTTCACCATCTGGATCTGCTGGTAAAAAGGAAGGGAATCGTTGATCTCATTGACTCCCTGCTGGAGCTCCTCCAGGATCTCATAGGAATCCATCCCGGCCGTCCGCTCCGGATCCGGATAGATGCTGGCCGCCAGCTTTACGTCGTCGGCCGAAGCGCCGCTGGCCGCTCCGTAGACCACCACATCCTTCACCAGAGGAAGCTTCCCTATCATCTCCTCCAGCTTCTCCGGGGAGACCTTCTTCCCGTTTTTAAATACCACCAGATTCTTCTTCCTGCCTGTGATATATAAAAACCCGTCCTTATCCATCTCTCCCACGTCGCCTGTATGGAACCACTCTCCGTCCATGGCCTCCGCCGTCAGCTCCGGAGAATTGTAATATCCGTTCATCACATTGTCGCCACGCACCAGGATCTCTCCGTTTTCGATCCTGACCTCGCAGTGGGGGAGCACCAGTCCCACCGAATCCAGCTTGTAATAGTGATTCCGGTTGACCGACACCAGAGGGCCGCATTCCGTGATCCCGTATCCCTGCAGGATCGTCACGCCCATCAGGTCGAATTCCTCCATGATCTCCGGGCTCATATGGGCGCCCCCGCTGATGATGAGCCGCAGATTCCCGACGCTCTTTTCCCGCAGAGCCGCCAGAGCCTTGCCCGGCTCCCGGATCCCCAGCCTCCTCTTGGCCTTCTGGAGCTTCAGGAGCTTCCTGAGGCCGTCCGCCTTGCCGGACTGCTCCGCCGTCAGCCAGATCTGGTTGTGGATGGCCTCCAGCATGAGAGGCACCGTCAGCATACTGTGGGCTCCGGCCTCATGGAGATCCCGCATGACCGTTTTCAGATTCCCGTTGATGTAGAGCGTCGCCCCTCTCATCCAGACAGAGAGCACCGCGCAGGTGAGGCCGTAAGTATGATAAAAGGGCAGATTGGAAAATACCCGCTCCCCCACCAGCACATTGGCCCAGGCGTCGGAAGCGTTGGTCAGGATGGCTTTGTGGCTCAGCATCACCGGCTTTGACATGCTGGTAGTACCGGATGTAAATACGATGGAAGCCGTCTGTTCCGGAGAGACGGAGGGCACGGGACTCTTCTGCCCGGCCTCTATGGCCTTTCTTCCCTCTTCCAGCCAGTGATCCACCGTACCGGCTTCTCCGCTCTTTCCGGTCAGCTGCACCGGTTCTCCCCTTCCGTCCAGGAAGCTCCTGCACAGCTCCATATACGCGGCGGCGGCAAAGACCGCCTCCGTATCCGCCGTCTTTAACATCTGCAGGATCGTTTCATCGGACTGCTCCGTATCGATGCAGACGGCCACCGCGCCGCATCCGGCCGCCGCCAGATAGACCAGGAGCCACTGATAGCTGTTCTCTCCTACGATGGCCAGATGCTTGCCCGCCAATCCTCTCCGGATAAAAGTCTCCCTCAGCGCCTCCGTATCCTCCATGACCTGCCGGTAGGTGGCGCTCTTTTCCTCCCGGTTCCTGGTATACCAGGCCACGGCCGTTCTTCCGTCGTATTTATCTGCGATGCCCTCTGTCATCTGTGCGAAATCGCGGTAGTAATCCGCGGAATACAGCGGGTAGTTTTTCATCTTTCTTCTCCTCCTGATCCTTCTTCTGTATGAGCGCAAAACCTCCGGACAAACGCTTCCCGTCCCAGCCTTTCCAGCAGGGAAAGGAACGCCTGTCCCACATCCGGGTCAAACTGGCCGCCGCAGCCGTCCCGGATTTCTCCCACCGCCTTGTCCAGGCTGAACCCTCTCCTGTAAGGGCGGTTGGATACCATGGCGTCGAAGGCGTCGGCCACGGAAATGATCCTGGCGCCCATGGCGATCTCCTCTCCCGCCAGCCTGTCGGGATACCCCTTTCCGTCATAGCGCTCATGATGCCCCCGGACCATGGGGAGCATATGGGCGAAGGGCCGGAACGTGGACAAGAGCTTTTCTCCCGTGACCGGGTGCTGCCGGATCATGGCGTATTCCTCATCGCTCAAAGGCTCCGGCTTCAAAAGCACCGCATCGGGAATGTCGATCTTTCCGATGTCGTGGAACAGGCCCGCCTGGCGGATGCTCTCCACCTCCAGCTTCTCCATCCCCAGCTCCTCAGCCAGAGCCGCGGCCAGGGCCGCCACCCTCTCGGAATGGCCCTTCGTCTCTTCATCCTTTAGTTCCACCACGAAGCGGAGCGTTTCGATGGTCTGCATATAGGCCTGGGTCAGTTTTTCATTCTGCTCATTGACATAGGCGTGGAGCCGGCTGTTGTTTACAGCCGCGGACACCTGTCTGGCCAGGATCTTCAAAAACGGAAGCTTCCCTTCCCACGCCTTTTTTTCCAGGAAAAATCCCAGGCAGCCTGCCGTCTCTTTTCCATCCTCCGTCAGGCGACAGGCCAGGCAGCCGTCCTTCTCCGTCACATCGCCGTCTCTCCAGTTTTCCTCCTTCATAAAACTGTCGTAGTCCAGCGGAGGCAGGTCGCCGCGCATCCACACCTTCAGATGCTCCTTTCGATCCCCCCATATGATAAAGCTTCCCCTGGAGGGCAGGATCTTCTCCGCCAGATCCAGGATCCCGTCTGAAATATGCTCTCCGTTCTGAAGGCTGTAGATGGCCGGCAGCCCGTCCACCACCACGGAAAGACTCCTCTGGTATTCCCGGATCACCCGGATCTGCCAGATGGATTTCACGCAGGATTCCACCAGGAGCTCCAGCTGGTCAAACCTGTCGCTCTTCTCATAATAGCCCTGGATGTCCAGCTGGCGGATGGTCTTGATGGGAGGCGCCATGCTCTTATGTCCGGTCAGCAGGATGATAAAGATCTCCCTGTTGAATTTCCGGATCTCCTCCACCACCTGGTCGCCGCAGATGGGCGACATCAAAAAGTCCAGCAGGAGGATGTCATAGTGATTCTCCCGCACCCGCTCGATGGCCCGGTACGGATCGTTTTCCACATCCACCTGATAGCCGGACCGCTCAAAATACGCCTGGATCGTAGAGGTGATGATCGGATCGTCGTCCAGGGTCAAAATGGATATTTCTTTTTCTGCCGTCTGTCTGTTCTTTCTCATTGCTTGTTCCCCTCGCTGTATTATGCCTCTTCTCCGATCTGTACCAGGGAAAGAGGGATCGAGATCCCGAATATGGAACCGCCGCCCTCATTATCCTCAAACCACATGGTGCCGCCGAACTTTCCGCGGACCACCGCATTGGAAATGTAAAGCCCCAGTCCTGTTCCCATGGCCCCCTTATTGGTCACCATGGATTTAAACAGCTTCCCCCGGACCGCGGGACTTACTCCGGTTCCATGGTCCTTTACGGAAATATTCAGGTTCTCCTCGTCATAGCCGATCTGTACGACGATCTTACCTCCGCCCGCCTGGTTCTGGGCATAGATGGCATTGGACAGCAGATTGGCCAATACCTGGATCAGGTTGTTGATGTCTCCCCGGAGCACGATCTCCCGGCAGCGATCATACCGGACCTCCATCTGACAGCCGCTGCGCAGGAATTCATGACGCATGAGCAGGGTGCTCCTCTTGAGCATCTCTTCTATGGTAAAGGTGGATTCCTCATCGGTATTCACATTGGCAGCCTGCCCCTTGATGGCCGTGATGATGTCGGACATATAGGAAGAGGAATCCCGCATCTTCTGGAACCAGTCCCGCATCTCCCCGTAGATCTCCCGGAAATCCGCTTCCGTTACCTGAGGATCTCCCAGGCTCTCCTCACATTCATCCACCAGGGCCTCCACCGCGGAGATGCAGCCGGAAACGCTCATGACCGGAGTCTTCAGATTGTGAGCCAGCCCGCCGATCATCTGTCCCAGTACCGCCAGGCGCTCCTGCTCCATCATCCGCTCCTGGCTTTCCTGGAGCTGCTGCATACTCCGCTTCAGCTGGGTCACATCCTTAAAAAGCACCACGAAGCCCGCCACCTTATTATTCAGCTCCAGCGGCGACACATCCGTCACATAATAATATTTCTGGACCTCTCCTCCCGTCTGCACGCTGACGGACTGTTCATAGGAAATGGTGGAATTGGCCCTCCGGCTGGATTCTATGGCCGTTATCATATTATATATGGCCGTTTTCCTGGAAATATCCTCTTCCCGCACGCAGTCGCTTAAGTACCGGTTTTCCGCGATCCCGTACTGAGAGGCGAAAAGGGATTCAAACCGCTTGTTGTAATTGATGACCAGTCCCGTATCGCTGACCACCAGATACCCATCGGAGATCCAGTCCAGGATATGCCGGTTGGCGATGGGACGGATGTCGAACAGGTGGAGCATATAGATGGCGATCCCGTTGCAGATCAGCGTAGGCGCGAACCCCAGCGGCGTAGCGGCGATGGAGACCTCTTTGCCGCTGAAGGTGGCGTAAAAATTCACCATCATGGGGACCAGGCCCCCGGCCGCCAGCAGGAGACTCTGTTTCAGGTAAATGCTGCTCCTGTTCCTGGCCGCGAACCGGAGCACGATCACAATGGCCGCCGTCAGGCACACATAGTTATAAGCGCCGCTGACATAGATCCAAGGACCGAACACGATCTGGCTGCGCACCACCGAGAACACCTGATACTGGAGATGGTGGAGCGGATTGGTCCAGGTGATCAGGATCGTGATCACCGGCAGGATAAAGACCGCCTTCATCCACCCCTTCATCTTTTCGATGCCGCTCTCGAAGGTCGCCGCCACGCAGAGGAAGATGGGAGACAAAAGCACCCCTCCCGGCTGCATAGCGCAGTCCCAGAAAAACATGAGCGCCTGATTTTCCTGATCCGTAAAATAGATCCCGATGAGAGGAATGATCCAAATGGCATAGCAGACAGCCATGGCCAGATACAGCTTATGGAGCAGATGCAGCTCCTGCTTTCCCCGAAAGCTCCAGATCAAAAAGGCGATGATGGCCGCCAGGGCGCAGAAAAAGAAAACAATGGTCGTTGTTGAGATCATGACTGTCCCCCCTTCGCCGGCCAGGAATCCAGCAGGGTGAAGCCTCCCAAAAGCTGCTTCACCGGCGGAAATTCCGCATGGAACCCCGCTTCCTCAAGCCGTTTCTCTGTAATATCGCAGGATACGTCGATGACCGGCGTCTCGATCCGTACCCGGTGCCAGTAGTCGATCAGAGGCGACAGGATCTCCCGCCCCGGCCCCTTGGCCGTCTCTGAAAGCATCTGGGTAAACACCCCGTCCGGCACCACATAAGTCCTCTCGTCGATGGCCTTGGCGGCCTCCTGCGCCGTGGGCGGTTCCGGATTCATGATATGGAACACTCTTCCGCGTCCGTTCTTCAGAGCCAGGACCTCCGCGGCGGCGATGTCCACCGGCATGAGCTCCACTTTGACCTGCTTGGTCAGCTCCGGGATGGCGCCCACCAGATAAAACCCCCGCATCAGGAGATAAAAGGCGTTGGTATCGGGATTCTTCTGGAAGATCCCGTCGCTGGCCCTGCCGATGAGGCGTCCCAGACGGAAGATCTTGGCGCAAAGGCCCTTTTCCATGGCCTCAAACACCAGGCCCTCCGCCAGGAATTTGCTCTTGACATAGAGATTGTCCTCCCAGATCTGGCCGATGTCATAGTCCTCCTCCGTGAAGACCGCCCGTTCTCTCCCGTCCTTCAGCTGCTCGCCGCTGACGCTCAAGGTGGACATATGGAAAAAGGCTGCCCCGGCTTTTTCCGAAAGCTCCAGCATATGGCGTGTCCCCGCCACATTGGCCCCCAGGAACTCTTCCGCGTCTGCGGCATAATGGCGCACATCGGCGGCACAGTGGTAGATCTCCCGGATCTGCCCGGCCAGTTTCTCATACTCCTGCTCCGAAAGGCCCAGCCGCTCTTTTCCTATATCTCCCGCGACGGCCAAAAGCCGCTTTCTCTCCCGCATGGCCGTTCCCCGGCCGAAATACCAGGCCATGGTGTCCAGGAGGCGTCCTTCATCCCCGTCCCGCAGAAGGCAGAGGATCTTTTCTTCGCCCCGGTCCAAAAGAGCCCGGATCAGATGGATCCCAAAGAATCCTGTCCCTCCCGTCACCAGCACATACCGCTTCCTGTCCGGCTCCGGAGGATAGACCTGACGGGCAAAGGCTCCGTCCCGGACAGCGGCCGGATCCTTTTCATCCCGTGCTTTCCTCTCTGCCCCTTCCGGGCGGACCTCTCCGCCTGCTGCCGCGGCCTCATCCGCGCCGGCCGCGCTCTCGGATCTCTCTGGACTCTGTCCGCCAAAGCTTTCCCGGCCGGCCGCTCTGCGGCGCTGCTCTCCGTCCCGGCCCGCGGACATTTCCGCGCTGCCGCCCAGGAGGACGGCCTGCTCTCTGGCCGTGGGATGCTCATAGAAATCCGCCAGGGACATCTCCAGATGATCGTTGAAATAACTGCTCAAGATGCTGAGGGCGCCCAGCGAGGTCCCTCCCTGTTCAAAGAAGGACACATCCGGATCCTCCGCCGGCTTGCTGAGGACCCGGTTCCAGACCTCCAGGATATAGGAGACCGTCACCTCCTTCGGCCCTTCCGTCCTGCTTTCCTCAAAGCTCCCGCCGTTTTCCGCGGGAGAGGCAGCGCTTTCTTTCTCTGTACCGGCTATCTCATCCTGTCCGCGCTCTTCTCCGTCTCCACGGGCCGGCATGACGTCAGCCTCCGGCCGGACCGCGTCCAATGGACTTTCGGAGCTCTCTTTCGCAGGCGCCGTCATGTCTGCCTCCGGAGCCCTGTCATCCGCCGCGGCGGCAGTCTTCTGCTGCTCCTCCGCCACATGATGGAGCCCCTCCAGGGCCATCTTCCGCAGTCCCTGCATATCCACCTTCCCGGTGGCCGTCACCGGCATCCTGTCCAGAGGGATCAGACGGGAAGGGATCATATAAGAAGGGAGCACTTCCTTCATATGCTCTGTGATCTTCTGTTCCGCACAGCCTTCCAGAGGCTCATAAAAGGTCAAAAGCTCCATGGAGCCGTCGTCCTTCCGGACTGCCAGGGAAGCCGCCCGCAGGACTTCTCCCGACTCCAGGACCGCCCCCGTGATCTCGTTTAACTCCACTCTCTGTCCGTTGAGCTTCACCTGGGAATCTCTCCTGCCTATGAAATCATAGGAGCCGTCCAGGCGCAGGCGCACCAGGTCTCCGCTCCTGTACATCCTCTCGCCCGGGAAATAGAGATCCGGCACGAAAGAGCTCTCCGTAAGCTCCGGCCTGGAGATGTATCCCGCCGCCAGACATTCTCCCGCGATATAGAGCTCTCCGACGGCGCCGGGCATCACCGGACGCCGCTCCTCATCCAGCACATAGACCCTGGTATTGTAGAGGGGCCGCCCCACCGTGATGGGATCCGCGGGCCCCACCGCCGCCATGGTGGTGAAGACTGTTGCTTCCGTGGGGCCGTACATATTCATCATGACCCCGCCGCTGGCTTCATAGAATTTATCCAAAAGCGTCTGGGTCAGCGCTTCCCCGCCCAAAAGGACGATGCGGATCTCCTTCGCCGCCCGGAAGAACGCCTCGTTGCCCAGACACATCTGGAGCCTGGAGGGCGTCATCTCAAAGATGCCCGTATGGTACCGGGAGACCAGTCCCGCCAGCTTCCAGGGGAGCATCATCTCCTCCTCGTCGGCCAGCACCACGGTCCGGCCCAGAGCCAGGGCGATGAGGGTCTCCACCACGAAACAGTCAAAGACAGAATTGGTGGAACAGAGCACCCTGCCGGGGATGGGCTCCAAAAGATCCCGCATCTGTCCGTACAGATTGGAGACCGAACGGTGCCGCAGCATGACTCCCTTGGGCTTTCCGGTGGAACCGGAGGTGAACAGTACATTGACCAGATCGTCTCCTCCCACCGCCGCGTCCGCAAAGCTCTCCTGCTCCCCCTCCGGCAGCAGAAAAGCAGGACAGGGCAGCTTTCCGCTCAGGAAGCCTTCCGGCAGCTTTCCGGCAGCTTCCCCGTCGTAGAACAGGACTGCCGCCCCGGAGATCTCCAGCATATAGGAGAGCCGGGCCGCCGGGAAGGAGGGCAGCATGAACACATAGGCGCAGCCTGCCTTCAGGATCCCCAGCATGGCCGCGATCATATCCGGCGTGCGGCTGAGACAGAGGCCCACGGCGCTCCCCGGCGTCACGCCCTGCTCCTGCAAAAAGGCTGCGATGCGGCAGGCACGCCTGTGGAGGCTGTCAAAGGTGATCTCCCTGTCGTGGAAGATGACCGCCGTCTCCTCCGGCATCTGGCGGACCCGGTTTTCCACCATCCGGTGGACCGGCAGGTTCACAAAAGGCACCACCTGATAATTGGGCGCTTCCATATATGTTTCATAGTCCTCCGGAGAGAGGACCTGTATCTCTTTCAGAGTCACCTCCCGCCCGGAGACCAGCTCCTTCAGGATCTGGCGCAGGCAGCGTC
This sequence comes from Candidatus Paralachnospira avium, assembly GCA_904420245.1. Taxonomy (GTDB): domain Bacteria; phylum Bacillota; class Clostridia; order Lachnospirales; family Lachnospiraceae; genus Lientehia; species Lientehia avium. The sequence goes on from CAJFUL010000033.1 coordinate 31,676, forward strand.
CGTAATACCGGACCGTGGTATCCAAAAACAGGCTGGATCCGTAAGAAAACCGGAACTGGAACTGCTCTCCCCTCCTGGAGACTTCCAGGATCAGATCCATTTTCACAGAACCGGTGGCCACCGGACAGAATTCCATGGGAGCTCCGCCCAGGGCAAAGGCCTCCTCGTCCACCGGACTCTCGGTGAGCATCACCTGATACAGGGGATTCTGCTCTCCTCTGGGCAGGCCCAAAGCCGTCACGATCTCTTCCAGTGAAATCTCCTGATGGTCCAGAAGTCCCGCCACTTCGTCCCGGACCTGAGCGATCCACTGTCCCGCCGTCATGTTCTTCTCCGGAGACAGACGCAGCGGCAGCGTATTGATAAAGGGTCCGCAGATCTGCTCCGTGCCGGGCATGGTGCGGCCCGCCACCGGCGCGCCTATGACGAAATCCTCCCGGCCGCAGAGCCTGGAGAGGAGGAGCCCGTAAGCCGCCAAAAACAGGACGAAACAGGAGATCCCCTGCTTCCCGCAGTACTCCTTTATCTGTCCGCTCTCTTTCTCCGAAAGCAGGAAACCGTATTCCCGGCCTCTGTGATCAAAGTGCTTCTGTCTCGCAAAGTCTCCCGGCACCTCAAGGGCCTCCGGAAGATCTTTCAGATGTTCTTTCCAATACAGGAGGTTCCTTTCGGTCTCCGCCTCTTCCCGGCTCAGGAGGGCATAGCTGTAGTCCTGATACCCCAGATAACCGGGAAGGCCCTCGCCGCCGTAGGCCTTCTTGAGCCTCTCCAGCACCACCGGCGTGCTCATGCCGTCGCCGATGATATGATGGCTGTCCAAAAACAGCAGCCAGCCGCCCTTTTCCTCCTGCCAGAGAGCCGCCCGCAGGAGCGGAGCCCTGGCCAGATCGAAGGGCCGCAGGAACTTCCGGCAGGCTTCCTCGAAATCCGCCGCCTGAAGCTCTTCCAGCGAAAAGGGCACGTCCTCTTCGATACGCGCGTAGATGCCGTCCGGCTCCTGGACAAAGGCGGTCCGGAACCCCGCATCCGTGCGGATGATCTCACGAAACGCCTCCTCCAGCCGCCTCCGGTCCGGTTCGATGCCCAAACGGAAAGCACCCGGCATATTGTAGGAGAGTCCGCTCTTATCCAGCCAGGACTGGACATAGATCCCCTGCTGCATGGGCGAGAGGGGATATCTGGGAAGCTTCGGCGCCGCTTCCAGCCTCTTCGCAGGAGCCGCCTCCGCCTCCTCGCCGTCCAGAAACGCGGCCAGCCTGGCCGCCGTCCGGCAGGCGTACAGATCCGCCACCCGGAGCCGCCTGTTTAGAGTCTCTTCGATCTTCGCGATGGTCTCCATGGCGTTGAGAGAATTTCCGCCGGACAGGAAATAGTCGCTTCCGGCTTCCATACTCTCTTTTCCCAGTACCTCCCGGAATATATCCAGGATCACAAGCCCCGTCCCGGATGCGGTTCCGCCTCCGGTCTGTCTGGGACCGGGAAGCCTCGCCTCGTCCACCTTCCCATTCTGTCCCATGGGAAGCTCCGGCAGCCTCATCACGAAGGACGGGATCATATAAGCGGGCAGATACGTGGCCGCGTGGGCCAGGAGCTCCCGCTCCGGGACCGGCTCCGCGGAACAGTAGTAGACTGCCAGCACCTGCTGTCCCTCCACTTCGCATACCTTGGCGGCTGCCGCCGAAACTCCGGGATACGCGGCGATGCAGGCGGCCGCCTCCTGCGGCTCCACCCGCAGCCCCCTGAGCTTCACCTGGCTGTCCCGCCGTCCGGCCAGGACGATCTCGCCGTCCCCTGTCCAGCAGGCCACATCCCCTGTGGCGTACAGCAGCTCCCCGTTTTCAAAGGGACTGGGGATAAAAGCCGCCTCCGTCAGATCCGGCCTGCCCCGGTATCCTCTTCCCACGCAGAGACCGCCCACATACAGATTTCCATAGACTCCCACCGGCAGAGGATTCATCCAGGCATCCAGCACATAGAGACGGCAGTTGTCCATGGGCTTCCCTGCCGTGATCCTCCCGGCCGAGGAAAGCTCCCCTATGCTGACTCCCACCGTGGTCTCAGAAGGACCGTACTGATTGTAGATCCTGGCATGGCTCACATTCTTGAGCCTTTTCAGAAGATCCGCCGGAAATGCCTCGCCTCCGCAGACGATGCTCTCCATCCTGCGCATGGCCCTGGCAAATCCCTCATGTCTTAAAAAAGCCGACAGCCGGGAAGGGGTCAGGGACAAAAAGCCCACCCCGTAATTTCCGATCAGAGCGGCCAGCCGCTTCGGAGACTCCAGATCCTCCTCATCGGGCAGCACGATGGTCCTTCCGTTCAGCAGCGCCACTATGCTTTCCAGCATAAAAGCGTCAAAGCCCACATTGCACACGGAAAGGACAGCCCCCTTCCCATAGATGGGGGCCATGGCCTGCGCCAGGTTCAGCAGATTCCTCTGGGTGATCTCCACCCCCTTGGGCTCTCCGGTGCTGCCGGAAGTATATACCACATAAGCCAGGGCATCCCCCGGCTGTTTTCTCTCGTTTTCAGAGGCGCCCTCCACGCAGCGCCGGATCCCTCTGCTGACGGATTCCCGGATCCCCGCTCCGATGGCGCCCGCCGTCTCCTCCGCCAGGATCACAGGGATCCCCATACCGGATACCCTGTCCTTTCCCGTTTCATCGGTCAAAAGGACGGCAGCCCGGCTTCCTTCCAGGATCTTCCGGATCCGTCCATCCGGAAGACTAGGCGACAGGATCAGATAGGCGCAGCCCGCCTGCAGGATCCCCGCCATGGAGGCAAGCAGGTCAAAACTCCTGGGAAGCAGCACTGCCGCCAGGGTCTCCTCATCCTTTTTATATCCTCTCACAGCGCCGGAAATCTCCGCCGCCCTCCACAGAAGCTCTCCATACGTCATCCGCTTTCCGCCGCAGATGGCCGCCGCCCGCTCCGGATACTCGGCGGAATGATCCTCCAGAGCCTCATACACCGTCCGCTCCTCCAGAAAACGGCCCGTCCTGTTGAAGGTATACAGGACCCGCTCCCGCTCCGAGGGCGTCAGCACATCCAGACGGTAAATGGGCTTGTCCGGCTCCGAAAGGGCCTCCATCAGGATCCCGCAGAGGCTTTCATGGAGCCTGGCGATCTCTTCCTCGGCGAAAAACTGTGTCAAGTAATCGTAGTCAACGGAATAGCATTTATTATCCATCAGATTGGTCAGATGGATGCACAGCTGCTCCATCTGATACCCGCTGTAATGCCAGCGTCCCGACAAAAGGACCGAGGCATCCCGGCTTTCAAAGATCTTGCTGTCCTGATAGGAGAGGGCGATATGGAACAGACGGCCGTCCTTTTCCGCCAGCTTCTCGATATGGGAAAACGGAAACCTCTGATGACGCAGCATCTCATACCAGGTCTCCATCAGCTTCTCATTGAACTGGTTCAGAGTCCATTTCTCGTCGATCTCATTATAGAAGGGGAGGGTGGTCACAAACATCCCCGTGCTCTGCTTGAACTGGAAATTCGTCCTGTTGAAGATGGGCACGCCGATGGTAAACCGGTCCGCTCCGCCGATGCGCTTAAAATATATGGCCAGAGCCATATAGAACACAGCAAAAGGAGCCACCCGCTTCTCCAGACAGAAGGAGTAGATGGCATGGTTCAGCACCTGGGGCAGGTCAAAACTGGCGCGCCGTCCCACCCGGCTCACGGCGGCGCTGTTTACGGATTTTAAGACGGAGGGCTCTCCCGACTTTTCCAGGATCCCCTTCCAGTACCGCTCGTCCCGTCCATAAGCTTTGGAGGCCAGATACTCCTGCTCCTCCTCCACATGAAGGGCATAGTCCGGGGCTTCCGGAAGGACCGGGTCCTTCCCCGCCAGAAGCTCCAGGTAGGTCTGTCCGATCTTATTGCACACCATCACCTGGGACCAGCCGTCGGAAATGATATGATGGATCTTTACCAGTACGCCGCCGGAGTTCTCTCCGGTGCGGAACAGGATAAAACGGTACAGAGGACCGCCTGTGAGAGGGATCACTTCTCTGGTGACCGCCTGCTCCCAGCTCTCCAGTCCCTGTCCTCCGGTGCCGGAAAAATCATAGACGGGAAAATCTTCTTTGAAAAAGGGCGCATGATATTGAACGGGAACTCCATCCTCCACCGCCAGCCTCGTCCGCAGAGAGGCATCCGACTCCAAAACCCGGTATATGCTCTCCTGAAGAGCCACCATATCCACTCTCCCCTGGATGCGGATGGTGGTGCTGATGTTATTGACAGAGGTCCCCGGAAGCATACACTCCAGATCCCATATATTATGCTGGCTCAGGGACAGCGCGAACCCGCGCTCCCGAACTTCCTTCTCCAAGTCCCTGACCCTCCTTTCACCCCCATGGGGTCACGTTCCATTTTTACAGTAAAAGTATACCTTTTTTTACCCTTAATGGCAATATGTGATTTCAGTCTCCAAAGCATTTTCTGATATTTGAGGAGGTATTTCGTGATTATTGGAAACAATTGCCAAAATCCGCCGGGCAGGCTCTTCCGGGCCGGTCTCTATATGCGCCTTTCCAAGGACGACGGGGACTCCGGCGAGAGCTCCAGCATCACCAACCAGCGGAAGCTGCTGACCGCCTATGCCGCGTCCCACGGATTCCCGGTCTTTGGAGAATACGCGGACGACGGCTACTCCGGCACCAATTTTGACCGCCCCGCCTTCCGCCGCCTTCTATCCGATGTGGAGGCCAAAAAGATCAATCTGATCCTGGTGAAGGACTTGTCCAGGCTGGGACGGGATTACATCGCCACCGGTCAATATACGGAGATCTACTTTCCCTCCCGGCAGGTCCGCTTCATCGCCGTCAACGACGGCTTCGACTCGGCGGAGACGGATTCCGACCTGATCCCCTTCAAAAACGTGGTCAATGAAATGTATGCCCGGGATACCAGCCGGAAGATCCGGTCCGCCTTCCTGGTGCGGATGCAGGAGGGCAGCTATGTGGGCAGCCTGGCTCCCTACGGCTACCGAAAGGATCCGGAGGATAAGCACCATCTGCTTCCGGATCCCCATACAGGCCCGGTGGTGACGGAGATCTTCCGCCTGGCGGCTTCCGGCCAAAGACCGTCCTCCATCGCCTCTCTCTTAAACGGCAGGAAGCTCCCCTCCCCTTCCGCCCTCCGGGGCAAAAAGACGAAAGACGCGCCGCTTTGGTCTGCCCGCACCCTGATCAAGCTTCTCCGGAATCCCGTATATCTGGGACATATGGCCCAGGGCCGTTCCAGAAAGCTTTCCTTCCGCTCTGCCGTCACAGTCCCCACCCCCAGGGAAAACTGGATCCTGGTCCGGAACACCCATATCCCCCTCACGGATCCCCGGACTTTTTCCGCCGCAGGCGCGGCCCTGGACAGCCGCAGGAGCAGGCCCTCTCCATGTGCATGGGGCTGGGCTGCAACGCCGCCGGAGTCACCGGATGCCGCATCATCCGCTCCCCCAGGGAACGGCTCATCGCCATACTGACCAACTCCCTGGTCCCCTGCAACGGCCGGTTTCCCACTTTGATGGCCATGATCACCATGTTCTTCATCGGTACGGGAGGCGGACTTCTGGGAAGCCTGGCCGGCGCCCTGATCCTGACAGGCGTGATCGCCCTCTCTATCCTGATGACCTTTGCCGCCTCCAGGCTCTTATCGGCGACGGTGCTGAAGGGAGAGCCCTCCTCCTTTATCCTGGAGCTTCCTCCATACCGGAAGCCCCAGATCCGGAAGGTGCTGATCCGCTCCGTCCTGGACCGCACTCTCTTCGTACTGGGAAGGGCCGTCACCGTGGCCGTCCCCGCCGGCCTCCTTATCTGGCTGGCCGCCAACATCCAGGCCGGAGGCATGTCCCTCTTTGCCCATGCCGCTTCCTTCCTGGAGCCGGCAGGCGCCCTGATGGGACTGGACGGCGTGATCCTGCTGGCCTTTATCCTGGGATTTCCGGCCAATGAGATCGTCCTTCCCATCATCCTGATGGGTTACCTCTCCGCCGGGACCCTGACGGAAACAGGGAGCCTGGAAAGCCTCCGGCTCCTGCTCACCGCCCACGGCTGGACCTGGGCCACCGCCTGCTCCATGATCCTGTTTTCCCTGATGCACTGGCCCTGCGCCACCACCTGCCTCACCATCCGCAAAGAGACCGGGAGCCTCAAATGGACGGCGGCGGCCATCCTCCTGCCCACTGCCCTTGGTTTCCTCTCCTGCGCCTTGTTCACCGCCCTCGTAAGGCTGGCCGCCCTCTTATAGATCTCTCCTCCGAATGGTCCCGGAGGGGACGGAAGCCGCGCTCCTCCTCCCATGGGGAAACTGCCGCGGGCAGGGAAAGGCGGTTGACCTGTCCCCTCCCCCGCATTATAATGAAAGAAAACGTTCAAGGAGGGATTTCCCATCATGGTAAACAGAAGCTATTACGGACATGATACCCAGTTTCTCGGCGTAGAGGAGCACCGCCTCGTGGGCGGGAAGGGCGACGGCATGCGGCTCTTCCAGGTGCGAAACGGAAGCGGCCTGGAATTCACCGTCTCCGCCGACAGGGCCGCCGATATATCCAGGATCTCCTACAAGGGAGTCAACTTAAGCTATATGGGGCCTGCGGGATATGTGGCGCCCGCCTACTATGACCAGCCGGAGTTTGGATTTTTGAAATCCTTCACCTGCGGCTTCCTGACCACCTGCGGCCTTCAGGCCATCGGCACTCCCAGCGTGGACGGCGACACTCCCTGCCCCCTCCACGGCACCATCTCCAACATCCCCGCCGACCGCATCTACTATACGGAAGAGGACGGAAAGATCCAGATCCACGCCAGGATCACGGATGCCGAGATCTTCAAGCAGAAACTGGTCTTGAACAGGACCATTTCCTGTGAGTACGGAAGCAATATCCTGACCATCTCAGACTCCGTGACAAATGAAGGCTCCGCCGACGAGCCCTTCATGCTGCTGTATCACATGAATATGGGGTATCCTCTGCTCTGTGAAAGCTCCCGCCTGGCGGTATCCTCCAGCTCCGTGACGCCCAGAGACGACTGGGCCGCCAAGGATCTGGACACCTGGGATCAACTTCTGGCTCCTGTCCCCAATTTCCAGGAGCAGTGCTATTACCATGAATTTAAGGAAAAGGCTCCCTGCGCCAAGCTCTACAGCC
>CAJFUL010000034.1 GCA_904420245.1 Candidatus Paralachnospira avium
TGCCCTCTCCCTCGCCAAACTCGACTTTTACGCTGATTGTGCTGTCAGGTTTTTTGTGGGAAAGCAGTACTACCGTCTCCACATGCTCCGTCCACGGAAACATATCCACGGGCCAGGCTTCCTGCGGCTGCCAGCCGTCTTTCTTCAGATATTTCAAATCCCTGGCCAGGGTTTCCGGATTGCAGGAGATGTAGACCACCCGCCGCGGCGAAAGCTTTGACAGCGCGGAGAGGAAGGCTTCGCTGCTCCCGGCTCTGGGCGGATCCAGGAAGACCATATCGGCTCGCTCGCCCCTTCCGGCCATGGCGGTCATAAACTCCCCCGCGTCCCCCTGATAGAAGCGGGCGTTTTTGACGCCGTTCCTCTTGGCGTTGGAGACTGCATCCCGGACGGCCGCCGGATTCAGCTCCACACCGGTCACCTCACCTGCCCGGTCCGCGGCCGTCAGGCCGATGGTCCCGATCCCGCAGTAGGCGTCGATGACCCGCTCTTTTCCCGTCAGTCCGGCCAGACTGACCGCCTTTTCATAGAGATACTCCGTCTGCTCCGGATTCACCTGATAGAACGATTTCGCCGAGATCCGGTACGTCTTTCCGCAGAGCACATCCTCGATATACCCTTTCCCCCAGAGCAGGATCTCCCGCTCTCCCAATACCATGCTGGTCCTCTTGTCGTTGACGTTCAGCACCACAGAAGTGATCTCCGGATGGAGCTTCCGGAGCGCTTTGACAAAATTGTTTTTGGAGGGCAGCACAGGAGAAGCCAGCACCAGCACCACCAGCACCTGGCCCGTGGCAAAGCCGCGGCGGATCAGGACATGACGGAGCAGCCCGTATCCCGTATCTTCGTCATACGTTTTGATCTTAAAAGATCGGAGCAGCCCCCGGATGGACTGGATGATGGCGTCGGACTGCTCATCCTCGATGAGGCAGGACTCCACCGGCACGATCCTGTGGCTGTCCCGCTGGTATACGCCGGAGATGATGGTGCCGTCTTTTTTCCTGCCGAATACCGCATGGACTTTATTCCTGTAGTGAAAAGGCTCCTCCATGCCCTTGATGGGCCGGACCGGACAAAGGCCTTTCAAAAGCCTCCTGACTGTCTCTTCCTTCTTTTTCAGCTGTTCCTCGTAAGGGATCCCCTGATATACACAGCCTCCGCATTTTTTAGAAACGGGGCAGATCTCATTTTTATTTTTCATCGCACACCTGGAAAATATAAAATTTCAGATAATAGGAATCTTCCGCCGACCACAGGATCGGATGATCCGGAGCCTGGGTCCGGAATTCCACCTGGCGCAGCCTCTTATGGACATTTGCCGCCGCCTGTCCGATGGTCTTGGTAAACAGTTCATAATCCATAAAATGGGAACAGGAGCAGGTGGCCAGATAGCCGCCGTCCTTCACCAGCTTCATGGCCCGCAGGTTGATCTCCCGGTAGCCCTTCACCGCGTTCTTGATGGAGCTTCTGGATTTTGTAAAAGCCGGCGGATCCAGGATCACCACATCGAACTTCTTTCCCTCACGTTCCAGTTGGGGAAGAAGGTCAAAGACGTCGGCGCAGAGGAATTCCACTCTGTCCTCCAGATGGTTTAACGCCGCGTTTTCCCTGGCCTGGTCCACTCCCAGCTGGGAAGCGTCCACGCCGGTCACATGGGCTGCCCCCGCTATCCCCGCATTCAGCGCAAAGGAACCTGTATGGGTAAAGCAGTCCAGCACCTCCGCTCCCCTGCACAGCTTCTGAACGGCAAGGCGGTTATATTTCTGATCCAGGAAAAAGCCCGTCTTCTGCCCTTCCTCCACGTCCACCAGATAACGGACTCCGTTCTCCAGGATCTCCACCTTGGTGTCAAAAGGCTCGCCGATAAAGCCCTTATGCCGCTCCATGCCCTCCTGCTCCCGCACCTTGGCGTCGCTTCTCTCATAGACGCCCCGGATCCGGATCCCATCCTCGGCCATGAGCTCCTTTAAGCAGCTTACGATCTCCTCCTTGAAACGGTCTATGCCGAGGGCCAGGGATTGGACCACCAGCACATCCGAATACTTGTCCGCCACGAATCCCGGAAGGAAATCCGCCTCTCCGAAGATCACCCGGCAGCTTTCCGTATCCACCACCTTCTTCCGGTATTCCCAGGCGTCCTTGACACGCCTGCGGATAAAAGCTCCGTCCACCTCCTGCTCCGGATTCCTGGTCATCATCCGCACCGTCAGCTTAGAGCGCCGGTTCACAAATCCCCGTCCCAGGGGATAACCGTCAAAATCCCGGATCAAAGCCATATCTCCGTCCTCAAAAGTTCCCATGATGCTCTCGATCTCATTGTCATAGATCCAGGGGCCTCCCGCCTTCATGGCGCGGCCGCCGCCCTTCTTTAAGATCACGATGGGGTTTCCCATATTTTCTCCTCCTGTCCTATAATCCTTCTCCGTCAAACTCCGGTATAAAGCTCTCCTTGGCCGTCTCCCCTTCCTGGATAAATCCATTCTCCACTCCCAGGGAAAGGGCATAATCCACGAGCCGTTCATATTCTCTCCTGGTCACCCGCCGGGAAAGCTCAGGCCATTTCTCCAGATGGGAAACGGGAGTATACTGGTTCATCAGGCTCAGATACACCTGATCTCCATATGTTTCATATACATATTTCACCACTGCCTTGGCATTTTTCAAATGGCCCGGAAGCAGCAGGTGCCGCACGATCACGCCGCGCTCCATCATCCCGTTCTCATCAAATTCCGCCTTTCCCGCCTGACGCACCATCTCCGCCAGAGCGGCCGCGGCCACCTCGGGATAGTCGGGAGCGTGAGAATAACGGGCCGCCGTCTCTTCCTCCATATATTTAAAATCCGTCAGATATACGTCCACGATGCCTTCCAGAGTCCGGAGCGTCTCCGTCTTTTCATACCCGCTGCAGTTATAGACCACCGGTATGGATAAGCCATGATCCCTGGCCGCCTCCACCGCCCGGATGATTCCAGGCGTATAATGGGTAGGCGTCACCAGGTTGATATTGGCCGCCCCCTTCTCCTGGAGCTCCAAAAAGATCTCCGAAAGCCTCTCCTCTGAAATGCGCTTTCCCGCCTCCGCGCCGGAGATCCGGTAATTCTGACAGTAAACGCACCGCAGCGGACAGCCGGAGAAAAACACCGTCCCGGAGCCCCGCTCCCCGGAAATGCAGGGTTCCTCCCACATATGGAGAGCCGCCCTGGCCGCCAGGATCCCGCCGCCGGATACGCCGCAGACTCCCGTCTCCCCCGCTTCCCGCCGCGCTCTGCATTCTCTGGGACACAAGCTGCATTCCCCCATAGTCCTTTCCTCCTCTAAAGCTCCAGCCTGCGTCCGATCCAGATCCCATGGGAATCTGTCCTGTGACCGATCTGGCCTGTTCTGGCCACCGGAATATCCCGCCCGGCATATTCAAACACCAGCTCCTCGATGGAGTCCCTCTCTTCCAGCTCCAAAAAAGTTCCCAGCAGGATGCCGGAGGCCTGCTCAAAAACCCCCATCTGCCGCAGCTGCGCCAAAAAAGAGGATATGCGGGCAGCCGTCCCGCTCCTGGCCTCCAAAAGCAGGAGCTTTCCTCTCATATCCGGCCAGTAGGGAGTCCCCGCCAGCTTTAAAAGGCAGCGTATATTGCCGCCTGCCACGATCCCCTCCATGGAGCTTCCCTGTATGAACTCATAAGAAAAGCGGAACAGATCCCCGCCTTTTCCGGAGAGCAGACTGCGAAAAGCCCTGCGCTGCCAGTCTCCCTCCGCCAGATGGGCTGCCTGATAGAGGACAGAAGGCCGTCCCGTCTTCGCGTAAAGGGCATTGATGACCGCGGTCAGATCACTGTAGCCCCAGAATACTGCCCGGCTCCTCCCGGCCGCTCCATAATCCAGATAGGGCAGGATCCCATTGGCCGCGTCTCCCCCGGATATATCCAGGATCATCCCCACCTCCGGATCGCCAAAAAAGCCGTTCAGCTCCTTCGCCCGCTCCTGCGGCGTTCCGGAAAAAGGGCCGCCGTCCCGTCTGTATAGGCATCGGGAAAAGACCGGTTCCAATCCTGCCTCCCGCAGGAAAGCAGCCAGCGCCTCCACACGGGGACGCCTGCTCTCCGAAAGGCCGTCGGAACAGGCCATGACTGCCGCTTTTCGCCCATATGCCCGAAATAGATCCAGATCATCCTGATATGCTGTCGTTCTCATGGGTCCATTATAATTTGTTTTGATCCCGGTGTCCATATAAACCATTTTATGCGATAATAAAAGAAAGAAAAGATTTCCTTCCATTTCCTGTCTATATAAGTAAAGGGGGGTGAAAGATATGAAAGCTTTCCCGGAGGATTCCCAGCTCATCGATCTGTTCTGGGACAGAGATGAGGCCGCCATTTCCGGCTGCCATGAAAAATACGGTTCCAGACTGAGACGGATCTCCTTAAACATCGTCGCAGACCGCAGAGACTGCGAAGAATGTCTGAATGACACTTATCTCAATGCCTGGAATTCCATTCCGCCTCAAAAACCCTGCTGCCTTTTCGCCTATCTGGGCCGTATCATCCGGAACCTGTCCTTCAATGTCCTGGAAAAGAGACAGGCCCAAAAGAGGGGCGGCGGCGTCCTGATCCTGGAGCTTACAGACTGTCTCCCCGCCCCTGCTGCCGTCGAGGACGAGATAGACGGAATGGAGCTCACCGCCGCTCTGGCCCGGTGGCTCACGGGGCTCCCCCGTCACGAACGGATCCTGTTCCTGCGCCGCTACTGGTACGGGGACAGCTTAAAAGCGCTTTCCGAAGCCGGACACATACCGGAACGCCGCCTGTCCGGACTGCTGTTCCGCCTCCGGAAGTCTCTCAGAACTTTTCTGGAAAAGGAGGGGATCGTGATATGAGCAAACAGATCCATGAAAAAAGAGCAAAAAAACTGATGAAAGCCATCACCGATCTTCCCGATGCGATGATCCGGGAAGCAGAGGAGCCTGCCCGCATCCGGAAGCGCCGTCCGTTCCCGGACCGGTTCAGCCGTCCCCAGAGGATCGCCGCGGCCCTCTGCGCCCTGTGCCTCCTGGCGGCCGGAGGCCTCACGGCCCATCATTTCCTCAAACCTGCGCCGTCCAGCCTGGCCGCCCCCGCGCTGGTGCCGGCAGCCGAAGCCACGCCCTTCGATAAGCCGGAAGAACACCGCGCTTCTCCGGACTTTCTGGCGGCTGTAAACCAGTTTTCTTACGAAACTGCTTCCTCCCTGCTCTCCGGCAGCGATAAAAACCTCAACTACTCTCCCGTATCCCTGTATCTGAGCCTGGCTCTGGCGGCCTCAGGATCCAAAGGCGAAACGAAGGAGCAGCTCCTGGAGTTCCTGCATATGGAGGATACCGGATCGCTCCGTGCCCAGTGCGCCGGTCTAAACCGGCTTCTCACCCTGGACAACGGCACATCCCGTTTAAAGACCGCCAGCTCCATCTGGATGGATACCTCTGTAGAGTGGAAACGCCCCTTCCTGGAAGACGCCGCCGAATATTTTTATGCCGAGGCCTTTGCCCTGGACATGGGAGATCCGGAAACTTCAGACGCCCTGACCAGATGGATCTCCGATGAGACGGAAGGAACCTTGTCCCCCTCCCTTCCCCTGGGAGAAGATACTCTCTTTATGATCCTGAACACCGTGTATTTTCATGACCAATGGCAGGAGCAGTTCCGGGAATCCGCCACGAAGCCGGGAAATTTTTATCTGAGAGACGGCTCTTCCGTCACCTGTGATCTTATGAGCAAGGTCTTTCCCAGCGCTCCCTTTTCCAAAGAAGAGGGCTTTACCCGCGCCTCCCTGAGCCTGAAGGGCGGCGGCCGCATGATCTTCATCCTCCCCGACCAAAACGTCTCCCCTCAGAGCCTCATGGATACTCCCGAAAAGGTCAGGGAGCTCTTTGAGGGAGAAGACGACATGCAGGGAGAGGTCAGCTGGAAGATTCCCAAATTCCAGTTCCAGACCAGCCTGGATCTGACCGATACTCTGGAAGAACTGGGCCTCCTCTCTGCCTTCCGGGAGGACGCCGACTTTTCTCCCCTCACCGACACTCCCCTGTTTCTCTCGTCCATCCTGCAGGGCACCTTCATCGAGATCAACGAAAACGGAGTAGAAGCCTCCGCCTTTACTGAGATCGCGCTGGCGACGGGAGCCGCCCCTTCCCCCGGCGACCGGGCGGAGATGACCCTGGACCGGCCCTTCCTCTACGGCATCACCGACGCCAACGGAGTGCTGCTCTTCGCAGGGCTCGTCGAAGATCCCACGGCGGAGAACTAACCTACCGCCGTGTCAGAAGCGCCACCGTCTCCACATTCCCGGTGCCGGGAAACATATCGACGCAGCAGGCCCGTTCCACCCGGTATCCTCCCGCCGTCAGGACTTTTAAATCCCTGGCCAGGGAAGTGGGCTTGCAGCTGATATATAAGATCCTCTCCACGCCGTAGGCGATGATCTTGGGCAGGGCCTTGGGGTGGATTCCGTCCCTGGGAGGATCCAGGACGATGAAGTCCGGCTTCTCCTGGATGGCGTCCAGGACCTTCAGGACGTCTCCCGCCAGGAACTCACAGTTGGAAAGTCCATTCATGGCGGCGTTCTCCCGGGCGGCCTCCACCGCCTCCTCAACGATCTCCACTCCGATCACTTTTCCGCACACCGGCGCCAGGATCTGGGCAATGGTGCCGGTGCCGCTGTAGAGGTCGTAGACCAGCCTGCCCTCCACATCGCCCACATATTCCCTGGCGGTGCTGTAAAGGACCTCCGCCCCGGCGGAATTTGTCTGGAAGAAGGAGAAGGGCGTGATCTTGAACCGGAGCCCCAGAAGCTCCTCATAGAAATGATCTCTGCCGAAAAGGACTTTTGTCTCCTCGCTCTTCACCACGTCCGCCTGGCCGTCGTTCCGCATATGCAGGATCCCCGCCAGCTTTCCCTCCAGAGGAAGAGACTGCAGGACTTCGGAAAACTGCCTGAGAAAGGCTTCCTCCCGTTTTTCGGCCTCCGCCTGATCCTCCTCCCGGAAGGCGCCGCAGACCTGCCCGCTGGTCACCAGGGCCGCCAGGATCTCTCCCGTCTTCCATGCCTTCCGCACCAGAAGATGACGGAGATAGCCGGTATGCTTCATCTTCTTGTAAAAGGGCAGCTCCTCTCTGTGGCAGAGCTCCAGGACCGCCGCCAGGATCTTCCTGAAATCCCCGTCCGCAATGCGGCAGTCCTCCACCGTCACGATGTCGTGGAAGCTTCCCCTTTTATGGAGCCCCAGCGTCAGCGGGCCGTCCTTCACTTCATCTCCGAAAGAATACTCCATCTTATTCCGGTATCCGGAGGGCAGGGGACTTCCCTTGATGCCCTCAAAGGCCTCCGGCGGACAGTCCTCCTTCAAAAGCTCCAGGACCATGGAGGCCTTAAACTCCAGCTGCTTCTCATAGGGAAGGCTCTGGTATGTACAGCCTCCGCAGATCCCAAAATGGGCGCAGACATCCTCCGCCGTCTCCCAGGGAGAGGGCTCCAGCACCTTAAGGAGCCTTCCCTCCGTCTTTCCTCCCCGCCTTTTTCCGGCCATGGCCCGGATCTTCTGCCCCGGAAGGACATTCTTGACCACGGCCTTCTCTCCGTCTATATGCAGGATCCCCTTATTGGGAAAATCCAGTTTTTCCACAACTCCTTCAAAAATTTCGCCTTTTTTCATATATCCTCCTCATCGGACTGTTTTTCTGTGCGCCTTCTGCTCCCGCGGCCAGGCTCTTTCCTCCGCTGTCTCCATGGAGATTTCCGCGCCGGACGTCCGCGGCAGTACCTCCTCCTGCGGCGGGCTGCCGGCGGCCGGAACGGAACGAAGGCCGCATGACGCGCCGCAGCGCCGCAGCGCACTCCCACGGAGTGTTTTTGCTCTATGGAAACGAGGTTTCCATAGAGCAAAGAAACGGGACTGCCATCCAGCAGTCCCGTTCACTGACTTGCGGTCACTACATTTACTCGTCCTTGGATGCCTCTTCAAAGGCTTCTTCGCTGGCCCTGGGAATGGACTCATGCTCCTCGGAAGCTTCGTCCTCTTCGTCGTCATCGAAGAAATCATCATCGAAATCATCGTCGAAATCGTCCTCAAAATCTTCCAGATAATCAGGCGTAAAGAACCTGTACACCGCATAAGCGATGGCCGCCA
>CAJFUL010000035.1 GCA_904420245.1 Candidatus Paralachnospira avium
AGGCCAACCGGCCTGAACACCTTTCCATGCCCCAGCGGTATTCCCGCCATTATTATGACCTTTACTGTATGGCGAAATCGCTTGTGAAGGAAAAAGCGTTTGCGCGGCTGGACCTGCTGCAGAAAGTGGTCGATTTCAAAATGAAGTTTTATCCGCGGGCCTGGGCGCGTTACCCGGAAGCTGTTCCGGCTACCTTAAAGCTGCTTCCTCCGTCATACCGCTTGGAAGCGTTGCGGGAGGATTACTCTGCCATGCGGAATATGCTCTATGGGGAGATTCCATCTTTTGAAACCATGATGGAGGCTGTTGGAGAACTGGAGAAGGAAATTCACGCATTATAGCGGAAAAGGCCGCAAATAAGGCCGATTTTTGCTTTACAAAGTCTAAATGACTTTATTTTCGGTGCGCAATAAACATAACACCCCGGTGATCATCAAATATCCCTTCTGGCAGATGACATATCAGGATCCGGAGGCGGTTTACGCCTGCGTCAATTTCGGGGAGGCGTATGCGCCGGGGGAGATCGCGGACAGATCCATCTGCATAGACGGGGACATCGGAGAAGTGCTGAAGAGACTGGGAAGGCTTCCAGCCGTGCCGGAGCAGGCGGAAGCTTAAGGAGCGCCGGGAGAAGGACAGGTGATCTTCACAGTCTGTTCAATGGCATGGTGGAGGAACTGGGCCTGCTCCGTATCGGCGGCTTTGTAATAGACTTCTTTTCCCTCCCGGCGGCTGACGATCAGGCGGCTGGCTCGGAGCTGCTTCAAGTGGTGGGATACGGCGGGACTGCTCATGCCCACCATGGAAGAGAGGTTGAGGACACATTCCTCACAGTGGCACAGCAGCCAGAAGATGCGGACCCGGTTCCGGTCGCCCAGTAGCTTGAAAATATCCGCTACGATCTGAAAATCATCAGAACTGGGCATATGCTCCAGTTCTTTTTCAATGGACTGGCCATGGTCATGGGGCAGGGTCTTATCGGACATCGGAAAACTCCTTTCGTTTTGGGAAGATAATGGAAATCGTGAACATCCCGCTCTCAGGCAGCCTCCGTCATGGGCTGCCGTGGGCAGGGATTTTTTTGCCTTTTCATAGGAAACCTGTGAAACAAAACGCGCCGCGGGCAGAGGATTTTTCACATGGGAGACGGCTCCCTGCCGGACAGCGGCGCGCCTCGAAGCCGCAGGCGGAATTCTTTCCTATTATAACAGTCCTGCCGGAGAGGCGCAACACCGGCAGGCGGAAACCGCGGGACAAAAGGATCTCATATTTTTAGAAAAACCGAGGAGAAAGGGATTGACAAGAGGACGGACGGAGAGTATCATATAGATAAAAGATTAAACATATGTTTAATCGTGAAAACAAATGGAGAGAGGGAAACTGCCATGAAAAAGACTTATAAGATCGATGTGGACTGTGCCAACTGCGCCAATAAGATGGAAGCTGCCGCCAGGCGCACCGGCGGCGTCCGGGAGGCGACGGTGAATTTTATGACGCTTAAGATGATCGTGGAGTTTGAAGACGGGGCAGAGCCGGGCGAAGTCATGAAGGCAGTCCGGAAGAATTGCAGGAAAGTAGAGGACGGCTGCGAAGTGTTCATCTGAGAAGGCCGGGAAAGGAATCGCTATGAGCAGGAAACAGAAGATCATGCTGGTCCGTATCCTTGCGGCCGCGGCCATGCTGATCGGATTTTATTTCGTGCCGCTTCTGGGGTGGCCCAGGTTTTTCCTTTATCTGATCCCTTATCTGGTGATCGGATATGATATTCTGATCAAGGCGCTGAAGGGCATCCGGAACAGGCAGGTCTTTGATGAAAACTTCCTGATGGCTGTGGCCACGGTGGGAGCCATCGCCCTGGCCATCTATGAGCAGAGCGGAGATTATACCGAGGCCATCGCCGTTATGCTGTTCTATCAGGTGGGAGAGTGGTTTCAGAGCTACGCGGTGGGAAAGAGCCGCCGGAACATCAGCGATTTGATGGATATACGTCCGGATTATGCCAATGTGGAGCGGGATGGCGTCCTGGAACGGACAGATCCCGACGAGGTGGAGATCGGCAGCCTCATCGTCGTGCAGCCGGGAGAGAAGGTGCCCATAGACGGCGTGGTGCTGGAGGGAACTTCCTCTTTGAATACCAGCGCCCTTACGGGAGAGAGCATGCCGAGGGATGTGGCCGCGGGGGATGAGATCATCAGCGGCTGCATCAATCTGACAGGCGTACTGAGGATACGGACCACCAAAGAATTCGGAGAATCCACCGTATCCAAGATCCTGGACCTGGTGGAGAATGCCAGCTCCAGAAAATCCAGATCCGAGGATTTCATCTCCAGATTCGCCAGGGTCTACACGCCTGCCGTCTGCGCGGCGGCGCTGGCGCTGGCCGTCCTGCCGCCTTTAGCCCGGATGGGGCTCATGGGCCTTCCGGCGCAGTGGCATGTCTGGATCTACCGGGCCCTGACCTTTTTAGTCATCAGCTGCCCCTGCGCGCTGGTCATCAGCATCCCTCTGAGCTTTTTTGCCGGCATCGGCGGAGCCAGCAGGGCAGGCGTGCTGGTGAAGGGCTCCAATTATCTGGAAACCCTTTCCCAGGTGCGGACCGTGGTATTTGACAAGACCGGTACCCTGACCCAGGGCGTCTTTGAGGTGAACGGGATCCATCACAATGAGCTGGAGGATGCCAGGCTCCTGGAGTATGCGGCGCTGGCGGAAAGCGCCTCCTCCCATCCCATCAGCAGGAGCATCCGGAAGGCTTACGGAAAGGAGATCGACCGCTCCCGGGTCGCGGACATCCGGGAGATCAGCGGCAACGGCGTCATGGCCAGGGTGGACGGGATCCAGGTGGCCGCCGGGAACCATAAGCTGATGGAGCAGCTGGGGATCCCCTATATCCCCTGCCATCTTGTGGGAACCATCATCCATATGGCCATAGATGGGAAATATGCGGGACACATCGTGATCTCGGACGTGGTGAAGCCTCATTCCGGCGAGGCCGTCAGGGCTCTGAAAAAGGCCGGGATCCGAAGGACTGTCATGCTCACCGGAGACGCCGGTCAGGTGGCGGAGCAGGTGGCCTCCTCTCTGGGGATCGACGAGGTGTACAGCGAGCTGCTTCCCGCCGGAAAGGTGGAGAAGGTGGAGGAGCTGATCCGGGCCAAGGGAGCGAAGGAGAAGCTGGCCTTTGTGGGCGACGGCATCAACGATGCGCCGGTGCTGGGCCGGGCGGACATCGGCATCGCCATGGGCGCCATGGGTTCCGATGCCGCCATCGAGGCGGCGGACGTGGTGCTGATGGACGATGATCCCTTAAAGATCGCCGGAGCCATCCGCATCTCCCGCAGGTGTCTTAGGATCGTGTATCAGAATATCGTTTTCGCCATCGGCGTGAAGCTTATCTGCCTGGCCCTGGGGGCCTTGGGCTTTGCCAATATGTGGCTGGCGATCTTCGCGGACGTGGGCGTGATGATCCTGGCGGTGCTGAACGCCATGCGCGCCCTGCTGGTGGGAAAGAGAGAACAGGGACGGTCCGCGGGGCCCGCGGCGGCAGACTGACCTGGGATTTTTACAGAAAAGCTTTTCGGTTTCCCGGGTTGTAAAATAATTGACAAACAAACCGCGGTATGATATTTTAGAAAAAAGGGTATCTGCCGCTGGCGAATACAGTGGAGCACCACAGGGTGGCAGAGAGCCTGGAAACGGCCGGTCGCCTGGGCAGATTTGTTGAGTTTGACAAGTCTGCCCTTTTTGTTTGGGAATATACGGGCGTCCGGAAGGAGCTTACGCCAACGCGCGGCGGTTTTGTGAGAAGGAGGAAAGATGGATGAGCAGACTGAGCATTATTACCCAAGATCAAGCTCAGACCACGGTGGAGGAACTCTATAAGGATCTGGAGCGGCGCATCAGCGCCAGCCCGCCGGGCCTCTGTCCCGTGGATCTGGCGGCCTCTTTTCTGAAGGTCTGCCATGCCCAGTCCTGCGGGAAATGTGTTCCCTGCCGGGTCGGCCTGGGACAGCTGCAGGAACTGATGGAGGCGGTCTTAAACGGGGAGGCGGATCTGGGTACGCTGGATTTGATCGAGGAGACGGCAAGGAATATTTTTTATTCGGCAGACTGCGCCATCGGCTATGAGGCGGCGCAGATGGTCCTCAAGGGGCTGCGGGGCTTCCGGGATGATTTTGAAGAGCACATCCTGAGGGGCAGGTGCAAGCTGGAGCTGAACCAGCCGGTGCCCTGCGTATCCCAATGTCCTGCCGGAGTGGACATTCCCGGCTATATCGCCCTGGTGGCAGAAGGACGGTATGGAGATGCGGTCCGCCTGATCCGCAAGGACAATCCCCTTCCGGCCGTGTGCGGCCTGATCTGCGAGCATCCCTGCGAAGTGCGCTGCCGCAGGACGCTGATCGACGATCCTGTCAATATCCGGGGGTTGAAGCGTTTTGCCGTAGACCACGCGGGAGAGGTGCCTCTTCCCGTTCCGGCCATCCCCACCGACAAGAAAGTGGCGGTCATCGGAGGCGGGCCCGGCGGCATCAGCGCGGCCTATTATCTGTCCCTGATGGGGCATCAGGTGACCATCTTTGAGCAGAGAAAACATCTGGGCGGTATGCTCCGGTATGGCATCCCCAATTACCGTCTGCCCAGGGAGATCCTGGATCAGGAGATCGATCATCTTCTGAGCATCGGCATCCAGGTGAAGACAGGCGTGACCGTGGGAGAGGATCCGGACATCACAGAGCTCAGGAAAGAATACGATGCAGTCTATATCGCCATCGGCGCCCATACGGACAGGAAGATGGGCATTGAAGGAGAGGATGCAAAGGGCGTCATCTCGGCGGTGGAGATGCTCCGGGGGATCGGAGACGGGGAGATGCCCGACTTCACCGGAAAGGACATCATCGTCATCGGAGGCGGCAATGTGGCCATGGACGTGGCCCGCTCCGCCATCCGTCTGGGGGCCAAGCGGCTTCGCATCGCGTACCGCAGGAGAGCCGTGGATATGACGGCCATGCGGGAGGAAGTGGAAGGAGCCATCGAGGAAGGCTGCGAGCTTTTGGATCTCCATGCGCCTCTCAGGATCGAGAAGGATGCCGATGGAAAGGTGGCGGCCCTCTGGGTGAAGCCTCAGATCATCGGGCCCGTGAAGCGGGGGAGGCCCGCGCCTGTGGATTCTTCCCAGGAAGAGCAGAGACTGGCCTGCGACATGGTGATCGTGGCCATCGGCCAGGGCATCGAGTCCAAAGAGTTCGAGAAGCAGGGGATCCCCGTGAAGCGAGGCGTCATCGATGCCCTCAATTGGAGCGGGATCAATTCCAAGGATCTGACGGGCGTCTTTGCCGGAGGCGACTGCGTGACGGGACCTGCCACTGTCATCCGCGCCATTGCCGCGGGCAAGGTGGCCGCGGCCAATATCGACGAATATCTGGGCTATAACCACAGGATCTCGGTGGACGTGGAGATCCCCAGGGTGCGGCTGGATGACAGGAAGAGCTGCGCCCGCGTCAATATGAAGGAGCGCCAGCCCTCTGACCGGGCAAAGGATTTTGAGCTGATCGAGTGCGGCATGACCTGCGAGGAGGCCGGACAGGAGGCGAGACGCTGCCTGCGTTGCGACCACTTCGGATTTGGGATCCTGAAAGGAGGCAGAGTAGAAAAATGGTAAATCTTACGATCGACGGAAGAAAGATCACAGTGGAAGAAGGAACTACCATCCTGGATGCGGCCGCTCTGGCCGGGATCCGGATCCCTACCCTCTGCTACCTGAGGGACATCAATGAGATCGGCGCGTGCCGTGTCTGCGTGGTGGAGGTGGAAGGCTGCGCCAAGCTGGTGACGGCCTGCAACAATAAAGTATGGGAAGGAATGGTGGTCCAGACCAACAGCCCCAAGGCCAGAAAGAGCCGCAGGAACAATGTGGAGCTGATCCTGTCCCAGCATGACTGCCAGTGCGCCACCTGCGTCCGCAGCGGCAACTGTACCCTCCAGACCATCTCCAACGATCTGGGGATCCTGGAGCTGCCTTTTGAAAAGAAACTTCCCAAGGCTTCCTGGCCCATGGATTTCCCTCTGATCCGGGACGCTAAGAAATGTGTGAAATGTATGCGCTGCATACAGGTATGCGATAAGATCCAGAGCTTGAACATCTGGGATGTGGCGGGCACCGGCTCCAGGACCACCGTGGATGTGTCTAAGAACAGGAAGATCACCGAGGCCGACTGCGCTCTGTGCGGACAGTGCATCACCCACTGCCCGGTGGGCGCTCTGCGGGAGCGGGACGATGTGGACAAAGCCCTGGACGCGCTGGCGGATCCCGACAAGATCACGGTGGTACAGGTGGCTCCGGCCATCCGCACCGCGTGGGGAGAGAGCTTCGGGCTCACCAGGGAATTCGCCACGGCGAAGCGGCTGGCGGCAGCCCTCAAGCAGATGGGCTTCGACTACGTTTTCGACACCACCTTCAGCGCCGATCTGACCATCATGGAGGAAGCCAATGAGTTCCTGGAGCGGCTTAAGGATAAGGACGCCAAGTTCCCCATGTTCACTTCCTGCTGTCCCGGATGGGTCCGTTTCCTCAAATCCCAGTATCCGGATATGACGGACCAGCTTTCCAGCGCCAAATCGCCCCAGCAGATGTTCGGAGCGGTGGCCAAGACTTATTATGCCCAGATCCTGGGCGTGGATCCTGCCAGGATCTGCAGCATTTCCATCATGCCCTGCGTCGCCAAAAAGCAGGAAAGCGCCCTGCCCACCATGAACGACGCGGGCGCCGGACAGGATGTGGACATCGTCCTGACCACCAGGGAGATCTGCAGGATGATCCGGGCTCTGCACATATCGCCGGAGAAGCTGGAGGAGGAAGAGTTTGACGCGCCTCTGGGCACCGGTTCCGGCGCGGGCGTGATCTTCGGCGCCACAGGAGGCGTCATGGAGGCGGCCCTGCGGACGGCTTATTTCCTGGTGACGGGAAGGAACCCCGATCCGGATTCCTTTAAGGAGGTCCGGGGCATGGACGGCTGGAAAGAGGCCAGTTTCAACCTGGCGGGCACCTGCCTGAAGGTGGCGGTGGCCAGCGGCCTTGGAAATACCAGGAAGCTGATGAAAGCCATCCGGAAGGGAAAAGTGGACTATCAGTTTGTGGAGATCATGGCCTGTCCCGGCGGATGCGCCGGAGGAGGCGGCCAGCCCATCCGGGACGGCGCCGAGCTGGCGGGAGACAGATGCCAGGTGCTCTATGGCCTGGATAAAGTCAGCAGCCTGAGGTTTTCCCATGAGAATCCCTCCGTCAGGAAGTGCTATGAGGATTTCCTGGAGGCGCCTCTGTCCCACAGAGCCCATGAGCTCCTGCACACGGACCACCACGGCTGGCAGATGCCGGGAGAGGGCCGGGAATAATCCTTGCAATCGGAAGAGAAACGTGCTATAATACCACCGTAAAAAAGAAAAGCGTTCTTCGGGGCGGGGTGTGATTCCCCACCGGCGGTATAGTCCGCGAACTGCCATCGGCAGCCGATCCGGTGAGATTCCGGAACCGACAGTATAGTCTGGATGAGAGAAGAAGGTGTGTCAGTAGACTCCGGCGTTTGGCTGCCGGAGAGGTTTGCGGCATATGAGCCCCGGATGCGTCTGCGTCCGGGGCATTTTTATTTCGCGGGAAGCTGGGTCCCTGCGAAAGAGGGCCGCGCTGGACGCCAAACTCCTCTGTAACCCGCGGGAGTGCGGGAAGAAGAACAGACAGGAGGAAAAAATGGAAAAAACAAAATTGCTTACGGTCAAGAATCTGGTGTTCATCGCGGTGCTTTCTGCGGTGGCCGCGGTGCTCATGTACCTGGAGATCCCTCTCTGGTTCGCGCCGCCTTTTTATGAGCTGGATTTCAGCGAGATCCCGGTGTTGGTCGGCGCCTTTTCCATGGGGCCGGCGGCGGGATTCCTCATCGAGGTGCTGAAGGTGGTGCTGAAGCTGCTCTTGAAGGGCTCCACCACCATGGGCGTGGGAGACTGGGCCAATCTGCTGATCGGCTGCGCGCTGGTCATTCCGGCGTCCATGATCTATATGAAGAACCGCACCAGGAAGGGAGCGGTCATCGGTCTCGTGACGGGGACCCTCACCATGGCCTTCGTGGGCTGTTTCCTCAACGCGTATGTACTGCTGCCCACTTATGCCCAGGCCTTTGAGGGGGCTTGGAGCGGTTTCCTGGTCATGGGGATCTTCACGGCGGCGGTGGCCTTCCCGGTGTTCTTCTTTTATGGAAGGGAGAGGGGGAGACATCCCATCCTCATCGGGACCCTGGTGGAGATCGGGATCCTGGCCGCAGGGATCCTTTTGATGAACGTGCTGGATCTGTTCTCCATGGACAGCCTGGCAGGCCTCATTGAGATGGGGACGGCGGTGAATCCGGCCATCACGGGGATCTGGAGCTTTGTGCTGCTGGCGGTCCTGCCGTTTAACCTTCTGAAGGGGACCATCGTTTCCCTGTTAACGGTTTTGATTTATAAGAGGATCCGTGTTATAATGAAGCAGGCGGAAGGTCCAAAGCAGCATATGGAGAAACGCAAGAGCTTCCAGTAAACGGGAGGTTTGGGCCGAGGGCGTATGCCCCCGGCCTTTTTCTGTGCGGGACCTTCATGGAGCGGAAGAGGAGCATTGTCCGGCGGCGTCCATGGACTTCGGACGGCCGGAGGCAGACAGGGAGGAGACCATGCGGTTCAGACCATGCATCGACATCCATAATGGAAAGGTAAAGCAGATCGTAGGAGGCAGCCTGGAGGACGCCGGAGACAGGGCCAGGGAAAATTTCGTGGCGGAGCAGGGGGCCGGATTTTTCGCGGAGCTTTACAGGAAGGACGGTCTTGAGGGCGGTCATGTGATCCTGCTGAATCCGCAGGGGTCGCCCTATTATGAGGAAGATAAGCGGCAGGCGGCGGAGGCCCTTTCCGTCTGGCCCGGCGGCCTTCAGGCGGGAGGCGGCATATGTCCGGAAAATGCGGAGGAGTTTTTGGAGATGGGGGCTTCCCATGTCATCGTGACCTCCTATGTGTTCCGGGACGGGAGGATCTGTGAGGAGAGGCTTGACCGGATGGTCCGGGCCGTGGGCCGGGAGAGGCTGGTGCTGGATTTAAGCTGCCGGAAACGGGACGGCGTTTATTATGTGGTCACAGACAGGTGGCAGAAGTTTACCGACGAGCCATTGACGGCAGAGCTCCTTTCCCATCTGGCCGGAAGCTGCGCGGAGTTTTTGATCCACGGAGCCGACGTGGAGGGGAAGGCCGCCGGAGCGGAGGAAGAGCTTTTAAAGCTTCTGGGAAGCTATCGGGGAAATCCGGTCACCTATGCAGGAGGCATCGGTACATACGGGGACCTCATGAAGATGCGGACGCTGTGCCGGGACCGGGTGGACGTTACCATAGGGAGCGCCCTGGACTTGTTCGGCGGGCCCATGGAATACAGGAAGATACTTAAGCTCCTGAAATAGACGGACAGCAGAAAGGAAAGGCAGAAGTGGAACAGAAGGGCAGCAATACAGAGACGAAACGGTCCAATAAGCGGAAGATCGCGAAATATATCTATCATCACGGAGAAGCCTCCAAGCAGGAGATCGCCTCTGCCCTGGGGCTTTCCATGCCCACGGTCCTTCAAAGGATGAAGGAGCTCCTGGAGGAAGGCGTCGTGGCGGAAGCCGGGGAATACGAATCCACCGGGGGCCGGAAGGCAAAGGCTCTTTCCATCGCGGCGGACAGAGGATACGCAGTGGGAATGGATATCACCAAGAACCATATCAGCATGGTGCTTTTGGACGCGGGAGGCCGTCTCCGGAAGCAGAAGCGGATGCGGTGCGTTTTCACCGGAAGCGATGGCTACTGCCGGGATCTGGGCAGGCTTTTGGAGCTGTTCTTAAAGCAGTGCGGCATCGGAGCGGATAAGGTCCTGGGCGTGGGGATCTCCATTCCCGGCATCGTGGATGAGGAGCGGAACAGGATGACACGTTCCCATGTCCTTAGGCTGGACAGCTACGACCTGACCAGGCTGTCGGCCCATATCCCCTGGCCGGTCCGGTTCCGGAACGACGCCAGCAGCGCGGCTTACGCGGAATTCCGCGGTACGGAGCGGGACGCGGTCTACCTTTCCCTGAGCGATACCGTGGGCGGAGCCATCTACATGGGCGGCGGGATCTACAGGGGGAGTCATTACAGGAGCGCCGAATTCGGCCATATGGTCCTGGTGCCGGGAGGCAGGCCCTGCTACTGCGGGAAAAATGGCTGTCTGGATTCCTATTGCTCCGCCAAGGTGCTGGAGAAGTGGGCGGGGGAGGACCTGGACGCGTTTTTCCAGGGGCTGCGGGATGAAAATCCCGTATTCCAGACTGCCTGGAGAGAGTATCTGGGGTATCTGGCCATCGCCATTTCCAACCTGCGCATGGCCTTTGACTGCGACGTGGTCCTGGGAGGCTATGTGGGCGGATATATGGACGGCTGGCTGGGGGCTTTGGAGGATGAGCTGTCCCAGTACCGGATCTTTGAGAGCGACAGGCAGTATGTGCGGACCGGCCGCTACAAGCACGAGGCGGCGGCCATCGGGGCGGGGATCCAGTTTGTGGAAGAATTTTTTGACCGCCTTCTTTGAAAAAGCCATTGACAATTTCAGGTCTGCGTGGGATAATAGAACCACTTAGATAAAGTCTTTTATAAAAGTTTTGTTTTGCCAAGGAGGGTAAGCCATGGAAGGTAAGATGAAAGTAGCAGTCATGGAGGGCATCGGCAAGATGGGCTTTACGGAACGGGACATTCCCGTGCCCAAGGCCGGTGAAGTCCTGGTAAAGCTGGACTATGTGGGCATCTGCGGCTCAGACATCCACTATTACGAGACGGGACGCATCGGAGATTATGTGGTGGAGCCGCCCTTTGTGCTGGGACATGAGCCCGGCGGCGTAGTAGTCGAGGTGGGAGACGGCGTGACCCATCTGAAGGTGGGAGACAGGGTAGCCCTGGAGCCCGGAAAGACCTGCGGCCACTGTGAGTTCTGCAAGACCGGCAGATACAACCTGTGCCCCGACGTGGTATTCTTCGCGACGCCGCCGGTGGACGGCGTGTTCCAGGAGTATGTGGCCCATGAGGCGGCTCTGTGTTTTAAGCTCCCGGACAATGTCAGCACGCTGGAGGGAGCTCTCATCGAGCCTCTGGCCGTGGGATTCCATGCCGCGAGACAGGGAGGCGCCCAGGCAGGCATGACGGCTGTGGTGACAGGATCCGGCTGCATCGGCCTGGTATCCATGATGGCCTGCAAGGCCATGGGCGTTTCCAAGGTCTATGTGGTGGACATCATGGAGAAGCGTCTGGAGAAGGCCATGGAGCTGGGGGCCACCGGCGTCATCAACAGCGCCCAGACCGATATGGTGGAAGAGGTCATGCGCCTGACGGAGGGCAGGGGAGCCGATCTGGTCATCGAGACTGCCGGGACGGAGATCACCACCAGACAGGCCATCCAGTGCACCAAGAAGGGAGCCACCATCGTGCTGGTGGGGTATTCCAAGACGGGAGAGCTGACGCTTCCCATCAGCCTGGCCCTGGATAAGGAGCTGACCTTCAAGACGGTATTCCGTTACCGTCACATCTATCCCATGGCCATCGAAGCCGTGGCCGAGGGCAAGGTAAACCTGAAAGGGATCGTCACCAATATCTATGATCTGGAGGATGCCCAGCAGGCCATGGACGACAGCATCCATAAAAAGGCGGACATCGTGAAGGGCGTGATCCGGATCAATAAGGACGCGCAGTGAGAGAAAGGAGAAGAGATATGAGTTTTTTGGATGAAGTATTTGGATTATCCGGAAAAGTAGCCATTGTGACAGGAGGAGGAAGAGGCATTGGCCAGACGGTGGCCATGGGACTTGCCAAGGCCGGAGCGGAAGTGGTGATCATCGCCAGGAGCAACGCCGACGAGACCATCCAGAAGATCACCGCCGAGGGCGGAAAGTGCTATTTCGTGAGAGCGGACGTGACCAAGGAAGACCAGGTGGATGCGGCCCTTGCGGAGATCATGGAGAGATCCGGCCATATCGACGTGGTATTCAACAACGCCGGGATCTGCAAGCATCAGGGAACTTTTGAAGCTTCCGTGGAGGACTGGAGAGAGGTCATCGACGTGAATCTGACCGGCGAGTATATCATGGCGCGGGCAGCCGCCAAGATCATGGTGGACAACGGGATCCACGGCAGCATCATCAACATGGCGTCCATGTCCGGCACCATCGCCAACATTCCCCAGTGGCAGTGCTCCTACAACGCTTCCAAGGCCGGCGTGATCCATATGACCCGCTCCCTGGCTCTTGAGTGGGCCGAGTACGGGATCCGCGTCAACAGCCTGAGCCCGGGATATATCGCCACTCCCATGTCCGTGGACACGCCCCAGGAGCTCAAGGATGCCTGGATGCCCCTGATCCCCATGCACCGCATGGGCAAGCCGGAGGAGCTGGTGCCTGCCGTTCTGTACCTGGCCAGCAGCGCTTCCGGATATACCACCGGCAGCGACATCATCGTAGACGGCGCGTATACCTGCTTCTAAGAGATCGGAAAAGACAGAGGAAAAGCCCTTCCCGCGGCGCGGGAGGGGCTTTTTGCTGTGCGGGACCTGTCTGCCGGATCCGGTCTATGCCGTTTTCACGGACGCGGCTTCGTCTCCGTACCGCTCAAACAGGAGTCCCAGGGCAAACCAGAAGGGGGCGAAATCCAGCCGGATCAATCCGTCTATATTGAACCGGGATCCGCTGTAGTCCCAGGGACAGCGGCCGGTCCGCCGCAGGAGCCAGCCGGAGCAGTATTCAGTAAAAAAGATCAGGCAGGTGTAGAAGCTTCCGCGGAGCAGCCGGCTCCGCTCAAAGGTCCTGCTTTTGGCGCACAGTTTTTTCTTCAGAGGGCCGATGGCGGCGGCCATGCCGTAGATGGGAAACATATAGAGGGAGGTCTGTCCCATCATCCGTTTATCGTGGGTCCTGGCCCTGGCCGCCAGGCTGCTGTAGCAGACTTCGGCGGCCCAGCCGGTCAGGCCGCATTTGACAAAATTACTTTCCATGGCGTTAGTATGAGGGGAATCCGGAAAAAATATGCGAAAAAAATAACAATTTTCTTCCGGAAGGTTGATTTTACCGGGAAACGTGATAAACTTATGGGAAGAAACAAGCCTTGTCTTTTCCGGCGGGTTTTCCGGAGAGGGCAGGCACGGGAGAAAATGAAATGAATTATACAGAAGCAGTTGACTATGTGGACAGGCTGACCAAGAAAAAGAGCATCGTCCTGGGACTTTCTTCCATGAGGGAGCTTCTATCCAGATTGGGAAAGCCCCAGGATTCTCTGTCCTTTATCCACATCGCCGGCACCAACGGAAAAGGCTCCACTCTGGCCTTTGTCGCTTCCGTGTGCCGGAAGGCGGGCTATGTGACGGGGCGCTACCAGTCGCCTTCCGTATTTTCCTACTGTGAGAAGATCCAGGTGGACGGAGTCCCCATTTCCGAGGAGGATATGGCCAGGCTTTTGACGGCGGTGCGGGAAGCGGGAGACGCCATGGAGGCGGAAGGCCTTCCCCACCCCACGGCTTTTGAGACGGAGACGGCGGCGGCCCTTCTGTATTTCCGGGAGCGGGGCTGTGATCTGGTGGCTCTGGAGACCGGGATGGGCGGCGCCACCGACGCCACCAATGTGGTGGAGAATACCATATGCAGCATCATCGCTCCGGTCAGCATGGACCATATGCAGTATCTGGGTAATTCCCTGGAAGAGATCGCCAGGGTCAAGGGCGGCATCATCAAGCCCGGCAGGCCTGTGGTCTTAAGCGGACAGACTCCCCAGGCGGAGGAGGTCATCCGGGAGATCTGTGAAGAAAAGGCCTCGCCCCTTACGGTATCCAGGCCGGAGCTGTGCCAGGTGACCGAGGAGGGGATCTTCGGGACGGCCTTTGACTACGGGCCCTTCCGGGACATCAGGATCTCGCTCTTGGGCAGATACCAGGTGGCCAATGCCTGCGCGGCTCTGGAGACCGTTTCGGTGCTCCGGAAGCTGGGATATGCCATAGAGGACAGGGCCGTGTACGAGGGGATGCTGGCGGCCAGGCAGCCGGGACGGTTCGAAGTGGTGGGCCGCAGGCCTCTGTTTGTCATCGACGGCGCCCATAATCCGGATGCGGCAGCGCGTCTTTCAGAATCCATAAAGTTATATTTTACAAACAGGCGGATTTTATATATAATGGGAATACTGGCGGATAAAGATTACAGGAAGATCGCGGAGATCACGGTCCCTTACGCGGATCAGATCTTCACTGTGACGCCGCCGGGCACCAGAGCCCTTCCGGCAGAGGCGCTGAAGGCCTGTATCCTGGAGACCGGATTTTCCGGCGAGGTCCGGGAGAGCGGGAGCGTAGGCGGAGCAGTCCGGGACGCCCTTTCCCAGGCGGGAGAGGAAGACGTGATCCTGGCCTTCGGATCCCTGTCATATCTGGGAGAACTAAAGGAAGCATTAAAGGAGATTACCTGCAATGGATAGAGAAAAGATAGAAACAGCAGTCCGTCTGCTCCTGGAGGGAATCGGAGAGGACGTGAACCGGGAGGGCCTTGTGGGCACCCCCGACAGGATCGCCAGGATGTGCGAGGAGATCTACGGAGGCACCGACGAGGAGGTGGCGGTCCATCTGTCCAAGACCTTTCCGGCGGCCGGAAATGAGATCGTGTTGGAGAAAGACATTTCCCTGTATTCCATGTGCGAGCACCATCTGCTCCCCTTCTATGGGAGGGCCCATGTGGCGTATGTGCCGGACGGCCGTGTAGTGGGCCTGTCCAAGCTGGCCCGCACCGTGGAGGCCTTTGCCAGGAGGCCCCAGATCCAGGAACAACTGACGGCCCAGGTGGCCGATGCCCTGATGACGTATCTGAAGCCCAAGGGCTCCATGGTGGTCATCGAGGCGGAGCATATGTGCATGACCATGCGGGGGATCAAAAAGCCCGGCGCCAGGACCATGACCTATGTCTGCCGCGGGGTATTTGAAAAAGACCAGGCCCTCTGCGACCG
This sequence comes from Candidatus Paralachnospira avium, assembly GCA_904420245.1. GTDB lineage: Bacteria > Bacillota > Clostridia > Lachnospirales > Lachnospiraceae > Lientehia > Lientehia avium. The sequence goes on from CAJFUL010000035.1 coordinate 15,043, forward strand.
GGTATTTTCCATGATCAGCCGGTAGATGAAAGACGCGAAAGGCTCCGGGCCAGCAGGCCCGGGGCTTTCTTTTTGACGTCCCGTATGCTATAATACCAGCAGGTACGCGCTCCGGCGCGGCGGCAGGAGGATGAGAAAATGGAACGGGTAAATCGGATCCTGGGAAACCAGGTTTTTCTTTCGGAGCTGAGGAAGCTGGCCAGGCTGGAACGGGAGAGAGTGTACTGCGGACACGGCATCGAACATCTTCTGAGCGTGGCCAGGATCGCCTACATCCGGACTCTGGAGGAGGGGCTTCCCTTCCGGAAAGAGACGATCTACGCGGCGGCCCTGCTCCACGATGTGGGACGGGCGGCCCAGTATGAGACGGGCATCCCCCACGATCAGGCGGGAGTCCGGCTGGCGGAGGGGATCCTCAGGGAGTGCGGCTTTGAGGAGGATGAGAGAGAAGAGATCCTCACGGCCATCCGGTGCCACAGGGACCGGGAAGCGGCAGCCGGCACTTCTTTCGGCGCCCTGCTCTATGAGGCGGACAAGGCCTCCAGGGAATGTTTTGTATGCCGGGCCCAGGAGACCTGCGACTGGCCCCTGGAGAAGAAAAATTTTATCATCAGGCGATAGGAGAGACAGATGAAGATCAACGGAAAAGAGTTTGAATTTGGAAACCATACTTATGTCATGGGGATCCTCAACGTGACGCCGGATTCCTTTTCCGACGGCGGCAGGTGGAACCAGCTGGATAAAGCCCTGAAGCATACGGAGGATATGATCCGGGAGGGAGCCGACGTCATCGACATCGGAGGAGAATCCACCAGACCGGGATACGGGGACATCCTGCCGGATGAAGAGGAGATCGGCAGAGTGCTTCCCGTCCTCACGGCGATCCGGGAGCGGTTTGACGTGCCCATCTCCGTGGATACTTATAAAAGCGGCGTGGCGGAAGCGGCCCTTAAGGCGGGAGCCGGGCTGGTCAACGACATCTGGGGCTTTCAGTACGACGGGAGGATGGCGGGAGTGACGGCCCGATACGGAGCGGCCTGCTGCCTCATGCACAACAGGAAAGAGCCGGTCTATGAAGATTACCTGGAGGATGTGAAGAAGGATCTTTCAAGGTCGGTGGATCTGGCTCTGGAGGCGGGAGTTCCCGGAGAGCAGATCCTCGTGGATCCCGGCATCGGCATCGGCTTCGGAAAGACTTACGAGCAGAACCTGCTCCTCATGAACCGGCTGGAGATCCTGGATGAGCTGGGATACCCGGTGCTCTTAGGCACCTCCAGAAAGTCCATGATCGGGCTGACCCTGGATCTTCCGGCGTCTGAGCGCCTGGAAGGGACCCTGGTCACGACAGTCATGGCGGTGATGAAGGGCTGCGCCTTTGTGCGGGTCCATGATGTGAAGGAAAACAAGCGGGCCATCCGGATGGCGGAAGCCATCCTGGCGGCCAGATGAGGATGAGACCATGGATAAGATACGGATTCAGGATCTGGAGGTATTTGCCAATCACGGCGTGTTCCCGGAGGAGACGGCCCTGGGGCAGAAATTCCTGGTGAGCGCGGAGCTCTTTGCCGATACCAGGAAGGCGGGAAAAAGCGACGAGCTGGAATATTCCATCCACTACGGCCTGGTGTGCCAGGAGATCACCCGGTATATGAAGGAGAATACCTGCAGGCTGATCGAGGCGGCGGCCGAGGGAGTGGCGGAGCATCTGCTCCTTACGTTCCCCCTGATGCGGGGGATCCGCCTGGAGATCAAAAAGCCCTGGGCTCCGGTGGGGCTCCCTCTGGACACGGTGTCGGTGCAGATCGAGAGACGGTGGCACCGGGCCTATGTGGCCTTCGGCTCCAATATGGGAGACCGGGAGGCCCACATACAGGCGGGGATCCGGCTGCTGTCGGAAAACAGGGCGGTCCGCATGGAAAAGGTCTCCGATATGATCGTGACGGAGCCCTACGGCGGAGTGGAGCAGGAGGATTTCTTAAACGGCTGTCTGGAGCTGGAGACGCTTCTGTCTCCCCATGAGCTTCTGGATCTGCTCCACGAAGCGGAGCAGCAGGAAAAGCGGGAGCGGCTCATCCACTGGGGCCCCAGGACCCTGGATCTGGATCTGTTGTTTTATGACGATGAGATCCTGGAGACGCCGGAACTCGTCGTGCCTCATCCGGAGATACAAAAGCGGACCTTTGTGCTGGAGCCGCTGGCCCAGATCGCGCCCTACAAGCTGCATCCGGTTTTGAGAAAGAGAGTGAAGGAGTTGCTTTCAGAGCTGAAAGGCGGGGAATAGAAATGGATTTAGGAGAGATTAGAAAAGAGATCGACAGGATCGACAGAGAGCTTTCGGAAAATTTCCAGAAGCGGATGGAACTTTGCCGGCAGGTGGGAGAGTACAAGCTGAAAAACGGCATGAAAGTGCTGGATCCGGCCAGGGAAAAGGAAAAACTGGCGGCTGTGGAAGAGACGGCCGATTCCCAGTTCAACCGGTACGGGCTGCGGGAGATGTTTACCCAGATCATGGGCACCAGCAGGAAACTCCAGTACCAGCTGATGGCGGACAAGGGCGTCGCCACGGGACTGCCCTTTGAGACGGCGGCCAGCCTTCCCAGAAACGGGGCGCGGGTGGTCTATCAGGGCGTGGAAGGCGCCTACAGCCACGCGGCGGCCCTTCAGTTTTTCGGAGACAGGGCTCTGTATGAGAATGTAAAGACCTGGGACGATGCCATGAAGGCGCTGTGCGCCGGCACGGCCGACTACGCGGTGCTCCCCATCGAGAACTCTTCTTCCGGCAGCGTGACTCAGGTCTATGACCTTTTGGTGAAATATGACAACTACATCGTGGGAGAGACTTATGTGAAGGTGGATCATGTGCTTCTGGGGCTTCCGGAGGCGGAGCTTTCCGGGGTCCGGATCATTTATTCCCATCCCCAGGGCCTCATGCAGTGCAGCCGTTATCTGGATGAGCACAGGGAATGGGAACGGCACAGCACCAGCAATACGGCCCTCTCGGCCAAGCAGGTGAAGGAGGAGGGGGATCCCTCCTGCGCCGCCATAGCCAGCGAGATGGCCGGGAAGCTCTACGGCCTCAAGGTCCTGGATAAGAACGTGATGAACAGCCGGGGGAACACGACGCGGTTCCTGGTGGTATCCAGCAGGAAATTCTATGAGAAGGCGGCCAATAAGATCAGCGTCTGCTTCGAGACCCGCCATGAGAACGGGGCGCTCTACTATATGCTGTCCCACCTGACTTACAACGGCCTCAATATGCTGAAGCTGGAGTCCAGGCCCATCCTGGGGCGTCCCTGGGAGTTCCGGTTCTTTCTGGATTTTGAGGGGAATCTGGGAGAGGCCGGCGTGAAGAACGCCCTGCGGGGGATCCTGGAGGAAGCCAATTATTTCCGGGTATTGGGAAACTATTATACAGACAAAGGAAAGAGCGCAGATGAAGATTGACGAGCTGATCTTATACCGGGAGACGGAATGCAGGGAGCTTTTGGGCTCCATGGCGGCCATGATGGAGGGGGAGAAAGACTGCGACCCCTTCCGGACGGCGGGAGAGCTGGTGGAGTTTTCGGCGGCCCACGGCTTTAAGGGAAATCTCTGGCACAGCTTCCTGGCCTATGTGCTGGCCACAAATGAAAACGCCTTCAGCACGGCCTGCGAGATACGGGGGGCGGTGAAGGGAACGGTCAATGCTCTGGCGCTCCATGACTTCGCCATTTTCAAAGAGTGGTTCGACTATGATCTGAAGGAGCTGGACGACAGGACGGGCGGCCGGATCTTTTCTCTTCTGGAGGATTACGAGAGCACCGGAGCCCACAGCAAGGTGTTCAACAGGAGGATCCGGGACCGTATCCAGACCCTGGCGGAGATCCTGGCTCTGGCGGAGGAGCCGGAGCAGTGGCTGGAAGCCATGACCGGCTTTTACCGGGATTTCGGCGTGGGGAAATTCGGCCTCCACAAAGCCTTCCGGGTGGAGAACCGGGACGGAGAGACCCAGATCCTGCCCATCAAGAATATCGAGCATGTGTATCTGGAGGATCTGGTGGGATATGAGGCCCAGAAGAAGAAGCTGGTGGAGAATACGGAGGCTTTCGTGGAAGGACGGCCGGCCAACAACTGCCTGCTGTTCGGAGACAGCGGCACCGGCAAGTCCTCCAGCATCAAAGCCATCCTCCACAAATATTATGACCGTGGCCTGCGGATGATCGAGATCTATAAATACCAGTTCCAGGATATCTCAAAGGTCATCAGCCAGATCAAGAGCCGGAATTATAAATTCATCCTCTATATGGACGATCTGTCCTTTGAGGAATTCGAAGTGGAATATAAATATCTGAAGGCCATCATCGAGGGCGGCCTGGAGGTGCGTCCCGGCAATGTGCTGATCTACGCCACCTCCAACAGGCGCCATCTGATCCGGGAAAACTTCAGCGACAAGGAGGAAGTGCGGGAGGATATGCACAGGTCCGATACGGTGCAGGAGAAGCTTTCCCTGGCCTCCCGGTTCGGTGTGACCATCTATTACGGAAGGCCGGAGCCGGAAGAGTTCAAAAAGATCGTACTCTCACTGGCCAGGCGGGAAGGGATCCGGATGCCGGAGGAGGAGCTTCTCCTGGAAGCCAACAGATGGGAGCTTTCCCACGGCGGCATCTCCGGGCGGACGGCTGTGCAGTTCATTACCTACCTGAAGGGAAAAAAGAATACTGACTTTACCTAAAACTTACCTGTTTCTTACTTGCGCTTTATGTAGAGAGCGGGTTACAATAAAAGATAACACGAAATTTGGCGAGGAGGGGTAAAATGGCAGTTTCGATATTTGCCGCCATCGATGTGGGATCCTATGAGCTGGAGCTTACCGTATACGAGATCTCACCCAAGAGGGGGATCTGTCAGCTGGACCGGATCCGGAAGGTCATCGGGCTGGGGCGCGACACCTACGACAGGGGCATCATCAGCTACGACCGGGTAGATGAGATGTGCAAGCTCCTGACGCGGTTCAAGGGGATCATGAATGAGTATCAGGTGGACGGGTACCGGGCCTGCGCCACCAGCGCCATCAGAGAAGCGGAGAACCGGGAGGTGGTGCTGGACCAGATCAAGGTGCGGACCGGGATCGACGTTGACATCCTCAGCAATTCCGAGCAGCGGTTCTTGTGCTACAAAGCCATCGCGGCCAAGGAAAATGAATTCAACAACATCATCCAGAAGGGGACTGCCATCGCCGAGGTGGGATCCGGCAGCATGCAGATCTCCCTCTTTGACAAGGACGCCCTGGTGACCACCCAGAACCTGCGGCTGGGAGCCCTGCGGATCCATCAGATCCTGGAGCGGGCCGGAGGAACTGCCGTGGACAAGCGGCAGCTGATCCAGGAGTTTATCGACAACGACATCGACACCTTCCGAAAGTTTTTCCTGAAGGACCGGAATGTCAAGAACATCATCGCCACCGGCGTCTGCGCCATGTATCTGGGCCGCGGCAGCCAGGGGGACAAGCAGCACATCACGGCGGAGGAGTTCCAGAAATTCTATCAGGACCTGCGGGACCTCAGCGAGGAGCGGATCGCGGAAAAGTATGATATTCCGCTGGAGTTCGTATCGCTGATCGTGCCGGGGGCCATGGTCTACAGGCGGCTCATGGAGGTGACGGGCGCGGAGCTTTTATGGTTGCCCGGGGTCCGGCTGGGAGACGGCATTGCCGCCGAATATGCCGAGCAGAAGAAGCTGATCCGCTTTACCCACGACTTTTCCAGGGACATCCTGGTGGCCGCCAGGAACATCGCCAAGCGGTACATGGGGGACAAGGAGCATTCGGCCATCCTGGAGAAAAACGTCCTGCGGGTCTTCGACGGCATCAAGAAGTATCACGGACTGGGGAAGCGGGAGCGGCTGCTTTTGCAGATCGCCGCCATCCTCCACGACTGCGGCAAATATATCAGCATCCGGACGCCGGGAGAGTGCGCGTATAACATCATCATGTCCACGGAGATCATCGGCGTCTCCCACAGAGAGCGGGAGATCATCGCCAATGTGGTGAAGTACAATACGGTGCCTTTTGATTACCAAGCGTCCCTGGATAAGGAGATGCGGATCGTCATCGCCAAGCTGACGGCCATCCTGCGGGTATGCAACGCCATGGATAGGAGCCATAAGCAGAAGTTCAAGGATATACGGGTCTCCGTCAAGGAGCAGCAGATGTTCATCACCACGGATTCTTCGGAGAATATCATGCTGGAGCAGAGCTTATTTACCCAGAAGGCGGATTTCTTTGAAGAAGTCTACGGCATCCGTCCGGTGCTCAAGAAAAAGAAGGGGGCGTGACCATGAGTGAGTTGAAGGAATTCCAAAAGAGCGAATATTTTGAAAACCGGGAGCTTTCCTGGCTCCAGTTCGACCTGCGTGTCCTGGGAGAGGCCAGGGACAAGAACAACCTGCTCTTTGAGCGGCTCAAGTTCCTCTCCATCACCGCCTCCAACCTGGATGAGTTCGTGATGGTCCGGGTGGCCTCCCTGAAGGACATGGTGCACGCGGGGTATACCAAGAAGGATATAGCCGGCCTGACGCCGCAGGAGCAGCTGGACCGGATCGGGGTGGGGATGCGCCAGCTGGTGGAGACCCAGTACTCCACCTGGAACCGTTCTCTGCTGCCGCTTTTGAAAAAGGCGGGGATCGTCTTTATCCCCCATCACGAGCTGCTGACGGAGAGCCAGGCGGCTTACGCAGACGAATATTTCGAGTCCTCCGTCTATCCGGTGGTGACGCCCATGGCGGTGGATTCCTCCAGGCCCTTTCCGCTGGTCCGCAATAAGACTCTGAATATCGCGGCCCTCTTAAAGAAGAAAAAGGGCGGGGAAGGAAAGGGAACGCTGGATTTCGCCACTGTCCAGGTGCCGGCGGTGCTCCCCCGCATCGTGGAGCTGCCTAGGGGAGAGAACGGAGAGCGCTGCGTGATCCTCCTGGAGGAGATCATCGAGCGGAACATGAGCCGTCTGTTTTTGAATTACGATATCGTATGCGCCCATCCTTACCGGATCATGCGGAACGCCGATCTGACCATCGACGAGGACGAGGCGGAGGACCTTCTGAAGGAGATCGAGAAGCAGCTGAAAAAGCGCCAGTGGGGCGAGGTGATCCGCCTGGAGGTGGAGGAGTCCATCGACAAGCGTCTCCTCAAGATCCTCAAGAAGGAGTTCGCCGTCAAGGACGAGGTGATCTTCCCCATCAACGGCCCCCTGGATCTGACCTTCCTCATGAAGCTCTACGGCATGGACGGGTTCGAGGAGCTGAAGCAGAAACCCTGGAAGCCCCAGCCTGTGCCGGAATTTGCCAATGACGACGATATTTTTTCCAATATCCGCAAAGGGGATATTTTTCTCCATCACCCCTATGAATCCTTTGATCCGGTGGTGGACTTTGTAAGGCAGGCGGCGTCGGATCCTCAGGTACTGGCCATCAAGCAGACCCTGTACCGGGTCAGCGGCCATTCTCCCATCGTGGCGGCTCTGGCAAAGGCCGCGGAGAACGGCAAGCAGGTGTCGGTCCTGGTGGAGCTAAAGGCGCGGTTCGACGAGGAGAACAACATCCTCTGGGCCAAGAAGCTGGAGCAGGCCGGCTGTCATGTGATCTACGGCCTCCTGGGGCTCAAGACCCACTGCAAGATCTGTCTGGTGGTCCGCAGGGAGGAGGACGGCATACGACGTTATGTCCATATGGCCACCGGAAATTACAACGATTCCACGGCCAAGCAGTATACGGACACCGGCATCATGACCTGCGACGAGGCCATAGGCGAGGACGCCAGCGCCGTGTTCAATATGCTGTCAGGATATTCGGAGCCGCTGTCCTGGAACAAGCTGTCCCTGGCCCCTCTGTGGCTCAAGAACAAGTTTGTCTCCCTCATCGAGCGGGAGATCAAATGGGTGAAGAAAGGACACGAGGGTCATATCATCGCCAAGATGAACTCCCTGTGCGATCCTGTCATCATACAGAATCTCTACAGGGCTTCGGCGGCCGGAGTGAAGATCGATCTGATCGTCCGGGGCATCTGCTGCCTGAAGGTGGGGATTCCCGGCATCAGCGAGAATATTTCTGTCCGCTCCATCGTGGGGACGTTCCTGGAGCACAGCCGCATCTTTTATTTTGAGAATGGCGGAAACTGCGAGCTCTATATGGGCAGCGCCGACTGGATGCCCAGAAACCTGGACAGGCGCGTGGAGCTGGTGTTCCCTGTGGAAGTGGAGAAGAATAAGGAGCGGGCCCTCCATATCCTGAAGGTGGAGCTGGAGGACAATGTCCGGGCCCATATCCTGCAGCCCGACGGCTCCTATGAGAAGCCGGACAAGAGGGGCAAAGTGCTGGTGGACTGCCAGGAGCAGTTCTGCCGGGAAGCAAAGGAAGCCGCCAAGGCTTTGAAAAAGAAAAAAGAAGATCCTGCGGCGGGGAGAGTGTTTATTCCCAGAGAGAGTCCGGAGGAGTAAAAGAGGCGTTCATATGGAAAAAACAAAACGGGTGGAGGATTCTCTGACGGAGCAGTCCCATCTGCTCTTCCCCACCCATTTAAACGGAGCCGGCCGTCTGTTCGGCGGACAGCTCCTGATGTGGATCGACGAGGTCTCCGGTATCGTGGCCAGGAGACACAGCGAGAGAAATATCATCACGGCGGCCATTGACAATCTCCAGTTCAAGGAGGGCGCCTATTCCGGCGATACCGTGGTGCTGGTGGGCCGTGTGATCCATGTGGGAAATTCCTCCATGGAGGTGCGGGTAGATACTTATGTGGAGGGGCTGGACGGGATGAGAAGGCCCATCAACAGGGCCTATATCGTGATGGTGGCCACCGATGAGGAGGGAAGGCCGGTCCGGGTGCCCAGGCTCCGGCTGGATTCTCCGGAGCAGCAGGCAGAGTGGGAGGGCGCCGAGAAACGGCAGGCCCTTCGGAAGCAGAGAAGAGAAGAAGGATTTTAAAAAGGATCCTGCCATGCAGGATCCTCCGCCCGCGGAACTCTCGCGCCGGGCGCGGATGCTTTCGTTTCCAGCTTCCTATAGAGTAAGAAAAGCGCAGGCGGATGACCGTCTGCGCTTTTTGGACTCTGATGGAGCAAGAACACTCTGTAGGCCGCGCTGCGGCGGAGAGGGCTCCTGCCGCGGCCGGGGGCCGGTTTAGTTGTCCTCGGCGTCGCTCTCGGACAGGCTGTAGCTCTTCTGGCGCTTTCTGGCCATCTCGTCGTTTTCCAGGTACTCGTCGTAGGTGGTGATCTTGTCGATCAGGCCGTTCGGAGTGATCTCCATGATGCGGTTGGCCGTGGTCTGGACGAACTGATGGTCATGGCAGGAAAACAGGATCACGCCAGGATATTTGATGAGCGCGTTGTTGAGGGCCGTGATGGATTCCATATCCAGATGGTTGGTGGGCTCGTCGAAGATCAGGGTGTTGGTGGCCTGGATCATCATTTTGGAGAGCTGGCAGCGGACCTTCTCTCCTCCCGACAGCACCTTGACCTTCTTTACGCCGTCGTCTCCGGCAAAGAGCATCCTTCCCAGGAAGCCGCGGACATAGGTGACGTCCTTCACAGGGGAGAACTGGGTCAGCCAGTCCACGATGGTCAGGTCGTTGTCAAATTCCTGGGTGTTGTCCTTGGCAAAGTAGGCCTGGGAGGTGGTGACGCCCCACTTATAGGTACCCTCGTCGGGCTCCATTTCTCCTGCCAGGATCTGGAACAGGGTAGTCTTGGCCAGCTCGTCGGAGCCGACGAAGGCCACCTTGTCATTGCGGCCCAGGATAAAGGAGATGTTGTCCAGCACCTTGACTCCGTCGATGGTCTTGGACAGGTTCTCCACCGTCAGCACTTCGTTGCCGATCTCCCGCTCGGGACGGAAGTCGATGTAGGGATATTTCCGGCTGGAAGGCTTGATCTCATCCAGCTGGATCTTCTCCAGGGCGCGCTTCCTGGAAGTGGCCTGCTTGGACTTGGAAGCGTTGGCGGAGAACCGCTGGATAAATTCCTGCAGCTCTTTGATCTTTTCTTCTTTTTTCTTGTTGGCCTCTTTCATCTGCTTGATCATAAGCTGGCTGGACTCATACCAGAAGTCGTAGTTTCCGG
>CAJFUL010000036.1 GCA_904420245.1 Candidatus Paralachnospira avium
TATAGAAATCGGGATAAGAGATGGAAACACATTCCCGGCCGCGGATCTGCGGCATCTCTCCGCAGACGAGGCCGGCCACCGTCAGGCTCATGGCGATCCGGTGATCGGAGAAGCTGTCTACGGAAGCCGCGTGCAGGAGCTGTCCTCCATGGATGATCATGCCGTCCTCTGTCTCGGAAATATCGGCGCCCATGGCGGAGAGGGTCCGGACCATGGCGGCGATCCTGTTGGATTCCTTCACCTTCAGCTCGGCGGCATCCCGGATCACGGTGGTGCCTTCCGCGAAACAGGCCGCGGCCGCGATGACAGGCAGTTCGTCGATGAGAGCCGGGATCACGGCTCCGCCGATCTCGGTGCCGTGGAGATGGCCGCCTCTTACCAGAATATCCGCGGACGGCTCTCCGGAGCCGCCTTTTTCGTTCAGGAGTTCAAGATCCGCGCCCATTTCCCGGTATACGGTCAGGATCCCGTCTCTGGTGGGATTGATCCCCACATTCTGGATCAGCAGCTCAGAACCGGGGAGCAGGGCGGCCGCGGTCAGGAAGTAGGCGGCGGATGAAATGTCGCCGGGTACCAGGATGTCCCTTCCGTGGAGTTCTTCCGGAGGCGTGACGGTGGCGGAGACTCCCTCAGACAGGACGGAGGCGCCGAAGTCCCGGAGCATCCGTTCCGTATGGTCCCTGGAGAGCTCCGGTTCCGTGACGGTGGTAGGTCCGTCGGCATAGAGACCGGCCAGGAGAACGGCGGATTTTACCTGGGCGGAGGCCACGGGCGAGGCGTACCGGATGCCGTGGAGCGGCCTTCCCTGGATCAAAAGCGGGGCGCAGCCGTTTTCCCGGAGACTGCGGATGGAAGCGCCCATCTGGGTGAGAGGCGTCATGATCCTTCCCATGGGCCTCTTTTGGATGGAAGCGTCTCCGGTCACTTCCGAGGAAAAAGGCTGAGCCGCCAGGAGGCCGGAGATCAGCCGGGTGGTGGTGCCGCTGTTGCCGCAGTCCAGGACGGAAGACGGCGCCGAAAGGCCGTGAAGGCCCTTTCCCCGGACCAGTACCTCGCCGTCTGCCTGTTCGATGGGGACGCCCATGGCGTTAAAGCAGCCGATGGTGGAAAGGCAGTCGGCGCTTTTCAGGAAACCACGGATGCGGGTGGTCCCTTTTGCGATGGCTCCCAGCATGATGCTCCTGTGGGAGATGGATTTATCGCCGGGGACCGTGATCTCTCCCCGGATAGGCTGTCTTGCCATAAGATACCTCCTTATCTGCGGTAAACGGTGTACCGGTGCTGGGTCAGGAGCTCTGCGGCGCGGGAGGCTGCTTCCTCGCCGTAAAATTCGATGTTCAGGACGCCTTCCTCAAATTCCCGGTTGTGAAGGATGCCGATGTTCTTTATGCTGATCTGATGGGTGGCCAGGATGGTGGCGATGGTGGCGATGGCGCCGGATTCATCCACCAGATCGCAGTACAGGGCATATTGTTTTTTGATGGGGCCGGAAGAGCGGTCCGGAATGGAATCCCGGTACTCCCGGGAAGTGTCAAACAGCTTGTATACAGCTTCGGAGTCCCCATTTTCCACGGCGCTTTGCACTTCTTTCAGCGAATCGATGTAATCCCCCAGGATGGAACTGATATTTGTCCGGTTGGAATCGCAGACCTGCTGCCACATCACGGGAGAGGAGGAGGCGATCCTGGTAATGTCCTTGAAACCGCCCGCCGCCACCAGCTTCATGGTCTGTTCCGGCGTATCCTTGTCCCGGATCAGGTTCACGAGACTGGACGCGATCAAATGCGGCAGATGGCTGATGCCTGCCACGATATAGTCGTGCTGCCTGTAGTCCAGGATCAGAGGCAGAGCCGAAAGAGACAAGGTCAGTTCTTTGAGCTCCTCTATTTTCTCAGCGGGTGAGAGGGGAGTGGGCGTGATGATGTAATAGGCGTTTTCCAGAAGATGGTCGGTGGAATACCGGTAGCCGCTTTTTTCGGAACCGGCCATGGGATGTCCTCCGATGAAATTGGCTTCCAAGTCCAGCCTTTTCACCGCTTCGTGGATCCCGGTCTTCACGCTTCCCACGTCGGTGAGGATGGCGTCCTTTCGCAGGAAGGGACGGATGGCCGTCAGATATTCTTCATTATAAGTAACGGGAGTGCACAGGAAAATATAGTCGCAGTGCCGCAGCTCCTCTCCGATGCCGTCCAGCGCCTCGTCGATGGTCCCGTCGCGCAGAGCCTCCTCCAGGGTCTCCCTGTGACGGGCGTAAGCCATGATGAAATGGGAGGAGTCGGCCCGCTTCAAGCCCTTTGCGATGGAGCCGCCGATGAGGCCCAGGCCGATGAATCCGATAGTCAGGTTTTTCATAGATGATGTCCTTTCTGTGAGCAGGGGCAAACTTTCCCCTATACCATGGATATTTTAGAGCAGAAACAGATCTTTGTCAATGAAAAAACAATTTATACAATTTTGATATTTTTATTGCTATTTTCATTGGTTTTTAGTACAATATACCTAAGCCGACATCTTGCCGCCGTTCCCGTACAGCAGCAGGGGAGCACAGCAATTTCGGCGGCTGTGGACTAATAGCGAAAAGGGAGGAAGTATCTATGAACGTTTTTGAGTCGGAAAGGATCCGCAACGTCGTACTGCTGGGTCATGGAGGAGCCGGTAAGACGACTTTGGTTGAGGCCATGGCCCATGTGACGGGAGTTACCAGCCGTCAGGGAAAGATTACCGATGGCAATACCATCAGCGATTTCGATAAAGAAGAGACGAAGCGCCTGTTCTCGATCTCCACCGCAGTGGTTCCCATCATGTGGGAAGGAGTCAAGATCAACTTCTTAGATACTCCCGGTTATTTTGATTTCGTAGGGGAAGTAGAAGAGGCCTTGAGCGTGGCGGATGCGGCCGTGATCGTGGTGAACGGCAAGTCGGGCGTAGAAGTGGGCACCCAGAAGGCGTGGGAGTTCTGCGAAAAATACAGCCTTCCCAGGATCATCTTCGTGACCAACATGGATGATGACAATGCCAGCTACCGCCAGATCATCGAAGACCTGCAGGGACTTTACGGAAAGAAGATCGCGCCGTTCCATCTGCCCATCCGGGAAAACGAACGGTTTGTGGGCTTTGTCAATGTGGTGAAGATGAAGGGCCGCCGTTTCTTAAGCCTGAGCGATTATGAAGAGTGCGAGATCCCCGATTACTCCATGAAGAATCTGGAGCTTTGCCGTGAGGCCCTTCTGGAGGCTGTGGCCGAGACCAGCGAGGAATATATGGACCGGTATTTTGCCGGAGAAGAGTTCACTTATGACGAGATCTCCATTGCTCTGCGCCAGCATGTCATGGACGGTTCCATCGTCCCTGTGCTGATGGGAGCTGGCGTCAACGGCCAGGGCACGACCATGCTGCTCCAGGCCATCGAGAAATATTTCGTCTCTCCGGAAAAGCTGGAGGTGACCGGTGTGAACGCCGCCACAGGCGACATCTTCGAGGCCAATTATCAGGACGCCAATCCTTTGAGCGTCAAGGTCTGGAAGACGCTGGTGGATCCTTTTATCGGAAAATATTCTTATGTCAAGGTCTGCTCCGGCGTCCTCCGTGCCGACAGCGTCCTGTATAATGCCAATAAAGAGACGGAGGAAAAGATCGGTAAACTGTATGTGATGAGAGGCAAGGAGGCCATAGAGGTATCCTCCCTGCGGAGCGGCGACATCGGCGCCATCTCTAAGCTTTCCGTGACGGCTACGGGAGACACGCTCTCCACCAAGAACACTCCCGTGACCTACGACAGGCCGGAGATCTCCAAGCCTTATACATATATGGCGTATAAAGCCAAGAACAAGGGCGATGAAGACAAGATCGCCAGCTCTCTTTCTAAACTGATGGAAGAGGATCTGACCTTGAAGACGGTCAACGACAAGGAAAACCGCCAGACCCTGCTCTACGGCATCGGCGATCAGCAGCTGGATGTGGTAGTCAGCAAGCTGGCCGGCCGTTATAAAGTAGAGATCGAGCTTTCCAAGCCCAGGATCGCGTTCCGGGAGACCATCCGCGGAAAGGTCAAGGTCCAGGGCAAGCATAAGAAGCAGTCCGGCGGCCACGGCCAGTACGGCGATGTGGTCATCGAGTTCGAGCCTTCCGGAGATCTGGAGACTCCCTATGTCTTTGAGGAGAAGATCGTAGGCGGCGTGGTTCCCAAGAACTATTTCCCCGCCGTCGAGAAGGGTATCCAGGAATCTGTCCTGAAGGGACCGCTGGCCGGGTATCCGGTGGTGGGCCTTAAGGCTACTCTGGTCTTTGGTTCTTATCACGCTGTGGACTCTTCGGAAATGGCCTTCAAGCTTGCCACCATCCTGGCTGTGAAAAAAGCTTTTGCCGAGCCGGATGCCAAACCGATCCTGCTGGAGCCCATCGCTTCTCTGAAGGTCCGGGTGCCGGATAAGTTCACCGGCGACATCATGGGAGATCTCAATAAGAGAAGAGGCCGTGTGCTGGGAATGAATCCGGATCATAAGGGCAGCCAGATCATCGAGGCGGATGTGCCCATGTCCGAGCTGATCGGATATTCCACAGATCTGCGCTCCATGACGGGAGGCATCGGTTCTTTTGAATATGAATTCGCCCGCTATGAGCAGGCTCCCAGCGACGTGCAGGCAAAAGAGATCGCCGCAAGGGCGGAAGAGAAGGAATAAACCTGTCTCCGGAGCAGACAGGTCCCACAGAGTGTTTTGCTCTATGGGGACGAAGTTTCCTATAATAGAGGAACAAAAAGGAGCAGACTTCGGTCTGCTCCTCAGATTGTAGACAAAGTCCCCGGTTACCGCCGGGGCTTTTTATCGGGCTTCGCGCAGGCCGCTGCAGCTGTCCCACGCAAAAGATCCCGCCGCGGCGGGATCTTTTTTACCTGTATGGTTCTTACAGTTTATTTTTGTATTCGTACAGCTTCTTAGCTTTGGTCCGTTCCTTCGCCGCCTTGGCGGAGGCCCTGGTCATCTCCGGCTGGTAGATGAAGAAGTACAGGATGATGGAGAGGACGATGGCTGCCAGTCCGTCCAGCACCGAATGCTGCTTCAGGAATACCGTCGACAGACAGATGGAGATGGTCAGCAGGGTAGAGGCAGGCCGTATCCATCGGTGTTTTTTGGATACGGGACTGTTCCACCAGGCCAGGTTCACTCCCAGTGAGGCAAATACATGGATACTGGGAAAGACGTTGGTAGAAGTATCCGTCTGATACAATTTGACGATGATCCAGGAAAAAATATTCTTTTCCGGATTGACCGGAGGCCGCATGGTCTGGCCGTTGGGAAACAGCGTGCAGATGGCGAGGCAGATGGTCATTCCGATGAAGAGGAAAGAAGTCATCCGGTAGAATTCCTTCTTAGGCCGCTTGAACAGGAAGTAGGCCACAGAACCGGCCACAAACACGAACCAGAGCAGATACGGGATTACGAAATATTCGCAAAACGGGATCAGATCGTCAAAAGCAATGTGTATGTTAGTAAAAGCGCTTTCCGCTGTCACATGGCGCTCCAGCCAAAAGAACCATGGAAAGTAGATGAATACATATAACAGGACCCAGCATTGGCGATATTTGCTGAAAAAGGCTTTGATTTTTTTCATGCTTCCGATACCCTCCCTTCCACGCAGAGATAACCGCCGTTTGTATGGGTATAGGATCTCTCCTTTTTGACACTATAGCACGAAACGATGTGCTTGGCAATAGGATTAAGAGAATCTTTACAAACAATTCTGAAAAATTAGTCAGCATAAAAACCGGATCTTTTCCTGTTCACAGCGGAAACCGATCTCGGTCTGTCCATAGCAGGATTCCCCGTCTGCATGCACCAGCAGAGGTCGGTCGATGGACAGGGAGGCTTCCCGGCAGGTATAGATGCGGACTCCATTGCAGGAAGTATGCTTTCCAAACAGGGAGGCCAGCAGGAGGAACGTGAGCCCCAGCCTGGAGACTCCGGAGACCACGCACAGATCCAGGAGCCCGTCGGAGGCATCGGCGCCGGGGGCGAACCGGAAACCGCCTCCCTCGTATTTCTGGACATGGGCGGAGATGAACCGGATCCGTTTCAGGAGCACTTTCTTGCCGCCGTCCAGGGTCAGGCATCCATTGGCGCTTTTGCACAGGACGATCCGCTTGATCCCGATCAGGAGATAGGAAAGCTTTCCCATATGAAAACGGTTTAAAAACGGTTTCAGTTTAGTGGTGAACATATTCTGGCACACATCGGCGTCATAGCCGATGCCGCTGCTGACCAGAAACCTGCGGTGAGCCGGATGCTTGGACTGGTAGGACAGGATCCCGTAATCGATATAACGGACCTGAGAAGAGGAGAGGATCCGGTCCAGGGCCTTCTCCGGATGGCGGGGCAGCTTCATCCCTCTGGAAAAATCGTTGCCGGAGCCGCAGGGAATGTAGGCCAGGGTCACGGAGGAAGAGATGGAGAGGCCGTTGAGGACTTCGTTTAAGGTCCCGTCTCCTCCCAGGACCACTAGAGCTTTAGGCACAGCCCCTCCCCCATGGGCGGAGAGTCTGGCAGCCAGCTCCGAGGCATGGCCGGTGCGCTCCGTCAGATAAGCCGCGTAGGGGACGTGCTCCCTGTCCAGCCGTTCTTTCAGCCGCTTCCAGATCTCCATCCCCTTTCCGGAACGGGAATTTGGATTTATGATAAAGTAATACATAAACGCCTCCAAGGGCCCCGAAGGGCGCCATACATATTAAGATCATTATAGCACAGCCCCATATCCGGATACAAAGAAAAATTTCATAAATAAATATTTTAAAAAGTCTTGACAATTGGAACAATGCAAGGTATACTAATCAGGCAGTCAAAAATAAATAAAAGTTTTCGATTTGCGTCAGGGGTCTTAGCTCAGCTGGGAGAGCATCTGCCTTACAAGCAGAGGGTCACAGGTTCGAGCCCTGTAGGCCCCA
>CAJFUL010000037.1 GCA_904420245.1 Candidatus Paralachnospira avium
AAATATCATCTGAAAGTTCATATCCTGGCGGCAGTCCTGTTCTTCTGCCTCATGCCGTTTCTCATGGGCACCAGGTATCTGGGCCCGTCGGATTCGGCCAAGACCCTGGAGATGTACGCGGCCCTGTGCGGGATCATTTTCCTGGTGCCGGTGTTTATGCCGGATATGGACCGGGACATCCGGGATCTGCTGCGGTCCAAGCAGATGTCCATGACGGCGCTCCATGTCATAAGGCTGCTGGAGGGACTGGCGGCCACAGCCCTGTTCGCGGGAGCGGCAGTCCTGTACCTTCTGGCCGGCGGCTGCCGGTTTCCCTGGCTCCCCTATTTTTGGGGGACCTTTGCGGAAGCGGTCTTTCTGGGCGGGCTGGGGATGTGCGTGTTTGCCGTGACGGACAATCCGGCTGTGGGATATATGATCCCTCTGGTCTATTACATGATCAATTTCAGCGGAGACCGATATGTGAAGGATTTTTATCTGTTTTCCATGATGGGAGGCGATTACGGGCCCAAATATGTTCTGGCCGCCGCAGGCGCGCTGCTTCTGGCTGCCGGGATCCTGTGGAGGAGAAAGAGGCCGTAGAGAAAGCGCCGGGCAGAGTGCCTGGCGCTTTTGTATACCCATATGGAGAGGCGCTACGACTTTTGTCAGCGGAGGACCCCCCGCTTTGCCAGCTCCGCCTTTACCGTAGGATAAGCTTCCAGATCGGTGTGGGGAAAGAATTTGGCCGCCTGCATCTGGGAGACGAAGTCCGTGAACATGGAAAACTGCAGATAGTGCATATCGGAGAGGATCCCGGGGATCTGTTCCAGCAGCCTTCCGTCGCAGAGCAGGGCGCAGGCGCCTTTTAAGGAGCCGTTTCCCATGCAGATGAACCGGTCCCTGGGTACGTCCGGATAGAGGCCGATGGTGACGGCGGATTCCAGGTTCAGGTACTTGCCGAAGGAGCCGGCCATGTAAATATGGGAGACGTCCTGGATGGAAAAACCGGTTTCGGCCAGCAGGCAGGCCACCATGGTGCTGGCGGCGGCTTTGGTATCTAGGAAGTTTAAGATGTCTGTCTGGGAGAAATATTTGTCTTCTCCGTCAGCGCTTTCCTCCCCCGGCGCGTAGACGACGGCCGGTTCTCCGTCTATTTCCCGGATCCGGTCCGAGCTCTCCGGCCGGAGAGAGCCGCTCATGTCCATCCATCCGTTTAAGAGCAGCTGGGCCAGCAGGTCCACGATGCCGGATCCGCAGATCCCTTTGGCGGGAGCACCGCCGATGGTGGTGATCCGGAGAACGCCGTCTTCGATGGAGACAGAGTCCACGGCCCCCTCCTCGGCCCTCATGCCGCAGCGGCTGATGCCGCCTTCCAGGGCCGGGCCCGCGGCTCCCGCTCCGGCCACCAGGAAGTCGGAGCTTCCAAGGACCATCTCTCCGTTGGTGCCGATGTCGATATAGAGGGAGAGCTCTTCGGAATCCCTCATGCCGGAGGCCAGGACTCCGCTGACGATGTCTCCGCCCAGATAGTTGGCGGCGGAAGGGATACAGGTCACCAGGCCGTCGAAGGGCAGGGACAGCTCACGCCCCGGGATGAAGCCGGGATCATGGAATACGGGGGCGAAGGGGGACATGAAAATGCCAAATGCATCTATGCCCAGCAGGAAATGGATCATGGTGGTGTTTCCGCTGACAACCATGACAGGGCAGCGGGAGACTTCTGCGCCGGAGGCTTCCTTCAGCCGTTCCATCAGCAGGGAAAACGTCCCGGCGGATGCTTCCTGCAGTTCTTTCCTGGCGGCTTCGCCCGACTGTGTGTGGAAGATCCGGCTCAAAATGTCCTCTCCGTAGGCGATCTGCCTGCTGAAGCAGCCCTCCTCCGCCAGGACCTTGCCGGTGTTTAAGTCCACCAGGGCCATGACCACCGTGGTGCTTCCCATATCCACGGCCAGGCCATAGTGGGAGGCGGAAGTGTCGCCGGCCTCGAGGAAGGCGATCTGCCAGCCTTTTCCGGTGAAGACCAGGGAAGCCGTCACCTTCCAGTCCTCCTTCCGGAAAGCGGCATAATCCCGTTTCAGGACGTAGTAGGGAAGGGATACGCCGGGAAAATCCGGTTCCAGGGCCTGGATCAGGCGCTCGGAATCGGCCCGGGGATCGTCCTGGGACGGAGGAGAAAGCTCCACATAGATCTTGCGGCTTAGGGGATGTTCCGGCCGGCCGGCTTCTCCGCCGCCGCGCTCTCCGTTAAAAAGTACCATAGAGGACCTCCTTTATCCAATATACGCGCCGGACTTTCCATATGAGTCCGGCCCGGTAAAGCCTGACAGGAGTATAGCACATTTACAACTTGTTTACAAATGAAAGGGCCGCGGTTCCGGCGGATGTGGTAAAATAGAGGCAGATATGGAGGGCATTGAGGTGGAAAAGGATCGGATCTTGATCGTGGAGGATGACAGGGCCATCCGGGAGCTTTTGGAAATGAACCTGATGGTGACCGGATACAGCGTCTGTATGTGCGGGGACGGAAACGAGACGGCGGCTCTTCTGGAAAAAGGGGAGGAGTTTGCCCTGGTGGACATCATGCTGCCGGGAAAGAACGGCTTTGCCCTGCTGCCGCTTTTTCGGGAAAGGGGGATCCCCGTGATCTTCTTAACGGCCAGGGATGATGTGAATTCCAAGGTGCGCGGGCTGAAAGGCGGGGCGGAGGATTATATCGTAAAACCCTTTGAGGTGCTGGAGCTTCTGGTGCGGGTGGAGAAGGTGCTGGAGAGGACCGGGAGGCTGGAGAAGCTTCTGCGGGCAGGAGACGTGGAGATCCATCTGGGCAGCAGGACCGTGCTCCGCGGCGGGGAAGAGATCCGCTTAAAGCCGCTGGAGTATGAGCTTTTGGTGCTCCTGGCCAGAAATAAGAACGTGACCTTTACACGGAAGCCGGGCGGGGCATGTGCCCCGCCCGGTTTTTTCGTTACGCTATAGGAAACTTCGTTTCCATAGAGCAAAAAAACATGGGAGCGCACCGCGGCGGAGAGGAATCCTGCCGATCATACGGCCCGCCGCAGTTCGGAGAATCGATCCCAGGGAGAGGGACATTTTTTTACGGGATTTTCTACGGAGAAGAACGCGCCGCGCAGAAGCGGTCCCGCCCGGCGCGGGCGCCTTTCCGGCCGGTTTCCCGGGCTCCGAAAATTTTACAAAAAAGTGATTGACACAGAAAAGGAAAGATGTATAATAGGATATGCTGTGAGTTTAGGATTACTAAACTTTTTGTTTAAAATACGAGCAGTAAAAAGACTGCGGAGCGGAAGCCATATCCCGCAGAGGTGACAGAGAGAGGTGTAAATGTGGAGATCGGACAGAAGCTGAAAGAGCTTCGGGTGCTGAAGGGCCTGACCCAGGAGGAGCTGGCAGACCGGGCGGAGCTGTCCAAAGGTTTTATTTCCCAGCTGGAGAGGGATCTGACCTCACCTTCCATCGCGACCCTGACGGACATCTTACAGTGTCTGGGAACGAACCTCACCGAGTTTTTTTCGGCGGAACCGGAGGAGCAGGTGGTCTTCGGCGCCGAGGATTATTTTGAAAAGACTGATACGGAGCTCAAGAATAGGATCCAGTGGATCATTCCCAACGCTCAGAAAAATATCATGGAGCCCATTCTCCTGACGCTGGAGAAGGGAGGCTCCACTTATCCCGATACTCCCCACGAAGGAGAGGAATTCGGATATGTGCTCCAGGGGAGCGTGAGTATCCATGTGGGGAACAAGATCTACCGGGCCAGGAAGGGAGAATCCTTTTATTTTACCCCGGATAAAAAACATTATCTTACGTCCAAGGCGGGAGCGGTCCTGATCTGGGTCAGCTCGCCGCCCAGTTTTTGAGAACAAGAGGAGGAATTGGGATGAATCCGTCACTGATCCGCCTGGAAGGCGTGTCCAAGACATTTGACAACATGAAGGTACTGGATGAGTTAGACCTGTCCATCAAGGAAAATGAGTTTATGACGCTTTTGGGGCCCAGCGGCTGCGGAAAGACCACGACCCTGCGGATCATAGGAGGATTTGAAAAGCCGGACACCGGAAGAGTTTACTTTGACGGAAAGGACATCACCGGCGTGGCGCCCAACAAAAGGCCTCTCAATACGGTATTCCAGAAATACGCCCTGTTCTCCCATATGAATATCGCGGAGAACATCGCCTTCGGCCTGAAGATCAAGGGAAAGTCCAAATCCTATATCGACGATAAGATCAAATACGCCCTGAAGCTGGTGAACCTGGACGGATATGAGAAGAGGAGCGTAGCCTCCCTGTCCGGCGGCCAGCAGCAGAGGATCGCCATCGCGAGAGCCATCGTCAACGAGCCCAAGGTGCTGCTTTTGGATGAGCCCCTGGGCGCCCTGGACCTGAAGCTGCGGCAGGATATGCAGTATGAGCTGATCCGCCTGAAGAATGAGCTGGGGATCACCTTTGTCTATGTGACCCATGACCAGGAGGAGGCCCTCACCATGTCCGATACCATCGTGGTCATGAACCAGGGATATATCCAGCAGATGGGTTCTCCGGAGGATATTTACAATGAGCCGGAAAACGCTTTTGTGGCGGATTTCATCGGAGACAGCAACATCATCGACGGTCTGATGATAAAGGATGAGCTGGTGGAGATCCTGGGAGTGAAATTCCCCTGCGTGGATGTGGGCTTCGGAAACAGCCAGCCGGTGGACGTGGTGATCCGGCCGGAGGATGTGGAGCTCCTTTCGCCGGGAGAGGGAAGCTTAGACGGCGTCGTCTCCCATCTGATCTTCAAAGGCGTCCACTACGAGATGGAGATCATGGCCGGAGGCTTTGAATGGCTGGTCCACTCCACCTCCTGCTATCCGGTGGGAACGAAGGTGAGCATCCATGTGGATCCCTTCAATATCCAGATCATGAAGAAGCCGGAGTCAGAGGATGAGGAGGCCGTGGGAGTCAATGAGTAAGAAATTGTTATCGGGCCCTTATATCATCTGGATGATCGGCTTCACCCTGATCCCGCTGGCGCTGGTGGTGTTTTACGGCCTGACGGACCAGACGGGGGCCTTTACCCTGGAAAATATCATGGCCATCGCCCAGCCGGAGCGGATGAACGCGCTGCTCCGGTCCCTGAAGCTGTCGCTCATAAGCACGGCCATCTGCCTGGTGCTGGCATATCCCCTGGCCATGATCTTAAAGAGCCTGAAGGTGGGAAAAGGCAGCTTCATCGTTTTCATCTTCATCCTGCCCATGTGGATGAATTTCCTGCTCCGGACCATGGCCTGGCAGACGCTCCTGGACCGGAACGGCGTCATCAACAATATCCTGCGGTTTCTGCATCTGCCGGAACTGAATATCATCAATACCCAGGCGGCCATCATCCTGGGCATGGTATACAACTTCCTGCCCTTCATGGTGCTCCCCATCTACAACGTGCTGGTGAAGATCGGGGACGATACGGTGGAGGCGGCCAGGGATCTGGGGGCCAACGGGATCCAGAGCTTTTTCCGGATCATCCTCCCCTTGAGCGTGCCGGGAGTCATCAGCGGCATCACCATGGTCTTCGTGCCGGCTCTGACCACCTTTGTGATCTCGGACCTTCTGGGCGGCGGCATGATCCTCCTGATCGGAAATGTCATCGAGCAGGAGTTTGTCTTCACCTCCAACTGGAACCTGGGCTCCGGCCTGTCGCTGGTGCTGATGGTATTTATCCTGATCAGTATGGCGCTTCTGGCCAAGTACGATAAAGACGGAGAGGGGGCGGCGTTTTGATCGGAAGATTTTTCAAAAGGTTTTATCTGGCCATCATCTTTATTTTCCTGTACGCTCCCATCGTAGCGCTGATGGTGCTGTCCTTCAACAGCTCCAAGTATATGTCCAAGTGGACCGGTTTCAGCCTTACCTGGTACGAGCAGCTTTTTTCCAGTGAGCTGATCATGTCGGCCCTGCGCACCACCCTCATCATCGCCTTTGTGTCGGCTCTGGTGGCGACGGTCATCGGGACGGCGGCCTGCATCGGCATCAATCATATGAAGAAGGTGCCCAGGACTCTGGTGATGGGGATGAACAACATCCCGCTGATGAACGCGGACATCGTCACCGGGATCTCCCTGATGGTGTGCTTCATCGCCTTCGGCGTCAGCCTGGGGTTCGGGACGGTGCTGATCGCCCACATCACCTTTAATATCCCATATGTGGTGCTGAGCGTCATGCCCAAGGTCAAACAGACGGAAAAGAGCACTTACGAGGCGGCTCTGGATCTGGGCGCTTCGCCTCTGCGGGCCTTTTTCAAGGTGGTGTTCCCCGACATCCTGCCCGGCGTCCTGTCCGGCTTTCTGCTGGCGTTCACCATGTCCCTGGATGATTTTATCATCACGCATTTTACCAAGGGAGCGGGGGTCAATACTTTGTCTACCCTGATATACAGCGAAGTGCGCAAGGGTGTGAGACCCAGCCTCTACGCGCTTTCCACGATCTTATTCGTGACGGTTCTGATCCTTTTGATCATTGCCAACCTACCTAAAAAGAAAAAACAAGAGCATGTGAAGGAGAGATGAGGAGAATGAAAAAGAAATTTATGGCAGTGTTCCTGACTGCCGCCATCTGCATGTCCTGGCTGGCCGGCTGCGGCGGGAGCAAGGGCGGAGAAAACGGAGTCGTAAAAGTCTACAACTGGGGCGAGTATATCGACGAGGAGGTCATCCAGCTCTTTGAGGAGGAGACCGGCATCGAGGTGATCTACGATACGTTTGAGACCAATGAGGAGATGTATCCCCTGATCGAGGCCGGCGGCGTGGCCTATGACGTGATCTGCCCTTCCGATTATATGATCGAGAAGATGATCGCCAATGACCTTCTGGCGGAGATCAACTTTGACAATATCCCCAATATGCAGTATATCAGCCAGGAGATCATGGAGGGATCCAAGGTCTTCGACCCGGAGAATAAATATTCGGTGCCCTATACCTTCGGTACTCTGGGGATCATCTACAATACCAGCATGATCGACGAGGAGATCGACAGCTGGGAGGATCTCTGGAATGAGGAATATTCCGGCGAGATCCTGATGTACAACAGCCCCAGGGACCTGTTTACGGCGCCTCTCAAGATCCTGGGCTATTCTCTGAACACTACAGACGAGACGGAGCTGAACGAGGCCAAGGCGATGCTCCTGGAGCAGAAGCCTCTGATCCAGCGGTATGTGATGGACCAGATCAAGGATACCATGATCTCCGGCAGCGCGGCCATCGCCATGGCGTATTCCGGCGAGGTGCTCCAGCTCCAGGAGCAGAATCCGGATCTGGAATATGTGATCCCCAAGGAGGGGAGCAACTATTTCATCGATTCCTGGGTCATTCCCGCCAACGCGGAGAACAAGGAGAACGCGGAGGCCTGGATCAATTTCCTCAACGATCCGGAGATCGCCTACAAGAATTTTGAGTATATCACCTACGCGACGCCCAACACGGGAGCGCAGGAGATGATGGACGAAGAGCTGGCCTCCAATCCCGCCGTGAATCCCAGCGCGGAGATCCTGGAGCGCTGCGAGGTATTCCGCACGCTGGGCGAGGAGGGCGACGCCCTTTATAATGAAATGTGGATGGAAATTAAGGACGCCAGCTAGAAATCTTAATTCTTTATGAACTTTCCGGAAACTGCGAATAAGCCTTTACCGGGATTGGAAAACATGATAGAATATCGAAGGATATTCTATCATGTTTTTCGTTGCTCTATGGGAAACTTCGTTTCCATAGAGCGAAACACTCCGTGGGAGCGAACTGCGGCGTAGAGGAAGTTTGCCGCGCATGCGGTCCGCCGCAGGCGGAGGATCCTGTATGGCAGGATCCTTTTTTACAGAAAGGGATGAGGATTTGAAATATGACTTTCATTGCCACACGAAGAATGGCTCTCTGGATGCGAAGGTGGACATTCTTCAGTATGCGGAGCTATTGAAGGAGAAGGGGTTCGCGGGAATGATGGTCACTGACCACAACAGTTACAACGGATACCGGGCATGGCAGAGGACCGAGAGGGAGACGGGAGGAGTTCCCGGCTTCACGGTGCTCCGGGGCATTGAGTACGATACCCTTGACGCGGGCCATATCCTGGTGGTGATGCCGGATGATGTAGATCTGAGGATCCTGGAGGTGAGAGGCCTGCCCATCCATATGCTGGTGCGGATCGTGCATCGGTTCGGGGGGATCCTGGGGCCTGCCCATCCTTACGGGGCGAAATTTTTGAGCGCCATGTGTTCCAAGCGGCTGGAACGGGAAGAGGGGCTCATCGATCATTTTGATTTTGTGGAAGCGTTCAATACCTGTGAGCTTCCCGATTCCAACCGGAAGGCCGGAGAGCTGGCCCGCCGGTACGGAAAGCCTGCTTTCGGAGGCTCCGACTCCCACAGGACCGATTACATCGGGATGGCCTATACGGAGACGGCGGAGCCGGTGACCTGCTGCGACGATCTGATCCGTCTGGTAAAGACGGGAGGCATCCTGGACTGCGGCGGTACGGAGCGGGAGCCCAGGGAGCGGACCACGGCGGCGGAGATGGCCATTGGAGCCGCGTGGAAGATCTATAACCGGGGGCTGGCAGCGGTGAAGTACCATACCAGGCGCCTGGGTCTCAGGGAGCTGGGACTGCCGGTGAGGCAGCGCAGAGCTTTTCATAGTTAAGGAAAGGATATGGTGAACCCATATGGGGACGATACGGCGGTGGATGTCCGAGCACAGTGAGGTTGCGGGCATTTTAGTCTTTATTTTGGTGGTGATCGTGATAGGGGGAGGCGCTTATGGGATCAGCGCGCTCACCGGCAGGAATTCCGGATCCGGCGGCGGCACGTCCGCGCCGTCCGCGGCGGAGAGCTCTACGGAGGGCTCTTCCACGGAGTCCGCTTCGGAGGAATCTTCCTCCGCAGAGTCTTCTTCTGCGGAGAGCAGCAGTACGGCGGCGGAGAGCCAGTCCCAGACAGGTGGAACGGAGGCGTCGCCCTCCCTTGGGGATACCATCTATGAACAGGGAGTCTATTTCCAGCTGGTGGACGAGCAGGTGACGGCCAAGATCGAGACCAATCTGCGGAGTGTGCCCAGTACCGAGAGCGACGACTATATCGTGGCCACCATCTATAACGGCGACTGGATCCGGCGGACCGGCATCGGCCACAATGGCTGGTCCAGGGTGGAGTACAACGGGCAGGTGCTGTATGCGGTCACCAGCTATCTTTCCACCGACGGCTCCTCCTCTTCGACGCCAACCTATCAGGACGCCGGAGACAGCGTGACGGCCAAGGACGAGACCAATCTGAGGACCAGTCCGGATTCTACGGATGATTCCAATGTGGTGGGGACTCTGACCAACGGGACTTATCTTACCAGGACCGGCATTGGGAGCAACGGCTGGTCCCGGC
Organism: Candidatus Paralachnospira avium; assembly: GCA_904420245.1. Taxonomy (GTDB): domain Bacteria; phylum Bacillota; class Clostridia; order Lachnospirales; family Lachnospiraceae; genus Lientehia; species Lientehia avium. Next base: position 9,391 of record CAJFUL010000037.1, read on the forward strand.
TGGACTACAATGGGACGGAGGTCTATGCCGTGACGAACCTGCTGACAACGGAATAGGAGCACGGGACGCCGGGAATATGATGAGACGGATAAAAAGCCGCGGCTTTTTATCCGTTTATTTTGTTGAAAAAAATTCGCAGAAACTGCGGTTGTTTCGGCCTGCCCCGTGGACAGACAGAAGCAGGATGTGATAAAATCAAGAAAAATGACAGGAGGAGGCAGATATGCTGGAAACAGGAACAAAGGCGCCGGATTTTTCTCTCCCTGACCAGAACGGTACGGTGCATACGCTGGAGCAGTACCGGGGCAGGAAGGTGATCTTATATTTTTATCCCAGGGACAATACGCCGGGCTGTACCAAACAGGCCTGCGGTTTCCGGGATCTCTATCCCCAATTCGGGGAGAAGGGGGCTGTGGTGCTGGGAGTCAGCAAGGACACCGTGGCTTCCCATAAGAAATTTGAGGAGAAGTACGGGCTGCCCTTTCCTCTCCTCTCGGACCAGGAGCTTTCCTGCATCCAGGCTTATGACGTCTGGAAGGAAAAGAATATGTATGGAAAGAAGACCATGGGCGTGGTGAGGACTACCTATCTGATCGATGAGGAAGGAATCATCGTCAAGGCCTTTGGCCGGGTAAAGGCAGCGGAGAATCCGGCTCAGATGCTGGAGGAGCTGGGATGAAATTCATCATTTCCCCGGCCAAGAAGATGAAGGTGGATACGGACACGCTTCCGGTATCGGGCCTGCCCGTCTTTTTGAAAGAGACCGGGCTTTTGAAAGAGCGGATACAGAGCCTTTCTCCGGAGGAGGCTCAGAGGCTCTGGGGCTGCAATGACAAGCTGGCAAAGCTGAATTATGAACGGTTCCGGGATATGGATCTGGAGAGACGGCTGACTCCGGCCGTTCTGGCCTATGAGGGGCTCCAGTATCAGCATCTGGCTCCTAGCGTGCTGACGGAGGAGGCCCTTTCTTATCTGGAGGGACATCTGCGGATCCTGTCCGGTTTCTATGGGATCCTGTCGCCCTTTGACGGGGTGGTCCCTTACCGGCTGGAGATGCAGGCGCGGCTTGCTGTGGAGGGAGCGGCGGATCTCTATGAGTTTTGGGGAGACAAGCTGTACCGGGCGCTCTTCGCGGACGGAGAGACCGTCGTCAACCTGGCCTCCAGGGAGTATTCCCGGGCCGTGGAAAGGTATCTGGAGCCGGGAGATGCGTTCCTGACCGTGGATTTTAAGGAGCTGTCAGGAGGAAAGCTCCGGACCAAGGCCACCATGGCCAAGATGGCCCGCGGGGAAATGGCGCGTTTCCTGGCGGAGATCCGGGCGGAGGATCCGGAAGCCATAAAGGGATTTAGGGGGCTGGGCTATTCCTTCCGGGAGGAGCTTTCCCGGGAGGACAGGATGGTATTTGTGAGGGAGGAGACAGAACGGCAGCGCGGGATGCAGTCTGCCGTCATGAAAGAGAGGGGTTAAGATGCAGAGAAGAAAAAGATTTTTGAGTCTGGTCCTGTGCCTCTGCCTGCTGGCCGGCATGACCATGGGGAATACTCTGGTGACGCGGGCCCAGGACAGCGCGGTGCTCCTGGATGTGAGCGAAGGAAGGCTCCACATCGAGGCGGACGGTTATTATTTTGAAGGAGAGGAAAAGACGGCTCATACCGGCGCCTATATCTTGACCGGATCCGGAACGCAGGAGATCTATTTCGGCGGAAATGCAGAGTATGATATCACGCTGCTGGGCCTGCATATGGATTCCGGCCAATACAGGAGCGCTCTGACGGTGGGGGACGGCACAGTCCTGAACCTGACGGTGATCGGGGAGAATTCTGTCTGTGGGCACAATCACCCGGGGATCACCCTGAACGGTTCCGGAAGTGCAAGGGCCAATCTGTATATGACTGCCGGCAGCAGTCTGCGGCTGGGACGCGGAGACGGAGGAACTCCCGTTTCGGTGAACCCCAACGTGGAGCTTAGGGTGACGGACCTCTCAGGGGCAGGACTTACCGGAGCGGATGATCTGGACAACAGAAATACGGAACTGTATATTCATACCAACAATGACGGCGGCCATATCCATACGGTCAGCTGGGAAGCCGCAGAAAACGGACACAGGGCTGTCTGCGGCGGGGACGGATGCGGACAGGCGCTTTTGGACCAGGAATTTTCTCATGTGATGGAAGTCTCGTATTCGGAAAACGGACACGGCAGTGTGTGCCGCTACTGCGGACTGGAGCAGGAGATGGAGCCTCATACCATGACGGACTGGGAATATTTGGATGAGGATACCCACAGCCGCTTCTGCAGCGCCGGATGCGGATACAGGGAAACAGAGGAGCATCACTGGGAGGAGACCGGAAGAGAAGAAGGAACGGCGGAGCGTCTTCCCGTTATCCATTATGTCTGCGGGACCTGCGGGGGCGAGAAGCAGGAGGAGGATCACGCTCAGGCCATAGGTCTTTATATGGCAGGAGGCGACTGGGACGGAGCTGCCGTAGCGATCTACCGGAACGGAGAGTTCTGGCGGGCGGAGACTTGTGATTCTTATGAAAAGGAAGTCTGGCTTCCTTATGACAGCGGAGCCACTTATGTTTTTCGATGGAGCAAGGGACAGTCGGATGAGGAGTGCGGACTGGCTATCCAGGTGCCGGGAAGCGACGATTTTGTTTATGAAAGAGAGGATTTCCACGAGCTGAGCGACGGAGCGGTCATTTTTGCTCTGGGAGAGGAAATGGCAGATTACAGTTCTGTGGAAGCGGCCCTGGCGGAGATCCCTTCCGATCTGTCCGTATATACTTATGAAAGTGTGCAGAAGGTCTTGGATGCCAGGGAGGCCGTGGACTGGGGACTGATGGCAGAGGATCAGGATCAGGTGGAGGCTTACGCGGAGGCCATCCGCGCTTCGGTGGCAGGCCTGCAGCGTTATGAGGAAGGACAGACCGGGGTCATGGAGATCCATCTGGAAGACGAATACGGAGACGGCTGGAACGGCGCGGCGCTTTCTGCTTACCGGGATGGGGAGCTTTTGCAGAGGATGACCATAGAAGAGGGTGAAGAAGCCGTATATATACTGCCCTATGCGGAGGAGAGCTGCTATGTGTTCCAGTGGAGCAAAGGAGAGTATGATGAAGAATGCAGCGTCCGCATCCTGCTTCCCGGAGGAGAAGAATCCAGCCGCGATGGATTCGATCTGGCACGGGAAGGAGAAATTGTCCTTTCTCTGAACGGAGCGGATTACAGCAGCGTAGAAGAGGCGCTGGGCAAAGTCCCTTCGGATCTGTGGAACTATACTCAGGACAGTGTGGCGGCGCTGAATGAGGCGGTCGCCCAGGTGAACTGGTATCTGCCGGCGGCGGAGCAGGCCCAGGCGGAGGCTTATGCCGAAGCGATCCAGTCTGCCGTCGCGCAGCTGGTGCCTTACAGCGAAGGCGAGGCGGGCTTTCTGCATATCCTTCTTAAAGATAGCTGGGGAGACGGCTGGGACGGAGCGCATCTGCAGGTCTATCAGAATGGAGAACGGATAGACAGCCTGGCCATCGCCGACGGAGTAACGGAGGATCATTATCTGGCCTACGATCCGGAGGCAGTCTATGTCTTCCAGTGGGAAAAAGGAGGCTATGACGAGGAGTGCAGCGTGGAGATCCGGCTTCCCGGAGAGGACGGACCTGTGTATTCCCGGGACCATATGGAGGATGTGAGAAACGGCAGCATGCTGTTTAGCCTGAACCGCGCGGATTACAGCAGTGTGGAAGCGGCCATCGGGCAGATCCCGGAGGATATGTCTGTCTATACATATGAGAGTGTCGCGGCTTTGAACAAAGTCCGGAATTCGGTGGACTGGTATCTGCCGGCCGCCGATCAGGAACAGGCAGAGGGATATGCGGAGGCGATCCTGGAAGCCATTGAAGGGCTGGTGCTGTCTGAAGGACAGGAAGGGCTATTTGATGTGAGCGCCGGAAATCTCTATATCACAGAGACCGGGTACCGGCGCAGCTTCGATGGGCAGGAAATCCCCTATACAGGCCGGTATGTCCTGTGCGGACAGACAGACAGCTTCCGTGTAGTGGTGGAAAGCGGCAGCCATTCCATCGAGCTCATGCAGGTTTCCATGGACAATTCCGGTTTCCAGAGGGAGAATGGAGAAACCTATGCTTCTCCCATCGAGATCTGTGAGGGCGCTTCCGTTTCCCTGTCCCTGACCGGGAACAATGTACTGGTGTCGGGAGACTGGAGCAGCGCCGGCCTGAATGTGGGAGAAGGCGCGGCGCTGCGCATCGAGGAGAGCGCCGGCGTACTGGAAGCGTATGGAGATAACAATGCTGCCGGGATCGGCGGGAATGAAGATCAGGCAGCCGGTGAGATCACCATAGACGGAGGTACGGTCTATGGATACAGCAAGGACGATGGAGCCGGGATCGGCGGCGGCTACAGAGGCGGAGCCGGTACCATCGTCATCAACGGCGGAACGGTCTACGCGGAGTGTCAGGACAATGACGGAGCCGGGATCGGATGCGGAGACGGAGGAAACGGCGGTTCCGTTACCATCAACGGAGGGGCCGTGACGGCGCTTTCTCTGGATGATGAGGGAAGCGGCATCGGAGGAGCCGGATTCGGGCGGATCGATTCTGTCACCATCAACGGAGGGGTTATCATAGCGGGAGCGGCAGAAGGAGCGGCCATAGGCGGAGGTTATGGAAGCGGCCGGGGCGGAGCCGTTGTCATCAATGACGGCATTATCCTGATCTCGGACTCCCATTCCGGACAGAACATCATCGGACGGGGAAACGGCGTTTACGCGGGAGAGATGGAAGGAGATACGGTACGGATCAATGGAGGGAACATCCTTTCAGACAGTCCGGAGGCCGTGGCGCCTGCGCCCAGAAACGGCGAGGGAGAGCTTTTGAAGCCGTTCCGGTTCACGGCGGATGAGAGCCAGGCAGACAAGAGGGTGCAGGTGATCTACGGCGAGGACAGAGTCATGGAAGTGACTGCTTACGGTACGGATATTCTTGTATACCTTCCGGAGGATACGGATGCGGAAACGGTAGAGATCAGGATCCTGCCGGCAGATTATACGGCTGTGGATGAAGCTCTGGCCAAGGTGCCGGAGGATCTGTCGGTCTACACGGAGGAAAGCGCGGCGGCCCTTAAGGCAGCCATCGCTGGCGTGGCGCGGGATCTGGACTATACGCGGCAGGATGAGGTGGACGCCATGGCGGAAGCCATTGAAAAGGCTCTGGCCGGTCTGGTGCTGCGGGAAGAGCCGGAAGCACCGGAAAGCGGTTCTCATCCCGGAGGCGGAGAGGACGGCGGAAACGGAAATACCGGCGGAGGAGCCGGGACCGGGACGGGAACAGGGCTTGTTTCCACAGGAGACGGCAGCGCTCCCGGCTTATATCTGGCGCTCCTCATGACGGCGGCGGCGCTCCTGGTCTTTGCGGGAAGGAGAAAGAAAACAGAGTAACCAGGAATGAGTTGGGAAGATTCCCGGAGCGGCCGCTCCGGGAATCTGCTGTTTTGGAGGCGTTTTATTACCATAAATTTACATGACCGATACAAAAAACGGAACTGGATTTGAGATTCTCCTGATACAATAAAATCGGTTTTTTGAGAACGTAACTGGGGCTTTAGGCGAGGAGGATGTTCAATGAGAAAAAAATTTATGGTAAGGGCGGCGGCGTTCTGTCTGTCGGCGGCCATGCTGGCCACGGGGAGCATGGCCTCTCTGGCGGCGGCTCCGGATGCGGGGACGGATGTCCAGGCGGCGGCTCCGCTGGCGGCTTCCGGGATCCCGTCTCCCTTTGTCATCACGGAGATGGTGCCCAATACGGTCAATATCGACGGCTCCGACGGTTATGAGTATTTTGAGCTGGTGAACCTGACGGGGCAGGAGCTGGATCTTTCGGCTTATGATCTGGTCTATGACAACGGAAACACGCAGACAGTTTGGACGCCCACTATCCAGACGCTTCCGGCCAATGGTTCCATGCTGGTGTGGATCAAGAACGAGGCCAATATCGCGGCAGGGACTGACAAGCAGGCTTTTCTGGATCACTATGGCCTGGAAGCGGATGCTCTGGTGGCGGAGGTGGAGAGCGGCGGCATGTCCAACTCCGGAAGCCGTTCCATGTCCATCGTCACCAAGACGGGAAAGACGCTCCTTACCGTGTCCTATAATGCGGCGGACTCCTCCGACAGCTCTCTGGGAGAGGGAGAAGCGATCTCTTATTCTTATGACGGGGATCAGGTCACGGCCGTCTATGACGGGACGCCGACCCCCTATACCTATGACGGACTGATAACAGGCGCCTATGAGGCTCCGGCGGCCGTGGGAAGTCCTTCCGTCACAGTGTCTTCCGAAACCTCCATGGATCTGGGAGAGGATCTGACGGTATCGGTGAACGGGACGAGCCTGACGGCGGATATCGTCCGGGCTCAGATCTCGGTGGACGGCGGGAGCAGCTATGAGATGACTTATGACGGAGACGTCCTGACGGGGACTATTCCTTATGAGGATGTGGCGGAGCTGGCCTCCTTTACCTATACGGTGACCCTCTTTGACGGGACAAACACGGCTGTCTCCGAGGCCCAGACCGTGACGGTGACGCCGGACAGCGGAGAGGTGGACACCACCAAGGCGCCCGCTCTGGTGATCACGGAGATCCTGCCGGACAGCAGCAACATCGGCGGCTCCGATGGCTATGAGTTTATTGAGATCAGCAACAACTCCGATCAGGCCATCGATCTGAAGGATTATAAGCTGTATTATCATTACACCGATACCGGAAGCGACAGCCTCTGGTGGGAAACGGACGGCAAGGTGCTGGAGCCGGGAGAAGCTCTGGTATTCTGGATCAAGAACGGACCCAATGACAGCTATGACATCGACAGCTTCAACAGCTTTTACGGAACATCCCTGACGGAGGACAATCTGATCCAGCTTTCCAACGGCGGTATGGCCAATTCCGGCGGCAGGGGCGTGAAGCTCTGCACCGGGACCGGGGACATCGTGGATATGGTGGTGTACAACCAGAACGGCGCGGACAACACCAACAAGGATAAATCCATTACCTTTCAGAATCAGTACTCGGCGGGAAGCTTTTCCACGGTGATGACTGCGGACAGCGCGGAGCCTACGCCGGGGACCGTGACGGAGACAGAAAAGGCCCAGTACCAGGCGCATATCGTCGTGCCGCAGGCGCAGCCGGAGCTGACGGACCATACGCCGGATTCCTTCAGCAACGATACGGAATCCCTGACGTTTTCTCTGACGGCAGTGTCTGCGGAGACCACCATCAAGACGGTGAAGCTCTACGCCAAGTATGACGGGGAGGAGACGTACACGCTCTATAATCTGCTGCGCGGCGACAGCGACGTCTATGAGAAGACTCTGGAAAATATCGACCTGCGCAACAAGGCCGGATACAGCTATTACTTTGAGGTCAGCGACGGGTTTACGACCGTTTCCACGGAAGTCAAGGAAGTGAAAAACACGGATCCCGTGGGCGCGGCGGATTTCAACCTGGAGGATGGACAGGTGGTCTCCGGGGAGACTCAGCTGATCGTGGCCGGCGATACTATGATCGTAGACGGTATGGACATCAGCAGTATGGCGGAAAGGTCCATAGGAGGAGCCGGACAGATCGTCTTTGAGACCTCCCAGACGGATGTGTTCTTTAAGAATGCCGTGGCTGTGGACGGCGATGTGGTGGGGATCTTCAATGAAGGCACCTACGACCAGTGGGAAACGTATACATATGATATAAACGCCAGCCATTTCGATCATGATACAAAGACGGTGACGGTGGAGTTCCATGCGGGGAACAAGGCCAACGCCCTGGAACATGACATTGAGAACAACGATGATTTTGTCCTTCGGAATATCCGGATGGTGCTTCCCAACGGCAGGACTCTGTACGCGGAGAGCTATCAGGCAAAGATGGGGCTGGGAGCCGTGGAGCACGACGGGCTGGACGGAGAACCCATGGTGGATGTGGATGTGACTTCCCAGGAGCAGCAGCTGAACATGGGAGACGGCACCAGCAAGTACGAGATCCTCTATGTGACATTCCGGCTGGAAGACACGGATTTTGACGCGGTGCGGTTCCAGTATGACACCGCCCTTCTGGAGGACGGCACCCATACCGTTTCCAACGGGACAGATACCATTTCCGTGATCGTGGACAATACGGCTCCTGTGATCACCTCCAATATAGAGGACGGCGAAGAGTATCACAGCGGAACCATCGAAGCTTCCGCCCAGGATGCCATAAGCGGCGAAGTGGAGGTAAAGGCGTCCCTGGACGGAGAGGACATCGCGCTTCCCTACAGCTTCTCTTCCGTGGAGCTTTCGGCAGGAAGCCATACGCTGGTGCTGACGGCCCAGGACGGCGCGGGCAATACGGAGGAGCAGACCATTGTCTTTACGACTCCTCAGGAGGAGGCAGACATTACGGGAAGCAGCCCGGAGGATGGGGCGCAGCAGACGGAAGATCCCACTCTGTCTGTCACGGCGGAGGATCCCAGCGGCGATGAGATGACCGTTACCTTCAAGAGAGGCGACCGGTATGTGCTGGGAGACGAGGAGATCACTCAGGACAGCGGCGTCAGCAGTACTTCCGGAAGCGACGGAAAGGATTTTGAGACCGGCTCCGGAAATGGATTCCCCTATGACAGCTTTGAGATCGCAGTGGGAGAAGAGGTATCGGAAGAGGCTGTGGTCGGCGTCAAATGGCAGGGGACCAGCAACAATGAAAAGACGTTCCTCTATGTATACAATGTCGCTTCCGGAGAGTGGGAGCAGGTGGAAGCGGAACAGACCGTATCCGGAGATACCATGACTCTGGAAGGGGAAGTATCCGTAAAAGACCACCGAGACGGCGGCGTGATCCGCGTCATGGTGCAGAACGGAGAAGGCTACACGCCGGCCCAGTATGCGGAGGGCGCCGGAGACGCTTCGCTGGCAAATCAGGAAGAAACGCCCAGGGACCAGTATGATTTCACGCTGGCGTGGGAATCGGATACCCAGTATTACAATGAGGATTATGACGGAAACCCGGACCAGGATGTGGACGGCAGCTATCAGTATCAGCTGGACATCCATAACTGGGTGCTGGCAAACCGCGACAGGATGAATATCCAGTATATGTTCCACACAGGAGACATCATCGACGACGAGCCCAACACACAGGAATGGGAGCAGGCGGATGCCGCTTATGCGCTTCTGGACGAGGCTGGTTTTCCCTATGGTGTGCTGGCAGGAAACCATGATGTGGGGCATCTGTCCGGCGATTACAGCAATTACAGTACCTATTTCGGAGAAGACAGGTTTTCCTCCAATCCCTGGTACGGCGGCAGCTATGAGGACAACCGGGGCCATTACGACCTGATCAGTGTGGGTGGCATCGATTTTATCATGATCTATATGGGCTGGGGGATCGGCGATGAGGAGATCGCGTGGCTCAACGACGTACTGGCCCAATATCCGGAGCGGAAAGCCATCCTGAACTTCCATGAGTATCTGCTGGCCAGCGGCGGACTGGGCGAGGAGCCTCAGCGGATCCATGACGAGGTGGTGGCGGTCAATGAAAATGTGTGTATGGTATTCTCCGGCCACTATCACAACGCCTACACCAGGACGGAGGAATTCACCAACGCCGACGGAAGCACCAGGACTGTTTACAGCATGCTCTTTGACTATCAGGGACTTCCGGAAGGCGGCATGGGGTATTTAAGGCTTCTGCACTTTGACCTGGAAGGAGAGCGGATGATCGTCCGGACGTATTCGCCGTCTCTGGACGACTACAGCGCCAAAGATACGGTGTCGGGAGCAGATTCCAGCCTCAACGGGGAAGAGACCTTTGAGATCAGCTTTGAGAGTCTGGGGATCGAGCCCAGCGTGAAGACACTGTCCACCAGCGGACTGGAAGTGGATGTATACGGGACCGAGGTGATCGGGACCGCGGAACATGTGAAGAGCGGCGAGACTGCTTCTGTCATCTGGACCAATGCTCCGGAAGGCAGTCTGGGCTGGTACGCGGAAGTGACCGACGCCAACGGCGGCCTTTCCAGGACTCCCGTCCAGTATGTCAACGTGGAGAAGGCAGAAGAGCCTTCTACGGAAGAACCTTCCACAGAAGATCCTTCCACGGAGGACCCCTCCACAGAAGATCCTTCTACAGAGGAACCTTCCACAGAAGAGCCCTCCACGGAAGCGCCCTCCAGTGAGAAACCTTCCACGGAGGCGCCCTCCGGAACGGGCGGAAACGGAAACGGGACGGCAGGAGGCCAGACTCCGGCAGGCGGCGGAAAGACGCCGGAAACAGGAGACATTGCCCCGGTGGCCGGGTTCTGGGCTCTCTGCGGCGCATCGCTGCTGGCGGCAGTGACGGTGATGAAAAAGAAGAAAGAGACAGAGGAATAAAGCAGAAAAGAAGTTATAAAAATCTGTAAAGGCGGATGCTGCGGCCTCCTGGGTCGCGGTGTCCGTTTTTATTATACGAAAGATCATTGACCTGTAGGTGCTCAATGGCAGAGTGCTTTTGGCATATGAAACTTATTGAAAGAAAGAGCAGAATCCGGTAAAATGGAGGTAGTCCGTATGGGGAACCATGCGCGTGAGTAGAAATAATTAGATTTTGTGATAGTTTTGAAAGCACCAGGTGTAATGGCTGTCAATGGGATTGTAATCCTAAAGACAGCCATAAAACTATCAGAATATATAATTAAGCAAAAATGTTCTTGACGAAACATAGGATATATGATATATTCTAGTTAGAAAATAAAAAATATTATATTTACTAGGCAGCCAGAAAGAAGAAAGGCTCCCCATCTTAAAGTATGAAAGAAAGGGGGGAGCGCTTATGACTACGTATGAAGAGTTTATGGTTCTTCTGTCAATGGCAACGCTGATCGTAACAACTTTGAATTTGCATCATAAGAAATAGCCGCCCGGTTCTCTGGAAAGAATGGCGACTACTTCTTAGTTGAAAGTTGCCAGGACTGGGAGTTGCGTCTTCTTTATTGGCGGCCACGTTCAATCTACGAATCAAAGGAGGGATTTCTCTGGAGCCTTACATTGCTCATATCAACGAATCCACCGGCGCTGTCCAGACAGTGAAGGAGCACAGTGAGAATACGGCCAGGCTGTGCCGGGAGTATGCGGTCCCGGAGCTGAAGGAGATCTGCTACATAACGGGGATGCTCCATGATGCGGGAAAGTACCAGGAATCCTTTCAAAAAAGGATCCGGGGAGCCCAGATCCGTGTGGAACATTCCGGCTGCGGCGCCAGGGCTGCTTCCGAGGCCGAGGGGTATCCTGCCCTCATGCGGCTGATGATGGAGTATTGCATCGCGGGCCATCATTCCGGCATTCCCGACGGAGGAGTCGCGGGGGATGAGGCGGAGAGCGAGGGGACATCCCTGCGCAGCAGGCTTGCGAGAACCTTTGAAGATTTCAGCCTCTATCAAAAGGAGCTGGCATTCCCGCCGGCGGAAGCAGGAAAGTTTATCTCGTATTTGGCAGGCGATTGTGACCGGAAGCCGGACCGTCTGGTGGATAAGTTCGCCTTTTTGACCAGATATGTCTTTTCCTGTCTGGTGGACGCCGATTCGGAGGATACGGCGGAGTTTTGCAGAGAGGGAGAGCTTCCCAGAAAGCTTTCCGGGGATTTTGAAGCCTGCCTGAAAAAGGTGGATCAAAGGCTTCAGGGTTTTGTATGCCGGACAAGGCTGCAAAGGGCCAGGGCTCTGCTCCAAAAACAGGCCTTTGAGAATATCGGGCAGGACGGGGAGATTTATCTTCTGAATATGCCCACCGGAAGCGGAAAGACCCTGGCCAGTGCCAAGATCGCCCTGGAAAGGGCAATAAAAGGGAACAAAAGGAGGATCCTATACATCATTCCATACAACAGCATCATCGACCAGACAGCAGAGGTGTTTGGAGAATTATTTGGGGAGGATCTGGAGATTCTGCGCCACCAGTCCACATTTTCCTATGAAGAAGAGGTAAATGGGTCTGAGGATTACCGCAAGGCGGCAAAGACGGCGGCAGAAAATTGGGATGCTCCTTTTGTCATCACAACGGCGGTCCAGTTTTTTGAGTCGGTCTATGGAAATAAAAGGGGGAAGCTGCGGAAGCTCCACAACATGGCGGACAGCATCCTGATCTTTGACGAGGCCCATCTGATGCCCCAGCCGTATCTGCAGCCCTGTCTGCAGGCAGTGGCATTTATTACCAGATACCTTCACAGCGAGGCGGTCTTCCTGACGGCCACGATGCCGGATTTTGAGGGGCTGCTCCGGAAATACGCGCTGCCGGACAGCCGGATCCTCCGGCTGATCCGGGATACTTCTTCCTTTAAGTTATTCCAAAAATGCAGCTACCGCTATCTGGGTGAGCTGGGACGGGAATCGCTTCTGCAAAGGAGCAGCAGGTACCCGTCTTCTCTGATCATTGTCAACCGGAAGGATTCGGCCAGGGCTTTATACCGGGATCTCGGTGGCAGGAAATATCATCTTTCCACTTATATGACGGTCTGTGACAGGAAACGAGTCCTGAAAGAGATCCGGGAGGAGCTTCAAAGGCTGGAGCAGGATTACCCGGAGCTTCAGGGAGTGCCCAGGGAGAGGCAGATCACCATCGTCTCCACGTCTCTGATCGAGGCCGGCGTGGATCTGGACGTCTATACGGTCTTTCGGGAGCGGTCGGGGCTGGACAGCATCCTTCAGGCCGGAGGCCGCTGCAACCGGGAAGGGAAGCGGGAGCGGGGAGAGGTCTATGTGTTCGATCTGGAGGGGGATGGCGGGAGAATGGCTGTGGACCCCAAAAGCAGCCTTGCCAAAGGTCTTTTGGAAAGCTATGAGGATGTATCGGAGCTTTCCTGTATTGAAGAGTATTATGAAAAGCTGTTTTCCATGAAAGAAGAAGAGATCCAGAAAAACACCATGCATCAAAATTGTTCGGATCTCTATTCCATCCCCTTTCGCAGCTATGCGGAGCGTTTTGAGCTGATCGATTCCAGAACCGTATCTTTGGTGGTGCCCCAGGATGAGGAGGGCAAAGAGCTGGTGGAGGAGCTTAAGGCCGGAAGGGCCGGAAATATCCGGCGTCTCCAGGGGTATCTGTGTACCGTGAAGCAGAAGGAGCTGGAAGACCTGATTCGCCAGCGCGCGGTCAGGGATTACGGGACCGGGATCTATTGTCTGGAAAATATGGATTACTACGACCGGGAAACCGGGATCACATTTGAACCAAAGGATTATTTTGTTTCATAAAAACGGAAAGGGGTGAGGAGATGAGCTACGGATTTAAGATCATGGTGGAGGGGGATTATGCCTGCTTTACCCGTCCGGAGCTGAAGGTGGAACGGGTCAGCTACGACGTGCCGACGCCGGGAGCCCTGGAGGGGTTGCTGAAAAGCGTGTACTGGAAGCCGGCCATCCGGTATGTGATCGACAAGATCATCGTATTTGAAAAGATCGATTTTGCCAATATCCGCCGGAACGAGGTCAAGGACAAGGTGCTGCTCAGCGCGGTGAAAAGCCAGATGAGGGGAAAAGGCGGAGATCCCTGTATTTACACGTCTGAAAGCCGCAGCCAGAGGGCTTCCATGATCCTGAAAAATGTGAAATACGGAGTGGAGTTCCACTTTGAGCTGACAGGCCTGAAAAACGACAAGGAGGAGGATGGCGAGAACAAGCACTATAATATCCTCAAGAGGCGGCTTGAAAAGGGACAGTGGTTCCGCACGCCGTGCCTGGGCTGCAGTGAATTTCCTGTGAAACGGCTGGAGCTGGTGGAGGAATTTGACGAAGGACTCATAAGCAGCGACATTATCAAGATGGGGGATGTGGATCTGGGATATATGAGCTACCGGGTCCAGTTTGCCGACGGCGGCGTGCCCATGGGCGGGAACTGGGAAAATCCCAGATTTTCGGATAAGGCTTCCACGGTATATTACCGTCCCCATATGGTGAAAGGTGTGATCGATGTGAAAAAATACAGGGAGGAACTGCGATGCTGATCCATGCGTTATGCAAATACTATGACATCCTGGCAAAAGCAGGGAAGGTCCTCCCCGACGGCTATTCCAGCGTAAAGGTCAGCTATGCCGTGGCCCTCACGGAGGATGGACAGATCGACGAGATCCAGGACATCCAAAGGGAGGAAATGGTGCGGGCCGGGAAAAAGACGAAGCTGCGAAAGTTCCCGTCAGAGCTCATCATGCCGAAACGGACGGAAAAGCCGGGGATCGATGCCAACATCGCAGAGCACAGGCCCCTCTATCTGTTCGGTTTAAATTTCGAGGACGGAAAACTGACGCCGGAGGACCGGACCGGAAAAGCAAAAAAATCCCATGAGGCCTTCGTGGAAGCCAATCTTCGCTTTACAGAAGGCATGGAATCCCCTCTGGTGAGAGCCTACAGGAAATTCTTGCTTAGTTGGAAGCCGGAGGAGCAGAGGGAAAATCCCTGGCTTTTGGGGCTGGGAAAGGATTATGGAAAATCCGGATTTGCCTTCTGCCTGGCGGGAGCGCCCGGACAGTATCTTCACCAGGAACCGGAGTTTAAAGCCCGCTGGGATGAGAAGAGCGCGGAGGACGGGGAAAGCGGAAGCTGTGCCCAATGCGCCGTTACGGGGGAGATCGAGCCCATCGCCAGGATCCACAATAAGATCCGGGGAGTCTATGGAGGACTGGCGACCGGAAGCGTATTGATCGGCTTCAACAACGAGTCGGAAAATTCCTATGGGAATGAACAGTCCTACAACAGCAACATTTCGGAAAAGGCCATGGAGAAGTATACGGAGGCGCTCAATTATCTTTTGCGGGATAACCGGCATAAGGCTTTGCTGGACGATATGACCATCGTATTCTGGGCCATGAACGAAAGCGAAAATGAGGAAGAACTGTTCATGCGGATGCTGATGGGGGAGGAGCAGAACGGTTCGGATCAGATGGAAGAGGTCCTCCGGGAATTGCTCCGCAGAGCCGGAGAGGCCAGGATTTCTGAGGACCGTCTTTTGGCGGATATCAAGATCGATCCCCAGGTGGAGTTTTATATGGTGGGATTGAAACCCAATTCTTCCAGACTTTCTGTGAAATTTGTGATCCGGAAGCGGTATGCGGATGTATTCTGGAACATTGCCCGGTTCCAAAAGGAGCTCCAGATCACAAAAAAGCCACGGCTGGTTTCTTTTTCCCGGATCAGCCGGGAGCTGGTATCTCCCAAAAGCCAGAATGACAAGGCCAGTCCGGCGCTGTTATCCAGGCTCTTTGAAACGATCATCTATGGAGGGAAGCTGCCGGCGGCTTTGCTGGAAACCATGGTAAGACGGGTGAGGACGGACAGCGGAGAGGAGAAGTTAAATCCGGTAAGAGCCGGAGTCATCAAAGCATATCTGAACCGGGAAGATCAAAAGGAGGGGTTGAAGGTGGCACTTGATAAGAGCAATGAAAATGTAGGATATTTATGCGGGCGGCTGTTTGCCGTCCTGGAACGGCTTCAGCAGGAGGCTTCCGGAGGAAATCTCAACAGGACCATCAAGGATGCGTATTTCGCTTCCGCTTCCGCGAGGCCGGCGCTGGCATTTCCGAAGCTGATCCGGCTGGCGCAGAATCATTTGAACAAGGTAAAATATCCTGTGTTTTATAACAAGCTGATGGGGGAGATCATGGAGGGGATTCCCGGGGAATTTCCGGAGACGCTGTCCTTAAAGGATCAGGGACGGTTTATTGTCGGATATTATCAGCAGTATCAGAGCTTTTTTGAAAAGTCAGAGAAAACGGAGGAGGAGTAAGATGGCACTGGAAAACAGATATGATTTCGTGATGCTTTTTGACGTGGAAAATGGAAATCCCAACGGGGATCCCGACGCCGGAAACGCCCCCAGGATCGATGCGGAGTCGGGATATGGGATCGTCACCGATGTGTGTTTAAAGCGGAAGATCCGCAATTATGTGGAGCTGGTGAAGGAGGGAGAACCGGGATTCAACATCCTGATCAAGCCGGACCGGCCGCTGAATGCGAAATTCGCGGAGGCCTATGAAAAAGAGGGACTTCCCGCGAAAAACAAGGGCAAAAATCTGGATGACGTGAAAAAAGCAAGGGACTATATGTGCCGGAATTATTATGACGTGCGGGCCTTCGGCGCCGTCATGTCCACGGGGGACGATCCCTGCGGCATCGTGAGGGGACCGGTCCAGATCAATTTTGCCAGGAGCATTTCTCCGGTGGATATCCAGGACATCACCATCACCCGGCAGGCGCGGACCACAGAGGACAGGACCAAAACAGGAGAGACGGAAATGGGGAGAAAGAGTGTGATCCCGTATGCGCTCTACCGGGCGGAGGGATATGTTTCGGCAGCTCTGGCCAATAAATCCACAGGGCTTTCGGAGGAGGACGTGGAGCTTTTGTGGACCGCCATCGAAAATATGTTTGAGAATGATCACAGTGCGGCCAGAGGAAAAATGTGCATGAGAAAGCTCTATGTGTTCAAACACAGCAGCGTCCTGGGAAATTGTCCGTCCCATCTTCTTTTTGACAGGATCGAAGTACAGAAAAAGACGGAGGTGCCCCGTTCCTTCCGGGATTATGAGGTGACGGTGGATCGGGACATGCCGGAAGGAGTCCAGCTCATCGAGAGGTTATGAGGATGAACGAGATCACGATCCGTTCCATTCAGCATTATCTGTATTGTCCTCACAGGTGGGGACTTTTGGAGATCGACAGGGCATGGGCAGAAAACTTTTTTGTCACCAGAGCCAATCTGATGCACGAGCGGGTCCATGATCCGGACCGCCGCTATACGGCCAGAGGGCGGAAGATCTTTTCCTCGGTCCCGGTCTACTGCGACCGGGAAGAGTACCAGCTGTATGGTGTCCTGGACTGCCTGGAGCTCTCGCCGGATCCCGGAGGAATCCGGGTGGCGGGGTGCTCCGGGACATACAGCCTCTGCATCGTGGAGTATAAACCCACCCAGCCCAAAAACGGAGCGTTTCGGGACGATGATCTGATGCAGGTATTTGCCCAGAAGATCTGTACGGATTTTGTGTTTGGCGGAGACTGCGAGGGGGTTCTTTACTACGGAGACGTCAAAAAACGGATCCGGCTGCCGTTAAAGGAAAACAGAGAGGCGCTGGAGCAAAGACTGAAGATGGTCTTAAGGGAAATGAGGGGATTTTTGGCAGAAGGAACGATCCCTCCGATCCGGAAAGGGCAAAAGTGCGGCGGCTGCTCCATGAAGGATCTCTGTATGCCGTCCGCAAAACCGGTTCCCGATCTGCGGAAGGAGATCCAGAGGATTGAAAGGATGGTGCTGTGAGAAAGCTGTTGAATACTGTATATGTCACCAATGAGATGGCATATCTGACGCTGGACGGAGAAAATCTGGTCTGCAAGATCGACGGGGAAGTAAAGCTGAGGATCCCGTTTGAGAATATTGAGAATATCGTCTGCTTTAATTATATTGGGTGTTCTCCGGCGCTGATGGGAAAATGCGTAGGGAAGACCATCCCCATCAATTTCATCTCTCCCCAGGGGAAATTTTTGGCAAAGGTCTGCGGAGAGACCAAGGGAAATGTGTTCCTGCGGGTGGCCCAGATCGACCGCTTCCGGGAAGCCGGACTTGCTTTGGCCCAGAACACCATGGCGGCAAAATTCAGCAATTCCAGGCAGCTCCTTCGCCGGACGCTCCATGATAATCCGGAGCTGAGAGAAGATCCGGAGATCCAAAAGACCTTGGAGATCTTAAGCGAAGGGGTCAGCCGGGTATATGAAGCCGGGAGCGTGGAAGAGGTCGTGGGAGTGGAGGGATATTGCGCCCAGAGCTATTTTTCCGTCTTTCATAAATTGATCACCAACAAAAAGGTGCCCTTTACCTTTGAGCTTCGTACCAAGAGGCCGCCTCTGGATCCCATCAACGCCGCGCTTTCTTTCGTATATACATTGGCGACCAGCGAATTTGCGGCGGCGCTGGAGACGGTCGGCCTGGACAGCTATATCGGATATTGCCATACCCTGCGGAGCGGAAGAGCTTCTCTGGCCTGCGACCTGGTGGAAGAGGCCAGGTGTCTGGCAGAGCGGTTCGTGATCACTCTTTTTAATCTCCAAATCTTAAGGGAAAGCGATTTTGAAAAGCAGATTTCCGGCGCCGTGTGGCTCAATGACGAAGGCAGGAAGAAGCTGCTTTCCAGGTGGCAGGAAAAGAAGCGGACGGACATGCTCCATCCTTATTTGAAGCAAAAGATCCCCTTCGGCCTTTTGCCTTATGTCCAAAGCAATCTTTTGGCCAAGTATGTACGGGGAGATCTGGAAAGCTATCCGCCATTTCTTTTAAAGTAGGATTTGCAGATGTTCTGCCGCGGCCAGACTGCTTTCAGATCCATGACGATTCCAGATGCGGATGCCGGGAGAAAGGAGGAACGGATATGATGGTCTTGATCAGTTACGATGTCAGTACCGTAAACGCGGCCGGGAGGACCAGACTCCGAAAAGTGGCCAAGGAGTGTCAGAATCATGCCCAGCGAGTGCAGAATTCCGTGTTCGAGGCGGATTTGGATTACTCTGCCTTCCTTCGCCTGAAGGACAATCTACTCAAATTGATCGATCCCGAGCAGGACAGCCTGAGGTTTTACTATCTGGGAAATAACTGGAAAAAGCGGGTGGAGCATATTGGAGCGAAAAAGACTTATGATCCGGAAGGAGTCCTTATCATTTAGTGCCGCATAATGCCGCGGCGGCAGCCTTTTACAGGCGAACCCGCAGTGAACCGGAATATCCAGGGAGGTTCGCCTGAAAAAGAGCGGCTTTTGAGCCGAAATCCAATGGCTTTGTTGGATTAAAAAGAAGTCCGTCCCCATATCTATGGGCGTGACCGTTATTGAAGGCTAAATGTAGCGGTCACGTCCCGCGAGGGACGTGTGAGTAGAAATCAATCACAGCGATCCTGAGCCGTATTTTGCCCGGGTCACGTCCCGCGAGGGACGTGTGAGTAGAAATTTGGGATCTGTATATATAGTGCCATGTTTCCGCCGTCACGTCCCGCGAGGGACGTGTGAGTAGAAATCTTCGCTATCGAACATAATGGTGCCGGAATAATTGTCACGTCCCGCGAGGGACGTGTGAGTAGAAATTAACATTACGGCATTTGGTAAAAAGGCGGAGGTTCTTGAATTTCTACTCACACGTCCCTCGCGGGACGTGACTTTCCTGTCGCAGTACCCGCCGTTATCTTCCGTATTTCTACTCACACGTCCCTCGCGGGACGTGACC
>CAJFUL010000038.1 GCA_904420245.1 Candidatus Paralachnospira avium
GATTATTCAATATGCCTTTTGCGAAATAATTAGGAGGAAAATCAAATGGCAAAAACTTCAATGAAGATCAAACAGCAGAGACCGGCCAAGTTCTCCACCAGAGAGTACAGCCGCTGCAGGATCTGCGGCCGTCCCCATGCATATCTGAGAAAATACGGAATTTGCAGGATCTGCTTCCGTGAGCTGGCATATAAGGGACAGATCCCCGGAGTGAAGAAGGCTTCTTGGTAGGCCGAAAGCAACTTGGCGAGGCCGTTCCCGACCATTAGCCCTGCACTTGGCGAGGCCAAGGCGTCAGCCGCAGGCCGAGGTTCGTGGAGGGAACATACCCGTAAAGAAACTCCGGCGGCGCTGCCAGCCGTGAATACTCCCATAAGATGCAAATAAGTATAAGGAGGCAAATCAAAATGACTATGAGCGATCCCATTGCAGATATGCTTACAAGAATCCGTAACGCAAATACTGCAAAGCATGATACAGTAGATATCCCTGCATCGAAAATGAAAATCGCCATCGCCAACATTCTGGTTGACGAAGGATATATCACCAAGTATGATTTAGTTGAGGACGGTGCGTTCAAGACCATCCGTGTGACCCTCAAGTATGGCAAGGACAAGAACGAGAAGATCATCACCGGCCTGAAGAGGATCTCCAAGCCCGGCCTTCGTGTGTATGCCGGCGTAGAGGATCTTCCCAAGGTTCTGGGCGGTCTGGGTGTCGCCATCATCTCCACCAACAAGGGCGTGATGACAGACAAGGAAGCCAGGGCTCAGGGCGTAGGCGGCGAAGTGCTGGCCTTCGTGTGGTAGGCCGAAAGCAACTTAGCAAGATCGAGCCGTCAGGCGATGATCGAGCTTAGTGCGAGGTCGTTCCCGACTCTTAGCCCCGCACTTAGCGAAGCCAAGGCGTCAGCCGCAGGCCGAGGTTAGTGCGAAAGCGGATACTCCGAGCGGAGCGAGGATGTATCTACCCGCTAGGCGCAGGCCGGGAGCCGCGCGGGATGACCCGCCGGCGGAGGTTTTCATGATCCAATGTTAATAGTGAAGAGTGAACAGCCTGATCCGGGCTGTCTGCTCGCGCGATTAACAGTATGCAAGACCATATGCAACTGTCCTTCGCGGCCACAGGCTGGATGTCCTGCATCCATCACTGCTGCGCGGCGCTCAGGACTGTTAAACAAAACTATTAACTTATTTCAAGGAGGTACGGGCATGTCTAGAATCGGAAGAATGCCAATCGCGGTACCGGCTGGCGTGACAGTCGATATTGCAGAAAATAACAAAGTAACGGTCAAGGGACCCAAGGGTACCCTGGAGAGAGTCCTTCCCGCTGAGATGGAGATCAAGGTTGAGGACGGACATATCGTGGTCGCAAGACCCAATGATCTTAAGAAGATGAAATCTTTGCACGGACTGACCAGAAGCCTGATCGCCAACATGGTGCATGGTGTCACGGAAGGATATGAGAAAGTCCTGGAAGTGAACGGCGTCGGCTACAGGGCACAGAAGCAGGGTAAGAAGCTGATCCTTTCCCTGGGTTACTCCCACCCGGTTGAGATGGAAGATCCCGAAGGACTGGAGTCCACAGTGGACGGCCAGAACAAGATCATCGTAAAGGGCATCGACAAGGAAAAAGTCGGCCAGTATGCAGCGGAGATCCGGGATAAGAGACGTCCTGAGCCTTACAAGGGCAAGGGTATCAAGTACGCTGATGAAGTCATCAGACGTAAGGTTGGTAAGACCGGTAAGAAATAATAAATAGGAGGAGTGACAAAGAATGATCAGTAAGGAATCAAGAACGGAAATCCGTCGGAATAAGCATAGAAAAATCCGCAATCGTTTCAGCGGCACTGCTGAAAGACCGCGTCTTTGTGTGTTTAGAAGCAATAATCATATGTATGCTCAGATCATCGACGATACGGTTGGCAATACTTTAGTATCTGCTTCCACCCTTCAGAAGGATGTGAAGGCGGAGCTGGAAAAGACCAACAATGTGGAAGCTGCTGCTCATCTTGGAACTGTTATTGCGAAGAAGGCACTGGAAAAAGGGATCACCACTGTGGTATTCGACAGAGGCGGATTCATCTACCAGGGCAAGGTCAAGGCGCTTGCAGACGCAGCCCGTGAGGCTGGTCTGGAATTCTAAGTGAGGAGGAGAACACATGAAACGTACAATCATTGATGCCAGCCAGTTAGAGCTTAGCGATAAAGTAGTTGCCATTAAGCGTGTATCCAAGACCGTCAAGGGCGGACGTACCATGCGTTTCACCGCGCTGGTGGTAGTCGGCGACGGAAATGGCCACGTAGGGGCCGGCATGGGCAAGGCGGCTGAGATCCCCGAAGCCATCCGCAAGGGAAAAGAAGACGCCGTTAAGAACCTGATCGAGATCCCTGTGGATGCCAACAACAGCATTCCCCATGATTTCATTGGTAAATTCGGAAGCGCCCAGGTGCTGCTCAAGAGAGCTCCCGAAGGTACCGGTATCATCGCCGGCGGCCCTGTCCGCAGCGTGGTGGAGATGGCCGGAATCAAGAACATCAGAACCAAGTCCCTGGGCTCCAACAATAAGCAGAACGTCGTGCTTGCTACGCTGGAAGGCCTTAAGAGCCTCAAGACTCCTGAAGAGGTTGCCAAGAACCGCGGCAAGTCTGTGGAAGAGCTGATTGGCTAAAGGAGGAAACGAAAATGGCAGAGAAATTAAAAGTTACTTTGGTAAAGTCCCCCATCGGTGCTGTTCCGAAGCACAGAAAGACCGTTGAGGCTCTCGGCCTCACCAAGCTTCATAAGACGGTAGAGCTTCCGGACAACGAGGCTGTCAGAGGTATGATCTGGCACGTTAAGCACTTGGTGAAGGTAGAAGAAGTCTAAGCTAGGAGGTGCACGAGATGGAGTTATCGAATTTAAGACCGGCTGCTGGTTCCAAGCACAGCGACGCTTTCAGAAGAGGCCGCGGACATGGTTCCGGAAACGGCAAGACAGCAGGTAAGGGACACAAAGGCCAGAAGGCGCGTTCCGGCGCTCCCAGGCCCGGATTTGAAGGCGGTCAGATGCCTTTATACAGAAGGCTTCCCAAGAGAGGCTTTACGAACAGAAATTCCAGGGAGATCGTAGGCATTAACGTAAATGTCCTGGAGAGATTTGACAACGATGCGGTCGTGACGGTGGAGACCCTGATCGAGAGCGGCATCGTGAAGAACCCCAGAGACGGCGTTAAGATCCTTGGAAACGGTGAACTTACCAAAAAGCTTACGGTTAAAGTGAATGCATTCAGCGAGGGTGCAAAAACAAAGATTGAAGCTGCAGGTGGAAAAGCAGAGGTGATCTAGTATGTGGAAGACACTCCAGAACGCATTTAAAATCAAAGAAGTCAGAAAGAGAATCCTCTACACATTCCTTATTTTGATTGTTGTTAGAATTGGCGCTCATCTGCCTGTTCCGGGTGTCAATACGACGTACTTCGCCGATTGGTTCGCGAGCCAGTCCGGTACGGCGTTCAATTTCTTTGACGCCATGACGGGAGGCTCCTTTACGCAGCTTTCCGTGTTCGCGCTGAGCATTACCCCTTATATCACGGCATCCATCATCATCCAGCTTCTGACCATCGCGATCCCGAAGCTGGAGGAGATGCAGAAGGAAGGGGAAGAGGGCAGGAAGGTCATTGCCAAGATCACCCGGTATACGACGGTTGGCCTGGCTCTGATCGAATCCACTGCCATGACCATCGGCTTCGGCCGTTCCGGGCTGCTTTTGGAGTTCACCTGGTATAATGTGATCGTCGCGATCTTTACCATGACCGCCGGCAGCGCCATGCTGATGTGGCTGGGCGAGAGGATCACGGAGAAAGGAGTCGGAAACGGCATCTCCATCGTCCTGCTGATCAACATCCTCTCCGGCCTTCCGGACGATTTTATGTCTCTGTATGAGAGATTCATCGCCGGCAGCTCTGTTGCCATGGGCGTGCTGGCTGCGGTGATCATCCTTCTGGTGATCCTGGCTCTGGTGGTCTTCGTAGTCCTGCTCCAGGGCGGCGAGAGAAGGATCCCGGTCCAGTATGCCAAGAAGATGCAGGGCCGCCGCTTTGTGGGCGGACAGTCCAGCAACATCCCTCTGAAGGTCAATACCGCAGGCGTGATCCCGGTGATCTTTGCTTCATCCCTGATGAGCTTCCCGGTGGTCATTGCCCAGTTCTTTGATGTGGATTATACATCCATCGGAGGCAGGATCCTCATGGGACTTTCCTCCTCCAACTGGTGCAAGCCTTCGGATCCGATCTTGAGCATCGGTCTGCTGGTATACATCCTGCTGATCGTTGCGTTTGCGTACTTCTACACCTCGATCACCTTTAACCCGATCGAGATCGCGGACAACATGAAGAAGCAGGGCGGTTTCATTCCCGGCATCCGTCCGGGCCGTCCCACGTCAGAGTATTTGAACAGGATCCTGAATTACATCGTGTTTATCGGCGCTGTGGGCCTCATCATCGTGGCCATCATCCCGATCCTGTTCTCCGGTCTGCTGAATGTGGCTCAGCTCTCCTTCGGCGGCACCTCCATCATCATCATCGTAGGTGTCATCCTGGAGACTTTGAAGCAGATCGAATCCCTGATGCTTGTAAGGTACTACAAGGGCTTCCTGAACGACTAATCCTGATCACAAAAGACTTTGCTCCGGCAGGACGGCACTCCGCAGATGGGAGGGCCTTCTGCCGGTCAACTGGACTTTAAATGGATTGGAGGGTATCAATATGAGGATCATCATGTTAGGCGCACCTGGAGCGGGGAAAGGAACCCAGGCAAAGAAGATTGCCGATAAGTACGGGATCCCCCACATCTCCACAGGCGATATTTTCCGGGCCAATATCAAGGAAGGCACGGAGTTGGGAAAGAAGGCCAAGGCTTATATGGACCAGGGAGCTCTGGTCCCCGATGAGCTGGTGGTGGATCTGGTGGCGGACCGGCTGAAGCAGCCGGATTGTGAAAAAGGCTATGTGCTGGACGGCTTCCCCAGGACCATTCCCCAGGCGGAGAGCCTGGATCAGGTCCTTTCTTCCATGGGACAGGAGATCAGCTGCGCCGTCAATGTGGAGGTACCTGATGACCATATTGTCCGCAGGATGTCCGGCAGGAGAGCCTGCGTGGGCTGCGGCGCCACTTATCATGTGGTCCATGCTCCTTCCAAGAAGGAGGGGATCTGCGACCGCTGCGGCGAGGCGCTGGTCCTCCGGGACGACGACAAGCCGGAGACTGTGGAAAAACGGCTTTCCGTATATCATGAGCAGACCCAGCCGCTGATGGACTATTACAGCGGGAAGGGCTGCCTCAGGGAAGTGGACGGCACCAAAGACATGGAAGAAGTATTCCGGGACATTTGCACGATATTAGGAGAATAAAAGTGGCAGTTACCATCAAATCAGAAAGAGAGATCGAATTGATGAGGGAAGCCGGCCGGCTTCTTGCCAAGACCCATGAGGAACTGGAAAAATCGCTCCATGCGGGGATGACAACGAAGGAAATAGACCGGATCTGTGAAGAGATCATCAGGAGCTATGGCTGTATCCCTTCCTTTTTGAACTACAACGGTTTTCCCGCGTCGGTATGCGTATCCGTCAACGATGAGGTTGTTCATGGGATCCCCAGCAGTGCAAGGGTGATCCACGAGGGAGACATCGTGAGCCTGGACACCGGGCTTATCTACAAGGGCTATCAGTCCGACGCCGCCAGGACCTACGGCGTCGGAGAGATCTCCAAAGAGGCGGCGCAGCTCATCGAAGTGACGAAGCAGAGCTTCTTTGAAGGTATCAAATACGCCAGGGCCGGCAATCATTTAAATGACATCGGCACAGCCATCCAGAAATACTGCGAGCAGTTTGGATACGGTGTGGTACGGGATCTGGTGGGACACGGGATCGGTACGGAGATGCACGAGTCGCCGGAGATCCCCAACTTTGACATGGGACGCAAGGGTATCCGCCTGAGGGCGGGTATGACCCTGGCCATTGAGCCCATGGTCAACATGGGCCGCTACGATGTCGCCTGGTGTGACGATGACTGGACTGTGGTGACAGAGGACGGTTCCCTGTCCGCTCATTATGAGAATACGATCCTGATCACCGACGGCGATCCCGAGATCCTGTCTCTGTAGGCGGTGCTCCATGGAAGACAGGATCGGAAGGTTTGCGCTTTCACTGGCCGGCCATGACAAAGGAAAGCTCTATCTGACTGTCGGATATGAGGAGGGATTCTTTCTCCTGGCCGACGGACGGCTGAAGACGGTTGAGAAGCCCAAAAAGAAAAAGGCAAAGCATTTGCAGTTCCTTGATCCGGAACAGGCTGTTTTGGATCCGGGGAGACCGGTCAGGAACGAAGAGGTGAAGCGGGCCATAAAAATGCATTTGGCAGACGGCCCATCAAGTAGGAGGTAATGGGATGTCCAAGAGCGACGTGATTGAAATTGAAGGAACCGTGATCGAAAAGCTGCCCAACGCCATGTTCCAGGTGGAACTGGAGAACGGGCACCAGGTGCTGGCCCATATCAGCGGCAAGCTCCGAATGAACTATATCAGGATCCTGCCGGGGGACCGGGTCAC
Source organism: Candidatus Paralachnospira avium (assembly GCA_904420245.1). Taxonomy (GTDB): domain Bacteria; phylum Bacillota; class Clostridia; order Lachnospirales; family Lachnospiraceae; genus Lientehia; species Lientehia avium. The sequence goes on from CAJFUL010000038.1 coordinate 6,587, forward strand.
ACTGGAGCTTTCTCCTTACGACCTGTCCAAGGGAAGGATCATCTGGAGAGATAAATAAACGAAAATTGCGCTTGCTTTTAATCATGGGAAGTGCTATAATAGTTTGCGGACTTTTTTAGGGAAAGGAGTGTATACCTGTGAAAGTTAGATCATCTGTAAAGCCGATCTGCGAGAAATGCAAGGTCATCAAGAGAAAGGGAAGCATCCGGATCATCTGTGAGAATCCCAAGCACAAACAGCGTCAGGGCTGATCTTTTTCAGCGGCATCCACAGGGTGCATGATTTATGCGGCTGCACTGTGAACACACCCGGCAGAGTTGTTCAGAGTGATCATCAAATAAAATGCAAAAGGCTGTAATACAGCGAGGCAGTACAAATAATTATGGAGGTACAATACACATGGCTCGTATTTCAGGTGTCGATTTGCCTAGAGAAAAGCGCGTTGAAATCGGATTGACTTATATCTATGGAATCGGTAGGGCTAGCTCCAACCGTCTCCTTAAGGAAGCCAATGTAAATCCTGATACTCGTGTGCGTGATCTGACCGACGATGAAGTCAGGAGGATCTCCGCAGCCATCGAGGCGGATCACCAGCTTGTGGAAGGTGATCTTCGCCGTGAAGTGGCGATGAATATCAAGAGATTACAGGAAATCGGCTGCTACAGGGGTATTCGTCATAGGAAAGGCCTGCCTGTCCGCGGACAGAAGACCAAGACCAACGCCAGGACCAGAAAAGGTCCCAAGAAGACTGTGGCAAACAAGAAGAAATAAGTAAGCTATGAGCAATGCGGGCTGTAGCCGGTATTGCCCAGTCAATGCGCGCTGCATTGTTTAAGCAACAGGTTAACAAGTAGAAGAAAGTAGGTTAGTTTAAAATGGCTAAGAAAGTGTCCACTGCAAAGAAAGTGACAAAAAAGCGTGTTAAGAAAAACGTTGAACGGGGACAAGCGCACATCCAGTCATCTTTTAACAATACCATCGTAACGTTAACAGATACACAGGGAAATGCCCTGTCTTGGGCTAGTGCGGGCGGTCTTGGATTTAGAGGTTCAAGGAAATCTACTCCCTACGCAGCACAGATGGCTGCGGAAACTGCTGCCAAAGCAGCTCTGGTGCATGGGCTGAAAACCGTAGATGTTATGGTAAAGGGACCTGGATCAGGCCGTGAGGCTGCGATCCGTGCACTGCAGGCATGTGGTCTGGAAGTAACCAGCATCAAGGACGTAACCCCGGTTCCCCACAATGGTTGCCGGCCGCCCAAGCGTAGAAGAGTTTAATTAGGAGGTGCAGAAAAGTGGCAGTAGATAGAGTTCCTGTTCTTAAAAGGTGCAGATCTTTAGGACTTGACCCGGTTTATTTAGGAATCGATAAGAAATCAACGAGAGAATTAAAAAGATCCAACCGCAAGGTTAGTGAATACGGCCTTCAGCTGCGCGAGAAGCAGAAAGCCAAATTCATCTATGGTGTATTGGAAAAGCCTTTCAGAAATTATTACGCAAAGGCCGAGAGAATGAACGGCATGGTAGGTGAGAACCTGCTGGCTATGCTGGAGTGCAGGCTGGACAATGTCCTGTTCCGCGCTGGCTTCGGCAGGACCAGGAAGGAGACCCGTCAGATCGTGGATCACAAGCATGTGCTGGTGAACGGGAAGAGCGTCAATATCCCTTCCTATCTCGTAAAGGCCGGAGATGTGATCTCCATCAAAGAAAAAGTAAAAGATTCCCAGAGATATAAGGATATTCTGGAAGTGACAGGCGGCAGGCTTGTGCCGGAGTGGCTGGATGCAGATCAGGAGAATCTGACTGTGACCGTAAAGCAGATCCCCACAAGAGAGATGATCGATATTCCGGTAAACGAGATGCTGATCGTCGAGTTGTACTCCAAGTAATCCGTACTTTACCGTGCGCAGTATGCCCCTGTGGTCCAGGCTGAGTTGGCAGTGGCCGCAGGGGTATGATATAGGAGTGTCCGAATCTTTTCGGCCCGCACCCATAAGGAGGGCTTCATTTATGTTCGATTTTGAAAAACCCAATATCGAAATAGCAGAGATTTCAGAAGACAAAAAGTATGGAAGATTCGTCGTTGAGCCTCTGGAAAGGGGTTACGGCACTACTTTGGGCAATTCTTTACGGAGGATCATGCTGTCCTCCCTGCCTGGAGCGGCAATCAGCCAGGTAAAGATCGACGGCGTGCTTCACGAGTTCAGCTCCATCCCCGGCGTCAAGGAGGATGTGACTGAGATCATCATGAACCTGAAGAATCTGGCCATCAAAAATACCAGCGAGACCAATGAGCCCAAGACCGCGTATATCGAGTTCGAGGGCGAGGGCGTGGTGACCGGCGCGGATATTCAGGCTGACCAGGATATTGAGATCATCAATCCCGACCAGGTGATCGCCACCCTGAGCGGCGGCAGCGACTGCAAGCTGTATATGGAGCTGACCATCACCAAGGGACGCGGATATGTGAGCGCAGATAAGAATAAGAGCGAGGACCTGCCCATCGGCGTCATTGCCATCGATTCCATCTACACGCCCATCGAGCGTGTGAATCTGTCGGTGGAGAATACCCGTGTGGGACAGATCACAGACTTTGATAAGCTGACCCTGGACGTATATACAAATGGGACCCTGGCTCCCGACGAGGCGGTGAGCCTCGCGGCCAAGGTACTCAGCGAGCACTTGAACCTGTTTATCGATCTGTCCGAGAACGCCAAGACTGCGGAAGTCATGGTGGAGAAAGAGGACAATGAAAAGGAAAAAGTGCTGGAAATGAATATTGATGAGCTGGAGCTCTCGGTCCGTTCCTATAACTGCCTCAAGAGGGCGGGCATCAATACGGTGCAGGAGCTGACCAACCGTACTTCCGAGGATATGATGAAGGTCCGGAACCTGGGCCGCAAATCCCTGGAAGAGGTTTTGAGCAAGCTCAAGGAACTGGGGCTGGAGCTGAATCCCAGCGACGAATAACAGTTCCCGTTCAGCCGGGCGCGGAACCCGGCGGTGCAGACACATTATGGACTTAGAAAGCAGACGTCCAGTAAGCCCGAAGATGCGTGGGCGCCTGTTCCACAAATGGAGGAAGAAAGATCATGTCAGGTTACAGAAAACTTGGAAGGACATCCAGCCAGAGAAAGGCCCTGCTTCGCAATCAGGTGACCTATCTGTTATATCATGGAAAGATCCGCACCACTGAGGCAAAGGCAAAGGAGATCCGCAAGATCGCCGAGGGCCTGATCGCCATGGCAGTGAGGGAAAAGGATAATTTTGAGGAAGTTACCGTTACGGCCAAGGTGCCCAGAAAAGATAAAGACGGCAAGAGGGTCAAGGAAGTGGTAGACGGCAAGAAAGTCACCGTGTACGACGAAGTCCAGAAGACCATCAAGAAGGATAAGCCCAGCAGGCTCCACGCGCGCCGTCAGATGCTGAAGGTGCTGAATCCTGTGACCGAAGTTCCCAAGGAAGTCGCAGGCCGCAAGAAGAACACCAAGGCTGTGGATATGCCCGCGAAGCTGTTCGATGAGATCGCACCCAAATATGTGGACCGCAAGGGCGGCTACACCAGGATCATTAAGATCGGCCAGAGGAAGGGCGACGCCGCCATGGAAGTTCTGATCGAGCTGGTATAATCTGCTTTGTGAAAAAAGAGAGCGAGAGCTCTCTTTTTTGTTTGGCCTTTATCGACTTCTTCCTGATTCTATGCTATTATGATAAAGGTACAGCCATAGAATGGAAAGAGGTATTTGGATGGAAGGGAAAAAGGCCGGAGGAGAAAAAGAAAGGCTCACCATCGGCATCCTGGCCCATGTGGACGCGGGAAAGACGACCCTGGCGGAGGGGATCTTATATCAGACAGGCAGCATCCGGAAGGCGGGCCGTGTGGATCACGGCGATGCCTTCCTGGATACGTATGCCCTGGAAAAGGACCGGGGGATCACGATCTTTTCCAAACAGGCGGTATTTTCCCTGGGGGAGAAAGAGGTGACGCTCCTGGATACTCCCGGCCATGTGGACTTTTCCGCGGAGATGGAGAGGACTTTGCAGGTGCTGGACTGCGCAGTGCTGGTGATAAACGGCGCCGACGGAGTCCAGGGCCATTCGGAGACGCTGTGGAAGCTTTTGGAACGGTATCAGATACCGGCCTTTTTATTTGTCAATAAGATGGATCAGGAGGGGACGGACCGGGAGCGGCTTCTGGAAGAACTGGAGCGGAGACTTTCGGACCGGTGCCTGGATTTTGGCCGTGATCTCTCCGATGGAGAATTTGCGGAAAGCCTGGCCATGTGCGATGAGGAGCTTCTGGAGCAGTATCTGGAGACGGGCGAGATCTCCGGAGAGGCTGTGAAGGCTCTTGTGACGGAGCGAAAAGTGTTTCCCTGTTATTTCGGTTCCGCGCTGAGGATGGAGGGGATCGGCGCTCTTTTGGAGGGGATCGCCCTGTATGCGGAAGCGCCGGAATATCCGGAGGATTTCGGAGCCAGAGTCTATAAAATATCCAGAGACAGCCAGAATACCAGACTGACCCATCTGAAGGTCACGGGAGGAAGTCTGAAAGTAAAGCAGCTTCTCACCGGGCAGGGAAGTCAGGGAGTCTGGGAAGAAAAAGCCGATCAGCTGCGGATCTATTCCGGAGCCGGCTTTACGGCCGTGGGCGAGGCTCCCGCGGGCACTGTCTGCGCGGTGACCGGTCTCAGCCAGACTTACTGCGGGCAGGGGCTGGGTTTTGAAGAAGATTCGGAAGCGCCTTTGCTGGAACCGGTGTTGGAGTACCGGCTCATCCTGCCGGAGGGCTGTGACGCCGTCCAGATGTATGGCAGTCTCCTAAAGCTGGAGGAGGAGGAACCGCTGCTGCGGGTCATATGGGTGGAAGAAACAGGGGAGATCCACGCGCAGGTCATGGGAGAGGTCCAGATCGAGATCCTGCAGTCCCTGATCCGGGAGCGGTTCGGCACGGAGGTTTCCTTCGGCGCCGGGAATATCGTATATAAGGAGACCATCCGGAATACCGTGGAGGGGGTCGGCCATTTTGAGCCGCTGCGCCACTATGCGGAGGTCCATCTCCTCCTGGAGCCGGGAGAGCCGGGAAGCGGCCTTCAGTTCTTTACGGACTGCGGCCAGGATATGCTGGACAAAAACTGGCAGAGGCTGGTGCTCACCCATCTGGAGGAAAAGCGTCACCGCGGCGTTCTGACCGGGTCGGAGCTTACCGATGTGAAGATCACCCTGGTAGGCGGCAGGGCCCATCAGAAGCACACAGAAGGCGGCGATTTCCGGCAGGCCACCTACCGGGCTGTCCGGCAGGGCCTCATGCAGGCAGAATCGGTGCTGCTGGAGCCGGTCTACCGCTACAGGCTGGAGGTGCCGTCGGAGATGGTGGGAAGGGCCCTCACAGATCTCCAGAGGATGCATGGGACCTTTTCCGCGCCGGAACAGCAGGGAGAGTTTTCGGTGCTGGAGGGCAAGGCCCCGGTGGCCGCCATGGGGGACTACCAGCGGGAAGTGATCTCTTATACAAAGGGACGGGGAAAGCTTTCCTGTACGTTGCATGGATATGAGCCCTGCCGCAATGCGGAGGAGGTCGTTGCGGCGTATGGGTACGACCCCGACGCGGATCTGGAAAATCCTTCCGGTTCCGTCTTCTGCTCCCATGGAGCAGGTTTTCAGGTACCCTGGGACCAAGTGCCCCGGTATATGCATGTGGAGGGACGGCTGAAGGCCGCGCCGGAGCAGAAGGAGGAGCTGCGGGCCGCGGCTGTTTCCGGCCAGAGCTATGCCGCCGGGCAGGCGGAGGATAAGGAGCTGGAAGCGATCTTTGTCCGCACTTACGGACCTGTGGAGAGGCGGCGGACAGGGTTTGACCAGACGGCCTACGGCGCGGAGAGCGGCGCCGGGAGGCGGGAAGCCGGGCAGACGGAAGCCCGTTACCGGGCGAAGCCCTCCAGAGAGCCGGAGAAGCAGTATCTATTGGTGGACGGGTACAATATCATTTTTGCCTGGGAGGAGCTCTCGGAGCTGGCCGAGAGGGACATCGCCGCCGCCAGAGGAAAGCTGATGGACATCCTCTCCAACTATCAGGGATACAAACGGTGCACCGTGATCCTGGTCTTCGATGCCTATAAGGTGGAAGGCGGGACCAGAGAAATATTCCGCTACCACAATATCCATGTGGTCTATACCAAGGAAGCGGAGACTGCCGACCAGTATATTGAAAAGACGGTCCATGAGATAGGGAGACGCCATCAGGTCACCGTGGCCACCTCCGACGGGCTGGAGCAGGTGATCATCCTGGGACAGGGGGGACGCAGGATGTCGGCCCGGGGGCTCAAGGAAGAAGTGCTGTCCGCGGCAGAGGAGATCCGGGAACAGTGCCGGGAGAAGGGGGACGGCGGAAGGAATTACCTCTTCGACTATCTCAGCCGTGAGATGGCAGAGGACCTGGAGAAGATACGGTTGGGGAAGAAAGGATTTTCCGGTCATGAAGAGGGAGATTGACTATCCGGTGACGGAGGAACAGGCGGGCCTTCGGCTGGAACAGTTTTTGCGGCGGCTGGGATATTCCAGGAAATGCCTGGCTCTTTTGAAGCAGACGGAGGGCGGCGTGCTGGTGGAAGGAAAGCCGCGCTATCTGAATCAGAAGGTGTCGGCCGGAGAGAAGGTGTCGGTCTGTATCCGGGAGCAGGAAAGCTCGGAGAAGATCCTTCCGGTCCGGCTGCCTCTGGACATCGTGTATGAGGATGAGGATCTGATCGTGGTCAATAAAGCGGCGGGGATGCCCACCCACCCTTCCATGAAAAATTATGACAATTCTCTGGCCAATGCTCTGGCCTGGTATTACCGGGAACGGGGAGAACCTTTTGTATTCCGCTGCACCAACAGGCTGGACCGGGATACGTCGGGACTTACGGTGGTGGCCAAGCATATTTTAAGCTCCTGCATACTGGCCTCCATGGCGGTAAAGAAGGAGGTCACCCGGGAATATCTGGCCATCGTCCGGGGAAAGATGGAGCCGCCGGAGGGAGTGATCGACGCGCCTCTTTCCAGGAAGCCCGGTTCGATCCTGGAGCGGCAGGTGGATTTCGCGGGAGGAGAACGGGCGGTCACCTGCTACCGGGTGGCGGGAGAGGGAAACGGCCACAGCCTGGTGGCCCTTAAGCTTTTGACCGGCCGGACCCATCAGATCCGGGTCCATCTGAAATATCTGGGATGGCCTCTCGTGGGGGACTATCTCTATAATCCGGATATGGAATATATCGGAAGGCAGGCGCTTCACTCCAGGCGTCTGGCATTCCGCCATCCGGTGACTGGAAAAGATATGGAATTTACGGCCCCTCTGCCGGAGGATATGAGACGGGTGCTGGAGCCGGGGGGATAAAGGGGAGGAGAGATTTCTTATGGGAAGTGTTTTAGTGCGGGCAGGCGCCTTCCTGTTCATCATCGCGCTGGGATATGTGCTGAAGCGGGTGGGATTTTTTAAGCCGGACGATTACAGGCTGATCTCCAAGATCGTCCTGAACGTGACTTTGCCGGCCTCCATCGCGGTGAATTTTACGGATGCCCAGGTGAGTCCATGGCTGCTTTTTGTGGCGCTTCTGGGGATCATCCACAATCTGGTCCTTTGGGCGTCGGCGTTTTTCTTCAGCCGTAACGTCCCGTGGGAGATCAAAAAGTTCCGTATGATGAATTATCCGGGGTGCAGCATTGGATGCTTTACCCTGCCATTCATCCAGAGTTTTCTGGGGCCGTCGGGAGTCGTGACCACATGCCTCTTTGACGCGGGAAACTCTCTGATGTGCACAGGAGGCACATACGCGGTCATCTCTGAAATGGACAGCATGCAGAAGGGGGGAAGCTCCGGTCTGGGAAAAGAGCTCGCATCCATCGGGAAAAAGCTGCTCCGGTCCGTGCCCTTCATGACTTATGTGGTCATGCTGGTCCTGGCCTTCTGCCATCTGACTCTGCCGTCGCCCGTGCTGACCTTCGGCGGGATCCTGGCGGACGCCAACGCGTTTTTGTCCATGTTCATGATCGGCATGATGTTTGAGATCCGGCTGAAACCGGATAAGCTGAAGGAGATGGCGAGGCTCCTGGTGTGGCGCTATCTCATAAGCGCGGCGCTGGCGCTCTGCTTTTATTTTCTGGCGCCTTTTTCGGCGGAGGTCCGCCAGACTCTGGTGCTGGTGGCTTTTTCGCCGCTGTCGACTCTGGCGCTGGTCTTTACGGACAGGCTGGGCTGCGATACGGAGCTGGCCAGCGCGGCCAATTCGGTTTCGATCCTCGTCAGCCTGACGGTGATGACGGCGCTGGTGACGCTTTTTGCCATATAGGGATACAATAAAAAATCCGGGAGGAAGAAAAAATGGTATTTGGATTGCTGAAAGATATTAAAAACGGAGAGTACCGGGTGATCGCCACTCCGTCGGAGATCGCCAGCATCGTGGCCGACGGCCACAGGGCGCTGGTCCAGCGGGGGGCCGGGGAGAAGGCCGGTTTTGAAGATGAGGAATATGAGAAGGCGGGAGCCTGCCTGGTGGATACTGCCGAAGAGATCTACGGACAGTGCGATCTTGTCACCAAGGTCAAGGAGCTGGAGCCCTGTGAATTCGGCCTGCTCCGGGAAGGACAGATCATCTTTACCTGCATCCATCCGGCAGCGCATCCGGAGGAGGTACAGGCCCTGCTGGACAAGAAGGTGATCGCGTTTACGGCGGAGGATTCTCACCGGTACGGATCTCCCAACTGCGAGGCCGCCGGGAAGCAGGGAGCCCTCATGGGGCTGGAGTCCATGCTCTCCATCAACGGCGGAAAGGGAAAGTTTGTCAGCGGTCTCGGCGGAGCGCCGGGTATGAAGGTGCTGATCCTGGGCGGAGGCGTCGTCGGCCAGGCGGCTCTGTCTGTCCTCTACGCCCTGGGAGCCTGGGTGACGGTCATGGACATCAACATCGGCACGCTGCGGGCCCTGAGCCGGCAGTACGGCGAGCGCATCAACACCATGATCTCCACCAAGGAGAATATCGCCAGGCTCCTTCCGGAGACGGATATGGTGCTGAACTGCGTCAAGTGGCCCAAGGGCAGCACAGAATTCCTGATCGACCGGGAGATGGTCCGTTCCATGGGAAAGGGCTCCGTCATCGTGGACATCAGCAATGACGTGGGCGTTATCGAGACGTTCCACGAGACGACCCATGAGGAGCCCAGATATATCGAGGAGGGAGTGGTCCACTACTGCGTCAGCAATATCCCGGGGGCCATTGCCAATTCCACTTCTGTGGCCTACGCGGCTTCTGTCCTGCCGCACTTCAGGAGCATCCTGAACCGGGGCGTGGCGGCCGCCTGTGCCGGGGACGGCTTCCTGCGCAGGAGCCTGACGGCCTATAAGGGGTATCTGACCCACGAAGAGACCAGCGCCATCCAGGGCAGGCCCTGGATCCGTCCGGAAGACATCCTGGGCCTTAAAGGACAGGAGCTGGATCCCGCGCCGCCGGCCACTGTGACAAGATCCGGCAATTACATCCCTCTGGAAGAGATAAAGCTTTGATCTGTCGAAGACGGTTGGGGAGATGTTGCAAAAATATTGACAAGAAATATAGGGTTTGATATAATTTTATACATATGGGGCTTGTACATTCTTCTCGAAAATGTGACAGAGTTATTACAAAATCTGCCCTTTGGAAGAGAATCCCAGGGATAATCTGGTTGACACGGACAAGCTATCGGGTTATAATGAATGTGGTTGTAATATTTTTGTAACAAATGTACAGTTGATAAAACTGGAGGTCTGATCTATGAGAAAAAACAGGATCGTTGTCACAATAGGCTGTATGTGCGCATCCGTGTTAATAGTGGGAGTATCTTCCATCAATGCGGCGAATAAGGTTGAGATCGATTCGGCCGTGGCAGGTATTTCCGTAGCAATGAACAATTTCTACGCAGGCAGTGCCAATCCGGAGGCTGAGATCAAGGATTATCTGGAAGGTTCCGGTTCCGGCAGCACCGATTCCGAAACGGCTCAGGCGGAGGAGACTTCTCCCTATGAGAATATCGCGGTATCCCAGGTGGGGAGCGATGAGGGCTGGGTCAATATCCGGACGGAAGCCAATGTGGATTCCGAGGTCGTGGGAAAGATCTACAACAACTGCGCAGCCACCATCGAGGAGACTGTCACAGCTGAGGACGGCGACTGGTATAAGATCAAATCCGGTACCGTCGAGGGATATATCAAGTCGGATTACTTCGTGACCGGTGATGAGGCCGAGCAGGTGGCCAGAGAGATCGGCAGGAATTTCGCCGAGGTATCGGAAGGCGGCCTGAGGCTTCGGGAAGAGCCCAATACGGAGAGCAATGTGATCGATACCCTCTGGGAGGGCGATACATACACCGTCATCGGCGAGGAGGATGATTTCATCCAGCTTTCCCTCGGCAAGGATGATGAGGGCAACGACGTAACGGGATATGTATCCCAGGATTACGTCCGTACATATGTAGAGTTTGACGAAGCCATTTCTCTTGAGGAAGAGCAGGCTATGCAGGCAGAGCAGGAGCGGCTTGCCGAGGAGGCAAGGGCTGCTGAGGAGGCTCTGGAGAGAGCTGAGACTGAGGCAGAGACCAGCGCTGCCGAAGCGGAAGAGGATTACACGCCTTCTTATGACGACGAGGAGGATTACACCGAAGCGCCTCCGGCTACGGAAGCACCTTCCTATGACGAGCCGGATGAGTCCGATGAGGTGGTGGCGGATGCCACCAGGAGCGCTGTCGTGGCTTACGCGAAGCAGTTCGTAGGCAATCCTTACGTATACGGCGGCACCAGCCTTACCAACGGCGCGGACTGCTCCGGATTTACCCAGAGCGTATACGCGCACTTCGGGATCAGCCTTTCCAGGACATCCCGTGCACAGGCCAATGACGGACGGAGGATTTCCGTCAGCGAGCTCCAGCCCGGCGATCTGATCTTCTACGCCAGCGGCGGAAGCATTTACCATGTGGCGATGTACATAGGCGGCGGCCAGATCATCCATGCGGCGGATGAAGCCCACGGGATCTGCATCGGTTCTCTGAACACGGGCCGTGTATATTGCGCGGTGAGCCTGTTCTGATCTTGAAAACTGAAAAATGAATAGAGCGGTACAGCGCATAGCTGTACCGCTTTTTTACTCTATGGGGAAGCGCAAGGGTCTGCTGAGGGATCCGCGGCATGGGGGTTCGCCGGGAATGTACGCGAGCATGGAAGGCCGGAAGGAACCCTGGAAAGGATGAGAAATATGGATAAGAAATATGATGTGATCTGTATCGGACAGGTGGTCCAGGACATCCTGGTGACCAATATCCCGGAGGACGCGCTGACCTGCGGGAGAGATACCTTCCTGGCGGATGAGATCCTGATGTCCGCCGGAGGAGACGCGGCCAATGAGGCCTCTGTTCTGGCCAAGCTGGGCAGCAGGAGCGCGCTTCTCACCAGGCTGGACAAACTGGAAGCGGGGAACATGATCTTTGACGATCTGACCCGGCTGGGGGTGGATACGTCTCTGCTGGTACGGCCCGACGACTGCCGGACTTTTTCCACCGTGGTGGTGGTGAAGCCGGATGGAGACCATATCTTTTTTGCCGGCCCCGGCAGGAACTTTACGCTGGAGCTCTCTGACGTGGATATGTCGGTCTTTGAACAGGCCAGGTTCGTGACGGCGGGGAGCCTGTATTCCCTGGGAAGTCTGGATGGGGAGGGCATCGCCCGGATCTTTGAGAAGGCCAGGTCGGCAGGCGCTGTGACGGTGGCGGATATGAACTATGACGGTGAGAACAGGGGGCCCCACGGCTCGGATCCGGTGTATCCCTTTACGGATTATCTGATGCCCAGTGAGAATGAGGCCCAGTATGTGACCGGAGAGACGGATCCCGACAAGATCGCCGACTATTTCCTGGCCCACGGCGTGGGAAACGTGGTGCTGAAGCTGGGCGGGGAGGGCTGTTTTTTCAAGAACGGCAGGGAGCGGTTCTTCATGGATCCCTACAAGGTCTCTCCCATGGATACCACCGGCTGCGGGGATAATTTCGTGGCGGCCTTTATCCACGGTCTTTTAAAGGGGATGAGCCATGAAGAAGCGGCGGACTTTGCCTGCGCCGCCGGGGCGCTGAATTCTCTGGGCCTGGGCGCCCATTCCTATATCCAGTCGGAAGAGCAGGTGCTGGAATTCATGAAGCAGGCGGAGAAGGTGAAGATCCTGGGGAGGTAGGAAGCCTTTCCAAGTCAAGGGTTTTGTGGTAAAATCAAAAAGCGCAATATGTCTCGTACTGCCTTCTGTAATTCAAACGAGACATAAAACGTTTGTTTTATGTTTTTTGGAAAACGAAAACCGAGAAAGACAGACAGGAGGAAAAATATGTCAGGTTATCAGTTTGACAAAGAACAGTTTAAACAAGAAGTTGTTGGAAATGTAAAAACACTTTACCGCAGGACCATCGAAGAGGCAACCCCTAAACAGGTGTTTCAGGCGGCGGCATATGCCGTGAAGGATGTGCTCATGGACGGCTGGATCGCCACCCACAGGGCTTATGAAGAACAGGATGTGAAAACCCTGTATTACCTTTCCATGGAGTTTTTGATGGGAAGAGCCCTGGGAAACAATATCATCAATATCCGGGCAGATCAGCAGATCCGGGAAGCTCTCGATGAATTGGGCTTTGATCTCAACGCCATAGAAGACCAGGAGTCCGATTACGCTCTGGGAAACGGAGGCTTGGGCCGTTTGGCTGCCTGTTTTTTGGATTCTTTGGCTTCTTTGGGCTATCCGGCTTACGGCTGCGGGATCCGTTACCGGTACGGGCTTTTCAAGCAGAAAATTGAACATGGTTTTCAAGTGGAGGTTCCTGATAACTGGCTCCGGGATGGGAACCCTTTTGAGGTGCGCCGGGATGAATATGCTGTGGAAGTAAGATTCGGCGGTCATGTCCGGGTGGAATTTGATGAGAACGGCAGAAGCCATTTTATCCAGGAGGGTTATCAGCCGGTGAGGGCAGTTCCTTATGATCTGCCGGTGAGCGGGTACGGAAACGGTGTGGTAAATACTCTGATGGTGTGGGATGCGGAACCGATGGATACCTTTGACCTGGAAGCCTTTGATAAGGGGGAATACCGCAGGGCAGTGGAGCAGGAGAATCTGGCCAGGAATATTGTGGAGGTTCTCTATCCCAATGATAATCACTATGCCGGGAAGGAGTTGCGGTTGAAGCAGCAGTATTTCTTTGTGTCGGCCAGTCTCCAGAGGGCTCTGAGGAAATATAAGGCAAAGCATGCCGATCTGCATCATCTGCCGGAAAAAGTAGTGTTTCAGATGAACGATACTCATCCCACGGTGGCGATACCGGAGCTTATGCGCCTTTTGATCGATGAGGAGGACTTTTCCTGGGAGGATGCCTGGGATGTGGTGACGAAATGCTGTGCCTACACCAACCATACGGTCATGGCAGAGGCCTTGGAAAAATGGCCCATTGAGCTGTTTTCCAGACTTCTTCCCAGAATTTACCAGATCGTAGAAGAAATCAACAGGAGATTCACGGAGCAGATCCGCCGTATTTATCCGGGAGATGAGGAAAAGGTACGGCGCATGGCGGTCATCTGCGACGGCCAGGTCAATATGGCACATCTGGCGGTGGCCGGCAGTTTTTCCGTCAACGGCGTGGCCAGGCTTCATACAGAGATCCTGAAAAACCGCGTTTTCCGGGATTTCTATGAAATGATGCCTCAAAAATTCAATAACAAGACCAATGGGATCACCCAGAGGAGATTCCTGCTCCATGGAAATGAGCGGCTGGCCCGATGGGTCACGGGAAAGATCGGAGATGAATGGATCACAGACTTATCTCAGATGAAACGGCTGGCCATATACGCGGACGATCCTCAGTGCCGAAAGGAATTCCGGGAGATCAAGTATCAGAATAAGGTGCGGCTGGCCGGATATATAAAAGAGCATAACGGCATTGACGTGGATCCGTCCTCGATCTTTGATGTGCAGGTAAAACGGCTCCATGAATACAAACGTCAGCTCCTCAACATTCTCCATGTGATGTATCTCTATAACCGGCTGAAAGAGGATCCCAATATGGATATGATCCCCAGGACGTTTATCTTCGGAGCGAAAGCGGCTGCCGGCTATAAGATCGCCAAGCTGACCATTAAGCTGATCCATTCCGTGGCAGAAGTGATCAATGGAGATCCGTCCATCGGGGGAAAGATAAAAGTAGTATTCATTGAGGATTACCGGGTGTCCAATGCGGAGTGGATCTACGCGGCGGCGGACGTGAGCGAACAGATCTCCACAGCCAGCCGGGAAGGTTCTGGAACCAGCAATATGAAGCTCATGCTCAATGGAGCTCTTACTCTTGGTACCATGGACGGCGCCAATGTGGAGATCGTGGAAGAGGTCGGAAGAGAAAATGCGTTTATTTTCGGTATGTCCGCGGACGAGGTCATTGGATTTGAGACGTATGGGGGCTATGACCCCATGGAGATCTTCAACCAGGATCAGGAGATCCGGCAGGTCCTCATGCAGCTGGTCAATGGCTTCTATTCTCCTGAGGATCCGGAACTGTTCCGGGATATTTACAATTCTCTGCTGAATACCTACAGTACTTCCAAAGCAGATCCTTATTTCGTGCTGAAGGATTTCCGTGCTTACGCGGAGGCTCAGCAGAGAGTGGATCAGGCCTACCGGGATCCTTCCTGGTGGGACAGGACCGCCATCTTGAATGTGGCTCATTCCGGCAAGTTCAGCTCAGACCGGACCATTGAGCAGTATGTGGAGGACATCTGGCATCTGGAGAAGGTAAAAGCCTGGTCCTGAAAGCAAAGATCATTGGAATCACCACCCAATCCTGTTGGGAGTGCCGCCTTGTAAAGGAAGGGCTGCCATGATACAGTAATGCTGAATTACAGATGGCAGTTATACGATGGCATTTCGCGACAAGGAGGGTGGATGAATGAAGTATATTTCGGAACAGGAAGCAAAAGAGATGATCTGCAGCATTGGGCAGAAGATGTATCAGAGGGGGTTTGTGTCGGCCAATGACGGGAATATCACGATCCGGGTCGGAGACAATACTGTGATCGCGACTCCCACCGGCGTGAGCAAGGGAGATTTAAGGCCGGATATGCTGCTGAAAGTGGATTTTGACGGGAATATTCTAGAGGGTACCTGGAAAGCTACTTCAGAGCTTCCGATGCACCTTAGGATCTACAAAGAAAACGATGAGGTAATGTCAACGGCCCATGCACATCCCACGTTTTTGAACTTATTTGCCAACCTGGGAATGGAACTGGATATGTCTCTGACACCGGCTACGGCAGCGATTTCCGGGCGGATCCCGGTGGCGCCTTACCAGAATCCCGGTTCTGAGGAGCTGGCGGCATCTGTGGCTCCCTACTGCAAGGATTACAATGTGGTGATGTTGGCGAACCATGGTCCCATTTCATGGGGAAAGACTCCCATTGAGGCATGGTATATCCTGGAAGATGCGGAGAGCTACGCAAAGCTGGCTCTGCTCCACAAATTCGTTGTGAAGACAGATTATCGTCCCATTTCCATGGAACAGATCAAGCTTTTGGCGGATACTCACGACCTGGTGATCAACCCTAAGCGTCTGGTCAATGCGCCGGAAACCACCAACAATCAGGAGCCGGCAGTTTCTCTGGATGCGTTCCATCCCGATGAAGGGTGGCTTGACGCTTTAGCTGAAAAAGTGGCAGCAGCAGTTGCGGAAAAGATCAAATAAATATCAGCAGATAGTAAAAATGGCACGGCCTTTGGCCGTGCCTTTTTGCGTTATGGAACACCGCGTTTCAAAAGGAACAAAGGCACCGCGGTGATGCGGGCCGTGTACATTCTTGGTTTTCCGGATAGAAAAGATCCGGATGCATGACGAAGGGGACGGGGTGCGATTCTAATATGTAAGGGGTGCGGATGAGTGAATATAGACAAAAAAACTTTAATTTTTCAGAAAAATATGGTTAAGTTATACATAGAAATTGAATGCGGAACGGTTGAAGGGAGGCAATTTGATGGGAGAGACAGCATTGCTGGAGATGAAGCACATTTCCAAATCCTTCCCAGGGGTCCGGGCATTGGATGATGTCAGCCTGACAGTAAAAAAAGGCGAGGTCCATATTCTGGTGGGGGAAAACGGAGCGGGGAAATCTACTTTGATCAAAATCCTCTGCGGGCTCCATACCGACTATGAGGGGGAGATTTTCATAGAGGGGGAAAAGGTGACGCTGAAGGATCCCCATGACGCGCTGGAACATGGGATCGCGACGATCCATCAGGAGCTGAACCAGGTCCCCACCATGACCATTGCGGAAAACCTGTTTCTGGGACGGGAACCCTTGATGGCAGGCAGGCTGATCGACGACAGGAAGATCTACCGGGAGGCCAGGGAAATCTTAGAGGCGCAGGGGCTGGATTACGATCCTCATACACTGGTGAGAAATCTGACGGTATCTCAGATGCAGATGATCGAGATCGCCAAGTCCGTATCTCAGAAGGCCAGGATCATCATCATGGATGAGCCGACTTCGGCCATCACGGATGCAGAAGTGAAGACGTTGTTCAAATGCATTGAAAAGCTGAAGGCAGAAGGAGCCGGGATCATCTATATCTCGCATCGTCTGGAGGAGATGTTTGAGATCGGAGACAGGGTCACGATCCTCCGGGATGGTCAGTATATCGACACGAAAGAAGTAAAGGATGTGACCAGAGGGGACATCATTAAAATGATGGTGGGCCGGGAACTCAATAACATTTATCCGGCGAAACAGCATATCGCCACAGACCGGGTGGTATTGGAAGTAAAAAATCTGACAGGTCATAAGCGTTTTGAAAATATCAGCTTTAAACTCCATGCCGGAGAGATCCTGGGACTGGCGGGGTTAATGGGAGCCGGAAGGACAGAGATCGCCAGGGCCTTATTCGGACTGGATCCCATAGATTCCGGAGAGATTTATCTGGATGGAAAAAAGATCACCATAAAGAATACATCGGACGCCATGAAGCACGGGATCATGATGGCGACAGAGGACAGGAAACGGTACGGTTTGGTGCTGAAGGCCACAATCGGAGAAAATATCGGGCTTCCCAATCTGAGAAAGTTTCTGGGGAAAAGCGGATTTTTACTGGATGGAAAGAAAGAGCAGCGGATGGAAAAGGAAGTCTTTGATGAACTGGGGGTAAAGGCTCCCACTATGCATGTGAAAGCCAGTTCCCTTTCCGGAGGAAATCAGCAGAAAGTGGTCCTCGCCAAGTGGATCCTGGCAAATCCGAAAGTGTTCATTCTGGACGAACCCACCAGAGGGATCGACGTGGGAGCCAAATATGAGATCTATAAGATCATGACGGAGCTGGCTTCCAAAGGAATGGCGATCCTGATGATCTCTTCAGAACTGCCGGAAGTCATCGGTATGTGCGACAGGGTCCTGATCATGCGGGAGCACTACCTGGCCGGTGAAGTGAGCCAGGAAGAGATCAACCAGGAGACCATTATGGAATTTGCTTCCGCCAATGTAGAAGAACTGCGGAAGGCAAATGCGAGATAGGAGGACGAGATGAATAAGGCAGGAAATACAAAGACAGGCCAGAAGGGCCGAATCGTACAGACTATTTTCAAAAAGTACATGATCTATATCTTATTTGCGGCAATCTTTATCATCAGTTCTTTTGCCAGCCCGGCGTTTTTGAAAGTGAGCAACCTGATCAACATCCTGCGGCAGACAGCGGTCTACGCGATCATCGCATTTCCCATCACGATGCTGATCATTTCCGGCGTGACAGACTTGTCTCCCGGTTCTGTGGCAGCTTTTACCGGCGTGGCAGGGATCGTCATGTATGTGGATCTGACGACGAAAATGGGAATGGCGCCTGTCTGGGCCGGAATCCTTGCGGTGGCCTATTCTATTATCCTGGGCGCCATTATCGGATATGTGAACGGACTGATCATCACGAAATTTAAAGTTCCCGCTTTCATGGCGACGCTGGCCATGATGACTTCCATAAGAGGAGCAGCGCTGCTCTATACGGGCGGGAATGTCATCTACCAGATCGGGGACATTGCGATATTGGGAAGAGGAAATATCCTGGGTGTTCCCATTCCTGTATGGATCATGCTGATCCTGTTTGTGGTATTTGCGGTGCTGTTGAAAAAGACCATGTACGGCCGTTATATCTACGCCATTGGCGGAAATGAAGAAGCGGCGGTGGCTTCCGGTATCAATGTAAATAAGATCCGTCATATTTCTTATGTGATCCAGGGAGCGATGGGCGGTCTGGCCGGTATCCTTCTGATGTGCCGGTTGAATACGGGACAGCCCACCGCCGGAGAAGGATATGAGTTTGACGCCATTACCGGAGCGGTTTTGGGCGGCACCAGCTTCACCGGAGGAGAGGGAACCATGTTCGGAACTCTGATCGGTATCCTGATCGTCGGTATGATCAATAATATTTTCAATCTGCTCTCTGTACAGTCCTATTATCATCAGATCCTGAAAGGAGTCCTGATCGTAGTGGCCGTGATCATTGATATGAAGGGGAAAAATTCCAAGATCATGGCGTGACGGGAGCATGGATATATGCGGGAGGGGAAGTCTCCCGGCCGCTTATATAAATAAAATTTCCAAAAGGAGGAAAAGGTATGAAGAAACTGATGTCATTGTTGCTGGCCGTTGTTATGGTCCTGTCACTGGCAGGCTGCGGGAGCAGCGGCGGGGATGAGACCGAGGCGCCTACGACTCAGGCCGAGGGTGAAAGCAGTGAGAGCCAGGGAGAAGAAACGGGAGGCGGCGAGAGCCAGGCTGAAGCGGATGAGCCTTTTACCATTGGGTTTGCTGCCAAAGGTCTGTCAGATCCGTTCACGTCCATGGAAGCCGCTGAGTACATGAGACAGGCAGAAGCCAATTGGGGCGGAAAACTGGAGCTTCTGCAGGTGGACTGCGAATTTGATACCAACAAGCAGATCGAGGTACTGGAGAATTTTATCGCTCAGGATGTAGATGCCATTATCTGCCAGACAGATGATCCGGAAGCAGTCCTTCCCATTGTAGAGGAGTGTAAGGAGAAGGGGATCTATTTCATCAACGATCTGATCATCGACAATGATTGGGCGTATACCGTAGAATCCAATCCTCAGGACGACGGCGAACTGCTGGGAGAATATGCGGTAGAGTGGTTTGAGAAGAATGGTGTAGAAGATCCTGTCATCCTCTTCATGCAGGGTGAAGTAGGCAATCAGCATGCCAATGCTCGTGAGCAGTACTGCAAGGAAGTGCTGGAGGCAGCAGGCTACACCGTCACCGATACCAATACGGCCAACTGGCTGAGGGATGAGGCCATTGCCCTGATGGAGAACTGGTGCCAGGTTTATGACCATATCGATGCAGTCATCTGCGCCAATGATGATATGGGTCTCGGCGTAGTCCAGGTTCTGGAACAGGAAGGCCGTCTGGACGGGACCATGGTGATCTCCGTGGATGCGCTGGCCGGAGCTGTCAAATCCGTGGATGAAGGCAAACTGACCATGACCATCGGAAAAGATATTGTGGCTGGCTGCGAAATGTCCCTTCAGCTGGCATATGATCTGTGCAGCGGTGCCGGGGATTCTGCCGAGAAGGTACAGAAGGTGCCTAAGGATATCATCACCAAGGATGATCCGGAAACTCTTCAGAAGTGGATCGACATCCATACGGAAGCTGGTACATATCAGTAAGATCTGTCCACAGTAAAACAGCAGCATAAGGAAAGGAAGATAGTGGAGGAGCCTTACGCTTCTTCACTATTTTCCATCTTACAGGGAGGAATCATATGATGGAAAAACATTATATTGCGGTAGACTGCGGTTCCAGCGGCGGGAAGATGATCGACATGGCGTATGACGGCGCATCGGTGCGCATCGCTGCTGCCAGACCTTTTCAATATGAACCGGTGACGGTGGCGGGCTGTATGTACAACGACATCCTTCATATCTATGACCAGGTGCTTAAGCAGTTCAAGGGATTCGTGCAGACAAATGGAAAAGGGACCACTGCTTCCATCGGCGTCACCACCTGGGGCGGCGACTATGGATTATTCGGCGAAAACGGCCAGCTTTTATCCAATATGTTCCAGCACAGAGATGAGAGGACACTGATAACCAAAAAGGAATTTTTTGAAAGGATAACCCACAGAGAATTTTACCAGGAGACCGGAAGTGTATTTTTTCTGGGGATCGGCCCTTCTCAGCTGTTGGCAGATAAACGTTTTTCCGATATTTACGAAAAGGCAAAGCTGCTGATGGGGACAGCTTCCGTACTGACGTACTTTTTGTCCGGTATACCTGCCATGGACGATACATTGGCTTCTTCTTTGGGATTTACGGATCTCTCAGCCGGACAGTATCATGTACCGCTTCTGGCCAGACTGGGACTCCGGACGGATATTTTTCCTCCCCTCTTAAAAGCGGGAACGGTCATGGGAAAAGTAGCTTCCGGTGTGGCGGAATATATCGGAGACAGAGATGTTTCCGTGGTTTTGGATGCCGGGCATGATACGCCGGCGGCTCTGCCGGGAATTGACGGGCTGGATGGGGAGACAGCGTTTATCAGTATGGGGACCATGATGCTGGTGGGAGTCCGGACAAAGGAGCCTATTGTGAATGAAAAACTGTTTCAGGGAAATTTCCGGACGGTGAAGGGTTTTCTGGAAAATTGGACCATATACCGGGATGTCCAGGGATTTTGGATCTTAAATCAGTGCATGAAGAGTTTCCGGGATCACGGATATGACTATGGATTTGACCAGCTGGAGGCCATGGCCAGACAGCTTCCGGCCGGGAAGTATGTGATCAATCCAAACGCGCCGTTGTTTTATCACCGGACAAAAGATATGGTCTCCAGAGTGCAGGATTATTGCCGGGAAAAAGGACAGCCTGTGCCGGAACGGCCGGAAGAGATCTACCGCTGTCTCATAGACAGTTATGGTCTGGCTGCCAGAAATTGCATAGAAGAATTGGAACGGGGAATTGGGGGCAGGATAAAAAGGATCCGTCTTTTCAATGGCGGATGCCAGTGCAGCTTGCTGGGAGAGGTGATCTCTGCCTGCACCGGCCTTCCTTTGGAATCGGGAGTCCGGTACGCGACCGCGGCGGGAAATGCTCTGATCCAGATGTATGCGGCCGGGGAGCTGAGCTCGGAAGCGGAGATGCGGGAGCTGTCCAGAAAATCTTTCGGATTCAGGGATCTGACTGTGAAGCAGGATGATTTTTGGGACGAACTGTATGCGGAACAGATGCAGCTGTGGAAAAAGGATGGGTTGGAATGACCATGAAGCTGAAAGTACTGATCGTGGATGATGAGATTTATATTTGCAGGCTGGTCCAGTCTTTGATCCGGTGGGAAGATCTGGACCTGACCTGTCTGGCTCTGTGTCAGTCGGCGGATGAAGCGCTGGTGGCCATTGAATATCAGATGCCTCATATCGTGATCACGGACATCCGTCTGGGAGAAGGGGAAGAAAAAGATGGTCTGGCGCTGGTGAAGCTGCTGGCGGAAAAATATCCGGATATACGCTGTATTCTGATCAGCGGCTATCAGCGGTTTGAATATGCCCAGATGGCAGTCAAGTGGGGAGTAAAGGATTATCTTTTAAAACCCATCAGCCGGGAGGAGCTGAACAGCTGTCTGGAATCGGTGGCCAGGGACATTCGTTCTCATATGCTCCAGATCGAGGAACTCCCTCCCAATAAGAGCGCGCGGGAATATTTTCTTTTGAAGCTGGCTTATAAAAATCTGGATTTTATCACATATGGCATAGGGGAAGTCAATGAAAAATTTGCGTACCATTTTTCGGCTTCCTGCTTTTGCCTGGGGATCATAAAGCTGGATGACTCTCATCACCTCTGCGAGAATCTGGAATCTTTCGGTGGAAAGATCAAAAACCTGTTTAAGCAGGTATTTGGGGAACTGTGCAGTGATCTGGAAATGGTGCTGGAGGATACGAAAGCCGAGAGATTTGTATTTCTGGTGAATTATTCTCCGGCTGTTCGGGAACGGATCCGAAGCAGGATCGTCAAGTTCCGGGAAGTCCTTTCTTCTAGGCTCCGCAGTTATCCCGGCATCCATGTGACGGCTGTTGTGGGCCAGGAGGCGGCTTCCGTGGCGGGACTGGTGTCTTCCTATGGACTGTGTATGGAGTGGGAGGCAGGCAGAGTCGTCCTGGGAACGGATCAGGTCCTGGAAGCGGACCATGGATTGATGGATGAGAAGATCAGCCTGGATCCGGACCGCTACCATTTGTCTCACTATATGGATCTGTTGGATATGGAGGGGATCCGGGAAGCATGCGAGTCTGTCATACAGGATGCGGTCCCTCAGTTTGCGAGAAGTCCCCATAAAACGGCAGACTGGTTCCGGGAGTTTTTTGCTTTTTTTATCCGGGGTATGGGACGGCTACATCTGGATTTTGACGGAAGGGAGCCGGAGGAATACAGATATATTCGGGAACTGCGTCATTTTCCGTCGGTACAGGTCCTTAAAGAACAGTTTCTGAGTTCTGTGGAGGAGATTGTTTTGGAGTATACGCAGAATAAACAGAAACCCAAGAGCAGTATGATCCAGGAGATCGATAGGTATATCTATGAACATTATGATTCCAAAATATCTCTGGAGACCATCGCCGGGGCAGTTCATTTAAGCAGCGCCTATCTGGGGATCCTCTATAAAAAAGAGACCAATCAGAATCTAAGCGATGCTATAGCCAGGGTACGGATTGAAAAGGCCAAGGAAAAACTCTCCCAGACCGACGACAGCATCACGGAGATCGCCATATCGGTGGGATATAGAGACATTAAAAGCTTTCGGAAACAGTTTTTGAAGAATGTGGGGGTCACACCGTCGGAATACCGGGAATTTCACCGATAGACAGGGGGTGCCTGATGGACAGAAAAAAAATAAGGCTATTCTGTGTGTGGTTCTATGGAGCGGTTCTGCTGTTTTTGTTTATTTTGTCTCTCAGAAAGCCGGAATTTGCGTTGGCGGCAGTTGCCGTGGAGACTGCCTGTGCCGTTCTTTCGATCATTTATATATGGGAGGCGGCAAAGGTAGCTTTGGATTTTCTGGAGAAGCATCATTACATTCCCGAGGAGAAAAGAAAGTATTTCCGGTTCCGCGCTTCAGCTGCCATGTGGGAACTTTTGGAATTTGTAGATGAGAATTCCAAAAAGCAGGTCCGATATTCTCTGCTGCAGAAACAGGCGGAGCTGGCGGCCATGCAGAGTCAGATCGGCCCCCATTTTCTTTATAATACGCTGGAGTCCATACGGGGACTGGCTTTGGAAGAGCAGGCTCTGCAGACCACCTCCGTGATCGAAGCCCTTTCCTCCATGCTCCGTTACAGCGTCAGTCAGAACGGAAATTTTTCTACCGTACAAAAGGAGCTGGACAATCTGAAGGATTATACCAACATCCTGAAATACCGGCTGAAGATGCCTTTTTCCGTGGAGTTGGACCGAAGCCTGGATGATGCGGCGGTTTTGTCCTATATCATCCCGAAACTGGTGTTTCAGCCCATTGTGGAAAATGCCGTCAGCCATGGATTTGAAGGCAGCGGCAAGGACAACCGGATCTGGATCTCGGCCTGCTGCACCAATGTCCATCTGATCATTTCCATCCGGGACAATGGTATGGGAATGGATGAGGAAGATCTGATCGCCTGCAACAGGAGGCTTATGGAATCTCCGGAACAGATCCAGAATTATCAGGTGGACCATGGGGAAAAGTCGGTGGGACTTGTCAATATCAATCAGCGGATCAAGCTGATGTTCGGCCAGCAGTATGGGATCAATGTATACAGCATAAAAAATATCGGCACAGAGGTCCGGATCCTGCTTCCGGCTCTGCCGTCGGAAGAATCTTTGAGATTTTACGGAGATCTGCCATGAACAACATCTTGCAGGAAGCCCTCAGGATCCAGCATCTTGGCTTTGCCGGGAAGGCCGGGAATTTTTACAACATCAATCTGGAGGCCTATACCGGAGAAATGCATGGGCTCATGATGCCCAATACTCAGTTTAGAAGTCCTTTTCTGGATCTGCTGAAGGGATATACGGTGCCGGATGAGGGAGAGATCTATGTGGACAATGTGCGGGTGGAAGGAGCGGCCAGGAGACGGCTTTTAAATCAGTCTGTCTATACCATCGAACTAAAATCCAGCCTGATCGATTCTCTTTCCCTGGCAGAAAATCTGTTTTTGGTAGATCACAAGCAGCCGCTGTTTTTGCCGGAAAGGAAGGGGAATATCTATAAAAGCGCGGAGAAGATCTTTCATCTCTTTGGATTGGAGGAGCCTTTTGTCTCTTACCGCTATCCGCGTCAGCTCACACCGGCGCAGAAAACCATCATGGAACTTTTGCGGGCATATGTCCGGGAACCTAAAGTGATCTATATGGAGAATGTCACGGCCGTATATTCCAGAGAGGAGATGGAGGTGTGGAGGAGGATCTTAAAACAGCTGGTCAGAGCGGAAAAGTCAGCCGTTCTGCTGGCATTCGGAGAGATTTTTCCGGATTTTGGGGATCTTTTGGACCGGCTCACCGTGATCCGTTCCGGCACCACCGTCATGCAGTTTTCAGAAAAGCCTTTTTTGATCCTGAGCCAGCCCGGAACGGCAGAGCAATCGGAAGAAACTCTGCGTGTGAGGGCTCTGCCGGGAGAAGGAAGCCTGGTGTTGTCCCATGTATCCAACGGATCCAGGCTGAGGAACATAAGTTTCTGTATAGGGCACGGAGAGACGGTGGGAATCTTCAGCCCCAATGTATTTGAAGGGCAGGAGCTGATGGATCTATTGCTCTCCAAAACCTTCTGTACGGGATCTGTAAAAACAAGGGGAAAGACGTACCATCTTCTGAGACAGAAGATGCCGAAGCTCCGGGCGGGCAGTATTCCCTATGGAATGGATATGCTGTTTTACAACCGTTCGCTGTTTCAGAATGTAATCCTGCGTATGCCGGAGAAGATCCGGAAAGCGGGGATCCGGGCCAGGAAGCGGATCGTGAATTTTTCTTACAGCAATGTGATGAAGACCATACATGGAAGAGATTTGCTGGAGGAATATGGGAAACTGGAAAGACTTCCTGAGGGAAGGGTGACGAAAGAACAGAGCATCCGGATCCAGGCTGCCAAATGGCTGTTTGCGCAGATGGAGTTTATCCTGATGTTTTCTCCGGAGAGCTGCTATGACACCAGAAATCTCCATAGGCTTCTCCAGCTTTTGGAGGATATACACAGCCAGGGTGTTTCTGTTGTGATCTTTTCGGAGAATCTGGATTTTTTAAAAAGGTGCAGTTCCCGGATCCTGGAGGTCCAGGACGGGATTATGTGGGAATATATATAAGGAGGAAAAAAGAATGGCAAAGGTGAAACTTGGGTTTGCGCCCACCAGGCGCAATATTTTCAGCGCTCCGGATGCCAGAAGGTACCGGGAACTGACGGCCGCCAGGCTGAGGGAGCTGGAGATCGATTTTGTGGATATTACAGACATCAATGAAGAGGGGCTTCTGTACCGGGATGAGGACATGCACCGTATCGCGGAAAAGTTCAAAAGAGAAAAGGTGGACGGGATCTTCTTTCCTCACTGCAACTTTGGTACGGAGTATGAATGTGCCCGGCTGGCGAAGGAATTAAATGTACCGGTACTTTTGTGGGGGCCTCTGGATGAGAGGCCGGATGAGAACGGAGTCCGGCTCCGGGATACCCAATGCGGCCTTTTTGCCACGGGAAAAGTGCTGAGACGGTTTCGGATCCCTTTTACATATATGACTAACTGCCGTCTGGAAGATCCTGTATTTGAACGGGGGATCCGGGATTTTCTGGCGGTCTGCAATGTAGTTAAAGTGTTTCGCGGGATCCGGATCCTTCAGATTTCCACCAGGCCCTTTGATTTCTGGTCCACCATGTGCAATGAAGGGGAACTTTTGGAAAAATTCAATATCCAGCTGGCGCCAATCCCGATGCCGGAACTGACAGAGGAGGTCAGAAAGGTCCGGGAAGAGAGAGAAGAGATGCGGCAGGTGGCAGATTATTGCCGCAGCCATATGAAAGTGGAGATCAAGGATGGGGAGCTTATGCAGGTGGCGGCACTCAAAGTGGCACTGGAACGTCTGATCCGCAGATACGGCTGTCAGGCGGCGGCCATACAGTGCTGGAATCAGTTGCAGGGAGAGTTGGGGATCATGCCCTGCGCGGCCAATGCCCTTCTCAATGACGAAGGGATACCTGTAGTATGCGAGACCGATATCCACGGGGCGGTTACGGCCCTTCTCACAGAGGCAGCGGCCATGGGGGAGACCAGGAGCTTTTTTGCGGATTGGACGGTGCGTCATCCGGATATAGAAAACGGAGAGCTTTTGCAGCACTGCGGTCCCTGGCCGCTGTCTGTGGCGGCGGAGCCGGTGCGGCTTACTTATCCTCTGGCTTTTGAAAATCCCGGGAGTCTTTCCGCTGAGGCCAGGCACGGAGACATTTCCCTGGTCCGGTTCGACGGAGATAACGGGGAGTATTCTCTGCTGCTGGGTCACGCAAAAGGAGTGGACGGGCCCTGGACCAAGGGAACTTATCTCTGGATCCAGGTGGAGAACATCAAACGGCTGGAAGCCAAATTGGTGGAGGGCCCTTATATCCATCACTGTGTCGGGATCCACAGAGATGTGGTACCTGTCCTGTACGAGGCGTGCAAATATATGGGGATCCGGCCCGATCTGTACGATCCGGAAGAGGAACGGATCCAGGCGTATCTGAGAGGAGAATGATAATGGAAAAACTGGAAGCGCTGGCATATGATCTGCGGATCAAGGTGGCAGAACTGATCGCGAAAAGCGGATGCGGACATATCGGAGGTGATATGAGTGTAATGGAGATCCTGGTGGATCTGTATATGCGGCATATGAACATTTCACCGGAAAATCAGGCAGACCGAAGCAGAGACCGGTTTGTCCTGAGCAAGGGGCACTGCGTGGAGGCTTATTATGCGGTTCTGGCGGAAAGAGGGTTTTTCTCCTGGGAAACGGTGATGGAGACCTACAGTCGTCTCGGTTCTCCATTCATCGGACATCCCAATAACAAGCTGCCTGGGATTGAGATGAATTCCGGTTCTCTGGGACATGGACTTCCGGTCTGCGTGGGAATGGCGCTGGCGGGAAAGCTGGATGGAGAAACATACAGGGTCTATACGGTCATGGGAGACGGAGAACTGGCAGAGGGATCCGTATGGGAGGCAGCCATGGCGGCGTCTCATTACCATCTGGATAATCTGTGCGCGGTGGTGGATCGAAACGGACTGCAGATTTCCGGTTCCACAGAAGCTGTCATGGGGCAGGAGGATCTGGCAGAACGGTTCAGGAGTTTCGGCTGGCATGTGATCTGCGTGGAAGACGGTAATGAGATCAGGCAGCTGGATGCGGCTTTTCAGGAAGCGGATGAGGTTAAAGGAAAACCCTCTCTTGTGATCGCCCGTACAGTCAAGGGAAAAGGAGCTTCTCTGATGGAAAATCGGGCAGAATGGCATCATAAGGTGCCGAACCAGGAGGAGTATGAACAGATCATCCGGGAACTTCAGGAGAGGAGGGCGAAACTGGCATGAATAGGATACCAAACAGAAAAGCGATATGTGATGTATTGATGGAGGAGGCGGGAAAGGACAGGGACATCCTGGTGCTTTGCAGTGATTCCAAGGGTTCGGCCTCCCTGGGACCGTTTGCGGAGAAGTATCCGGAGCAGTTTGTGGAATTGGGTATCGCAGAACAGAATTTGGTCAGCGTGGCGTCAGGGTTGGCCGCCTGCGGGAAAAAAGTCTTTGCTGCGTCTCCAGCCAGTTTTTTATCCGCCAGGAGTTATGAACAGTGCAAGATCGACGTGGCCTATTCCCATACAAATGTAACGCTGATCGGCATCAGCGGTGGAGTCAGCTATGGAGCTCTGGGGATGAGCCATCATTCTGTCCAGGACATCGCGGCCATGGCGGGCATCCCCGGCATGAGGGTCTATCTGCCCAGCGACCGGTTTCAGTCGGCAGCGCTGATCCGGGCTCTTTTGGAGGATGAAGAGCCGGCCTATCTGCGGATCGGGAGAAACGCGGTGGAGGATGTGTATGAGGAGGGAAACATACCGTTTCGCCTGAACCGGGCGGAAGTTTTGAAGGAAGGGAAAGACATACTCCTGGTAAGCTGCGGGGAAATGGTCAGGCCTTCTCTGGATGCGGCTTTTCTTTTGGAGAAGAGGGGGATTTCGGCTGCGGTCATCGATATGTATTGTGTGAAGCCGATGGATCTGGAGACGCTGCTTCTGGCTGCGGAGAAAGCAGGAGCAGTCCTTACAGTAGAGGAACATTCTCTTTATGGAGGATTGGGAGCCATGGTGAGCCAGGCCGTCAGTCTCCACTGTCCCAAGCCGGTGAGGAATCTGGCGCTTCCGGATGCGCCGGTCATCACAGGAACTTCCAAGGAGGTGTTCCGCCATTACGGGCTGGATAAGGAAGGCATCGCGGAAGCCGCAGCGGAGCTTTTGGAAAGAGGAGGAGGCTTATGAGATGGTATGTGGCTGCCATTGACCAGAGCACCCAGGGAACAAAAGCGTTGCTGTTTGATGAAAAGGGAGGACTGGTGGGAAGGACCGACCGTCCCCACAGGCAGATCGTAAATGAAAAGGGATGGATCTCCCATGATCTGACGGAAATATATGCCAATACCTTACAGGCTGTCCGGGACCTTGTGAAAGAGACAGGGATCGAAAGGGAGCAGATCGCCGGGCTGGGAATCAGCAATCAGCGGGAGACTTCGGCTGTTTGGGACAGGATCACAGGGGAGCCCCTGTCCTATGCCGTGGTCTGGCAGTGCTCCCGGGCAGCCGATATTTGCAGAAAGATAGAGCTGGAGGGCTTTTCTGAGCGGATCCGGCAGAAGACGGGGCTCCCGCTGTCCCCGTATTTTCCAGCGGCAAAACTGTCGTGGCTGCTGCGTCACAGCAGAGAGATACGGGAAAAGGCAGAAAAACATGAACTGATGGCAGGAACCATGGATACCTGGCTGGTATACCGGCTTACAGGAGGAAAGGTATTCTGTACAGATTTTTCCAACGCCTCCAGGAGCCAGCTCTTTGATCTGCGGAATCTGAAATGGGATGAAGAGCTGTGCGGGATCTTTGAAATCCCTCTGGAAAGCCTTCCGCAGGTCCGGGATTCGGATGGAGAATATGGTATGACGGATTTGGAAGGCTTTCTGCCCAAGCCGGTCCCGATCCATGGCGTTTTGGGAGATTCCCACGGAGCGCTGCTGGCGCAGGGTTGTATGAGACCGGGAATGGTGAAAGCCACCTACGGGACAGGTTCTTCTGTGATGCTGCAGACGGGAGACCGTCCGGCAGACGGCGGAGCCGGCCTGTCTTCCTCCATTGGATGGAAAGTGAGAGGAAAGCTTTCTTATGTGCTGGAGGGAAATATCAATTATACGGGAGCGGTCGTAAGCTGGCTTCAGGAAAAACTTGGCCTGATCACGGATCCGTCAGAGACGGAGTTCCTGGCCAGGGCAGCGGATCAGGAAGATAAGACATATTTGGTACCGGCGTTTACCGGCCTAGGAGCGCCTTATTGGGACAGCAATGCCAGAGCCTCCCTTTGGGGGATGGGAAGGATGACAGGAAGAGAAGAGATCGTAAAAGCGGCTCTGGAATCCATTGCTTATCAGATCGCGGATGTGCTTGGAGCCATGGAGCGGCAGACCGGGATTGTCCCGGATCAGATCCGGGCCGACGGAGGCGCAGCCGCGAACCGGTATCTGATGCAGTTCCAGAGCAGCATCAGCAGGATTCCCGTCTGGGTCTCCAGTCTTAAGGAATTATCGGGAGCAGGCGCGGCGTATGCTGCTGGCATGGGAATGGGGCTCTATGATGAGAGAGTTTTATACGCTGCGGAACGGGAAGAATTTCTGCCAGGCATGGAAGAAACAGAGCGGATCAGGAAATGGAAGGGCTGGAGGGAAGCTCTGAGACGTACATTGGATTAAAAAAAAGAAGCAGTGACTCTCACTGCTTCTTTTTCCCTGTGCGTATCAGCCAGATCACCATGCCGAACAGGGAGATGACCAAAAGGACGGTGCAGACGGTGCTGGCCCTGCTCAAAAAGTTATAATCGTTGAGAAAGGGAAGGGCGTCCACCGTGAATCTCTGGGTCAGGCTCACGGTGCCGTCGGCAGCGGCGGTTTCCGTGAACATGGAGGTGCGCAGAGCCGAAAAGGCAAAATCCGCGGCCGCGAAGCAGCCGGAGACTGCGTACCAGATGCGTAAAGGAGTCCGGATCTGCTCCACCTGTTCATCGGACAGATTGTTGAACCGGTACATGGAGCCGTCGCCCCGGATGGCGATATAAAACAGATAAAGCGCTATGATGAGCTGAAAAGAATCAAGGAATATACTGCTGGACATGAAAACCTCCTGATGAGAAATATGGGATAGCTCCTGGATGATCCGATCTCGTGCGGAGCAGCTCAGACCGCGTGCCGGTCCATGGCCAGGCGGAGACTGGGCTCAGCACGAGAACTCTTTTTACTCTTTAGGAAACTTCGTTTCCATAGAGCAAAAGCATTCCGTGGGACCTGTCTGCGGCGGAAAGGAATCCTGCCGCTTATGCGGACGCCGCAGGGGTTCTTTGACAGTCTGGGGATCCTGCATGGCAGGATCCTTTCTCATTATAAGCTGGTTCGGGCGGGGATTCAACCGTTTTTTTCAGGAAACGACAGCAAAAGGAAAAGAGAGGCATTTTTTGCCTCCCTTTTTTCTCTTATCCGCAGAAAACCCATGGAGCAAAACGCGCTCCGAGGGGATCCCGCTGCGGCGGAAGATCCGCCGCGGGGATTTTAAATATTTTACATCCTGCAAAGCTCCAGCTTTTTCACCAGGTATTCTTCCAGCTTTTCCTGGACATATACGGGGATGTCGAAGAAATCTCCCTGCACGCCCTTTTCCCGATAGAAGGTATCCAGAGTAGTGTGGTACAGGTGGAAGAATTCAGTGCCTACGTTGAATTTGTTGATGCCTTTTTCAAAGGCCAGGGCCACCTGATCCAAGGGGATGCCGCTGCCGCCGTGCATGACGAGGGGCGTATCGGTGGCCTTGTTGATCTCCTCCAGACGGCCCAGATCCAGCTTGGGCGTCGTCTTGTAGAAGCCGTGGGCGCTGCCCACAGCCACGGCCACGGAGTCGACTCCGGTGGCTTCGCAGAACTGGGCGGCCACGTCGGCGCGGGTGTACATATCTTCATTGAACTGGTCGGTCTTGGTGGCGGCAAAGCCCACATGGCCCAGCTCAGCTTCCACCTCGGCGCCCAGGATATGGGCCGTCTCCACGACCTTTTTGGTGTTTACGATATTTTCCTCCACGGGAAGCATGGAGCCGTCGTACATGACGGAGGGGAAGCCCGCCTTGACGGCGGAAATGATATAAGCGTAGTCGCTGCAGTGGTCCAGATGGAGGCCAACAGGGACAGAAGCTTTTTCGGCCAGTGCCCTTACCATGGAAGCGAAGCCCTCCGGTGAACAGAACCGGTTCTTGTAGGAGTGTTCCGGATAGAGCATGATGATGACCGGTTTATGGACGGCTTCCGCCGCCCTTACGACGGAGGAGGCCATGGTGTAATCCACGCAGTTGAAAGCAAGGGCGGAGGTATGGTTTTTATCCGCTTCCTTTAAGATGGTGCTTACTTTTTCAAATGGCATGATGCATATGCTCCTTTATCTAATGATGGAACGGCGGTTGGCAGACTCCATGAAGGAGAGCACCTGCTGTTCGCTTTTGATGGTGTGGTGAGCGCCCAGGCCGGTGGCGTTGATGGCGCCTACGGCACAGGCGAAATCGGTGCAGGTCTCAATGGGCCAGCCCTTTAAGAGAGCGTGGGTAAAGCCGCCCAGGAAGTTGTCTCCGCAGCCGGTGGTGTCCACGGCTTTGATCTCGTAGGGATCGGAGAAAAACCGCTTCTGGGCATTTTTGAAGAAACAGCCGTCTGCTCCCAGCTTCAGCACCACGTTTCCCACTCCGCGGGAGAGGAAATAGTCGGCGATCTTGTCGGGATCCGTCTCTCCGGTCACATAGTGGGCCTCCTCCAGGCTGGGCATCATATAGTCCACATGGGGATAGACGGGAAGCTGCGCCTCCGGTCCGATGTGCTCCAGGTCATGGCTCATATCACAGATGGTGATGGCTCCATAGGAGCGGGCCCGTTCCAGGATCCCGGCGATGGGCGCTCCGTCCAGACCGGGCAGGCAGAAGAGGCTTCCCACGGTGACGGCCCTGGTATCCTTCAGAGCTTCCTCCGGGATCTCTTCCGGGAGGAGCTGGTAATGGCTGTTTCCCTTCTTGACCAGGAAAGAGCGCTCTCCGTCCGGCTTGATGACCACAATGGCCATCATCATCTCGGCCGCGCTGTCCCGGATGATCAGAGAGCGGTCCACAGGCTCGTTTTCCAGGATGGAGTAGATGCTGTTCCCGACGGCATCCCGGCCGATCTTCACCAGGGGGGCGGTGCGGCTTCCCAGGTG
Organism: Candidatus Paralachnospira avium; assembly: GCA_904420245.1. GTDB lineage: Bacteria > Bacillota > Clostridia > Lachnospirales > Lachnospiraceae > Lientehia > Lientehia avium. The sequence goes on from CAJFUL010000038.1 coordinate 39,166, forward strand.
GGCCAGGGTAATGGCTTCGTTTCCGGCGTCTCCGCCGGATGTGATCAAGGCTTCTTTCGCCACGGAAGTGTCCTTGGTGAGGGCATCCTCCGGGATGTCCGTGACAATGATGTCCTGGACGATGAAGCCGATGCATACTGCGTCATATTTCTTGCTCATAAGATCCGTCCTTTCACGGTCTGACAGAAAAACGGTATGTGGTGGAGAAGCTCTGGGGAGCTTCCTTTGTCACGAGGCAGGAGGGAAATGAGGGCTGGTTGATGGAGTCCGGGAAGAACTGGGTCTCCAGGCAGAAACCGCCGTGTTTTTCATAAGGTTTTCCGGAGCTGCCCGTGATGGAGCCGTCCAGGCCGTTGGCCGTGTAGAACTGGACGCCGGGGCTGTCGGTCTCCATTTCCATCTGGATCCCGGTCCTGGGGCAGCAGGCCGCTGCCTTGGGAGAAGCGTCTGCCCGGAGGACGTAGTTGTGATCGTAGCCTCCGGCCATGACCATCTGATCCCAATCAGAGCCGATGTCCCGGCCGATGGGCTTGGACGTGTTGAAATCCAGGGCAGTTCCCCGGACAGGGACCAGTTTTCCGGTGGGAATGAATTCCGCGTCGATCTCGGTGAAAGCGTCGGCCGCGATCCTCATCTCATGATCCAGAACGTTTCCGTTCCCCTCACCCGCCAGATTGAAATAATTGTGGTTGGTCAGGTTGCAGAAGGAAGCGGTGTCTGTGGAAGCCCGGTAGGAGATGGTGAAGGAATTGTCCCGCAGCAGACGGTATTCCACCAGGACCGTGAGGTTCCCGGGATAACCGCCGTCTCCGTCGGGGCTTTCCAGCCGGAAGGTCACATGGTCCTCACCCTCGCCGGCGCAGGAAAAATACCGGAAGGCGTAGCCGCCGGAGGCGCCGTGGAGGTGGTTGTTCCCCTCATTCTGTTCCAGCTGGTACTCTTTGCCGCCGAAAGAAAACCGGCCGCCGCGGATGCGGTTCCCATAGCGGCCCACGACGCAGCCGAAGCTGGCCCGGTTGGTCTCGTATTCGGCCAGGGTGGGAAAGCCCAGAGCCACGTTGGTGGGGGCTCCGTCCCGGTCCGGCACGATGATGGAAAGGATGCTGCATCCGATGTTGCAGACTTCCAAGGTCATCCCGTTTTCATTGGAAAGCTGGAAACGGTATACCGTTTCGCCGTTTTTGGTGGTTCCCCAGATGGTTTTCTTTAAGCTCATGGCAGTCAGTTCCTTTCTTGGTTGGTGTATTCTCTGTCAGACATTCCGGCCTCCCCGGAAGTTTGGGATCTGTACCTTCCGGAGGCTTTACCGGAGCCGGAGCCCGCAGCAGCTGCGGGCTCCGGCGCAAGTGTTTCTTTCATAGGAAACCGCCGCTGAAGCCGCAGGCGGTTTGATTTCCTAGCGAAGCAGGGCCTGAACTTCTTCCTCCGTAGGCTCAGCCATATCCGGAGTCAGGGCGGGGATATATTTGCATGCTTCATAGAGGATCGGTGCGATGTGATCCTGTACGCCGGCCACATGGTGGATGTAAGGGCCTGTGACGACCTTATGCTCCAGCTTGGGCCAGTCTTTGAATTCGATCCAGCCGTAAGTACCCTTGGTGGCCGGTCCGGGGACCGTCTTTCCTTCTGCCACTAAGAGGCTGTACTTGTCGCCGGAGCAGTCGAACCGCATGACGGTGACAGGAGAGTCCTCCAGCAGGAAGTTGCCGACGGTGGGACGTCCTTCGTCGAAATTCACGCCGATACCGGGCTTTTTCGCCTTGCTGGCCGTGGATTTGGGGAAAACGCCGCAGTGCCAGAACAGCTCCGCGTTGTCGTTTTCCGGATGGCGGATGGTGATGTCCGCGAAGAAGGAAGCCTTGGTCCAGCGGGTAGCCGCCTGAGCGATGACGGAAGTGACGGCGCCGTGGACATCGGTCTCACAGATGACAGGCAGGCCCATATCCGTAAGCTCGGAGAAGGCGAAGCAGGAGGCGACGCCGCCGATGTCTCTCATGGGGCCCCAGCAGCTGGAGGCGATGGCGGAGACTTCCTTGGCCTCTGCCCAGTCTTTGATGGTGCAGACCAAAGCTGCCGTGCGGCGGAGCGCGTCGTCGTCTACGGATACCTCAAAGGTTTCCTTATAATAAGCGACGATCTCGTCCAGACGAGGCCCTTCATTGGCCATGATGGCATCGTACTGCTGTTTCAGCTCGATCATGGAGACCGGCACCACTTCGATGCCGAACTGTTCCAGGAGCTGCAGCTCGTTGCATTTTACCGACCAGAATTCTTCCGGACGGACGCCGATCTGGCCGATGCGCAGATGGGTCATGCTCTTGACGATGGAGACGGCGCCCAGGAAATAGTTCATGGTCCTCTCAAAGGTGGGATCGTCAAATGTGCAGTTGGTCATATAGGTAAAAGGCACGCCGAACTGGCGCAGGATCTTGCCGGTGGCCATCAGGCCGCACTGGCTGTCGGTGCAGCGGTTGCCTTCGCTGTCGGGAGCGGGATCTCTGGGAGCCCACAGCAGCAGGGGCTTGCCTACCATCTTGCCGATCTTGGCAATGGCGTCCTCAGTACCGAAATTGCAGTGGGGGGTGAACAAGGCGTCGACCTTCTCCTGGATCATATAGTCGGCCACTTTTTTCGCGTCCAGTCCGCTGTAGATGATGCCTTCCTCATTGAGGAAATCGATATTGACAAAGTCAATGCCCATTTCCGTCAGTTTTTTCTCTGTGGCTTTCTTATTGGCCTGGGCCACGTCTACATTACAGAAAAATTCGCCGGTCAGATTCCTTCTGGTGGGGACAACGCCCAGCTTCAATGTGTGTTTGTTATTCATACGCATCGCCTTTCTACATCAAAAATATCAACCTTTTGCTATAGTAAACGGCATGAATACCAAACGGGGCTCCCCTGCCTATTGGGTATCTAGCTGTTACCTTCCGGTATTGAATTGTAAGAGCGCATCGGCCAGGAAGCCGTTCAGGAGGGCATCCAGGGCAGTGAAGGCCGCTCCCAGCATGGAAGCGGAAGACGTAAGCTCAGAGTAGCTGATCTTCGTCTCGCAGAATGGAAATTTATTTTTATGAAAATGTTCTTCAAACTGTTCCTGCCAGAGAAAACGGTCTGCCAGGAGGTTTCCGCCCATGATCAAAAGCTCCGGTTCCAAGAGCGAGCAGGCGGAAGCGCAGTGATCGCCCAAAAGCTCGCCTGCCTGGGCGAAGAGGCGCCTGGAAAGGGCGTCTCCCTGTCTGGCATGGAGGCGGATGGACTGATACAGGGCGCCGTCGGAGGGGTGCAGGACCACGTCGGAGGGCTCGCCTCTGGCCGCGGCTTCCCGGAACTGGGTGGTGATCCCCAGAGGAGAAGCGTACATCTCCAGACATCCCCGCTTGCCGCAGGAGCATAAAGTGCCGCCGGGGCGGACTGTGATATGTCCCAGCTCGCACTGATGCCTGCCGGGACTGTAATAAGTATGACGGTCATTCATCCAGGCCATGCCGACGCCGTAGTTCAAGGAGACCAGGGCCACGTTGCTGTAGGTGCTCTGCCGCATGATCCCGAAATATTTTTCCGCCGCCAGGACGCATACCGTGTCGGCATAGACGTTGACCGGGATATGGAACCTGGCCTCCAGCGGCTGCCGGATCTCCAGATTCTTCCATTTATCGGAAAAGATCGAGGTCCTCAGTATGCTGCCGTCGGTGGCGCCGGGTACCGAGATCCCGATGGCCAGGACCCGTTTCTGGCTGGCCCGGCCATTGAGGAAATATTCCAGGATATATTCCAGATAGTCCAGTATCTGCTCCGGATGGCGTACGGGAAGAGTCTGGGCGTCCAGCTCTTCTCCGGAGAGGGTGGTCAGGACTCCTTTGGCGTAGTTAAGGGTCACGTCCAATCCGGCCAGCAGAAAATCGTCGGGATTGAGACGGATCTCTACCGGCGCCTTTCCTACGCTTCCATTCAGGACGGGTCCCTCTGTTGCGATGCCTGTGGCCAGAAGTACGTTGCAGAACTGGGAGACCGCTCCCCAGCTTAAGCCGGTTTCGTTCTGGATCTGTCTTCTGGTAATGGAGCGGTTCTGCTGAATGGAGCGGAAGATCTTTTTTAAGTTTTTGATCTTTAATGTAGATATAGTGCTGTTCATCTATTGCCCGCCCATCTTCTGAAAAATCATTCAATGCAATCATAACACGATTGATTGGGAAAAGCAATCACTTTATTCTAAAAATCTTTGTTAAAAATATTTATATTTAGTAAAAATGTAACAAAACAGCAGGGGTCATATTGGATATAAGCACAAAAATTATAAGAAAAATCAAAAGGTTATTGACAAAATATGGTAAAAAGATATAATATCAAAGCATGATATATCACGATGTGATATAATCAAGCCTGCAAGGCTATGGCGATATAGCTGCTCCCCCGTTGTCTATGGATGACGTAGCCGGCAGGACGGAACCGGTTGTTATGTTGTAGGAAAGTGAAAAGGAGGAAAGTATCTATGAAAAAAGCATTGGCGCTGATCTTAGCAGTCATGATGGTCTTTTCGCTGGCGGCCTGCGGCTCCGGCGGAAGTGATGAGACGACAGCGGCACCCCCTGCTACATCGGGAACGTCGGACGAGAGCGAACCCGCATCGGATGAAGGCGGCGGTTCTGCTGACGCAGCCAATGGGGAGGGACTGAATATCGGTGTCCTGATCCGTACATTCAGCGATACATACACCACCACAGTCCGTACCTTCATGACGCAGTACCTGGACGAGGCAGGATGCGAATATGAAGTTATGGATGCAAATGATTCCCAGGCAACCCAGAACGAGCAGCTGGAAGCGTTTTTGTCCAAGGGTGTTGACGGTATCATCTGTCAGACAGTAAACGTATCGGCTTCCGCAGATATCCTGGAAACCTGCGTGGAGGCAGGAGTTCCGGTCCTGTTCTTCAACCACCAGCCCGACGATATGACCATCATCGCAGAAGAACCCACCACAGTCTTCGTGGGAACCGATTCTCCCGAAGCCGGTTATATGCAGGCGGATCTGTTCATGGAATTCTGGTCTGATGAATACGACAGAAACGGCGACGGCACCGCTCAGTACGTGATCTTCCAGGGTTCCGCCGAATCTCAGGAGGCTTTTGACCGGTCCCAGTATTGTGTAGAAGGCGCCGAGGACGAAGGCTATACCTTTGAGCAGCTGGAAGACAACTATCTGTGTAACTGGGATTCCACTCTGGCACAGGAAGCCATGACCGCCTTCCTGGGCGTCCATGAAGACGATGTGGAAGTAGTCTTCTGCAACAACGACTCCATGGCAGAAGGCGTCGTCGCGGCTCTCAACGCCATCGGCTACAACACCGGTGAAGAAGGCGACCCTGAGATCCTGGTATTCGGTGTAGACGCCACCGACGCAGGCAAGGCGCTCATCGAGCAGGGCAAGATGCAGGGAACGGTAGAGCAGGACGGCGATACCATGGCCAAGACCAACGTAGAGCTGATGATCCGCCTGTGTAACGGCATGACCAAGGAAGAAGCGGTTGCGGATTACGGTCTGGAGATATTCGACGGTGACAATGCTTCCGTCCGTATCCCTTACAAGCAGTACACGGCAGGTTCTGCTGAGTAACCAGGAGATAGCTTATAAGCAGTACCGAGGGGCGGCTTTTGCTGGGCCGCCCTCTTCGGGTTTATAAGTTCTAGATTTGAGTGGAGAAGGAAGTGAGGACAGATGGCAGCAGAATATCTCCTGGAGATGGAAAATATTGAAAAATCCTTCCCCGGCGTGAAAGCGCTGGACCGGGTCACCCTGAAGGTACGGCCGGGAACGGTCCATGCCCTGATGGGAGAAAACGGCGCGGGGAAGAGTACTCTGATGAAATGTCTGTTCGGTCTTTACCGCAAGGATGCGGGAACCATCAAGATCGACGGGGAAGAAGTCAACTATGAAGATCCCAAGGATGCTCTGATCCACGGAGTATCCATGGTGCACCAGGAACTGAACCAGGTGCTGAGAAGAAATGTGATGGAAAATATCTGGCTGGGACGTTTTCCCAAAAAGCGCGGCCTTGTGGATCATAAGAAGATGTATGACGATACCAAGGCGCTGATGGATGAGCTGGGTCTCTCCGTGGATCCGACCCAGGAATTGTCGGGGATATCCGTATCCAGACGCCAGATGATCGAGATCGCCAAGGCGATTTCTTATAATGTCAAAGTCCTGGTCCTGGACGAGCCGACCTCCTCCCTTTCTGTGGAAGAGTGCGAAAAGCTGTTTGAAGTCATGAACATGCTGAAAGAGCGCGGCGTTTCCATGGTCTATATTTCCCATAAGATCGATGAGATCCTCCGGATCTCCGACGAAGTGACCATCATGCGGGATGGAAAGAACGTCGTCACCAAGAAAAAAGAAGAGCTGACCACGGATGAGATCATCAAAAATATGGTGGGCCGCGATCTGACCAATCGGTATCCGCCCAGAGAGCACAAGGTTTCCGGCGAGGTGCTTTTAAAGGTGGAAAATCTGACGGGTATGTACGAGCCTACCTGTCATAATGTGTCCTTTGAACTCCATAAGGGAGAGATCCTGGGTATTTCCGGCCTGGTGGGTTCCAGGCGGACCGAGCTTCTGGAAACGATCTTCGGAGTGGCGCATCATAAAGAAGGAAAGCTCTACAAGGATGGAAAAGAGATCCATAACAGAAATTCCAAGGAAGCTTTCAAAAACGGGTTTGCCTTCGTGACGGAAGAGCGGCGGGCCACGGGGATCTTCCCTCAGGCTGACATCCGGTTCAACACTACCATCGCCAATATCCGGAAATACAGGAAGGGGCTGCTCTTATCCGATAAAAATATGGGGAGCGACACCCAGAAGATGATCGATGCCCTGGCCACCAAGACTCCCAGCCAAAAGACAAAGATCCAGAATCTGTCCGGCGGCAATCAGCAGAAGGTGATCATTGCCAGATGGCTTCTGGCCAATCCCGACATCCTGCTCCTGGACGAACCCACCAGAGGAATCGACGTGGGTGCGAAATATGAGATCTACCAGCTGATCATCCAGCTTGCGAAAGAAGGAAAAGGCGTAATCTTCGTATCCTCCGAAATGCCGGAGCTGCTAGGAGTCTGCGACCGGATCATGGTCATGAGCAACGGGCAGCTGGCGGGAATCCTGGAGAGGGAAGACCTGAGTGAAGAGGTTATCATGCGGCTTTCCGTCAAATATGTATAAGGAGGAGCGTTATGGACAAGACAAAACAGAGTGTAAAAGACCGGCTGCTGGGATATTCCCTGTATTTTATCCTGCTGGCCATTTTGATCATCACCATTATCCTGGAACCTAAATTCGTATCTTTCCGGAACCTCAGCAATATCCTTCAGATGGCTTCCACCCGCGCCATCATCGCAATGGGTATTTCCGGCCTGATCATCATCAACGGCACGGATCTTTCCGCCGGCCGTGTGGTAGGCTGCTGTTGTGCCGTATCTGCGGCTCTTCTCCAGAATCCGGATTACGCGGCCAAGATGTTTCCCAATCTGGGCCATGTGCCTCTGATCGTGGGCTGGCTGGCCAGCGTGGCCATCGCCGTGGCCTTCGCGGCCATCATCGGCCTGTGCGTGGCATATCTCCATATGCACGCTTTCATTGCATCCTTAGGCATGCAGCTGGCGGCTTATGGCTTCCTCTGCCTGTTCATGGATTCCAACGGCAACAACGGACAGCCGCTGTCCAACCTGGCAGAGCATTATGACAACTTTGTAAAGGGAGCCTTCACCATCGGAGGCGTCCGGATCCCGTATCTGATCTTCTATATGATCATCGCGGCGGTCATCATGTGGATCGTATGGAACAAGACGGTGCTGGGCAAGAATATGTACGCCATCGGCGGCAACATCGAGGCGGCCAGGGTTTCCGGCATCAACGTGGAAAAATACATCGTCCTGATCTTCATCCTGTCCGGTATCTGTGTAGGAACAGGCGCTTTCCTGGAGTGCTCCAGGATCGGTTCCGTGACGGCTGTTACCGGCCAGAACTATGAGTTCGACGCCATTTCCGGCGCCGTCATAGGCGGCGTATCCTTCGCGGGAGGCGTAGGTACCATACCGGGAGTTGTGCTGGGCGTCATCATCCTGCAGACCATCAACTACTGTCTGTACTTCCTGGGCGTCAGCTCCTATTATCAGTACATTGCCAGAGGCTTGATCATCATTATCGCCGTGGCCATCGACGTGAGAAAGTACGTTAAGAAAAAGTAAATACAGATCCTTTTGGAGGGAGCCGGTTTTCCGGCTCCTTTCCTGCTCTATGGGAAATTTTGTTTCCATAGAGCAAAACACTCCGTGGGCGCGGGATTTGTTTTCCCCCTGTTTTCCGGACCGGTTTTGTGTTATAATGGGCCGGTATGACAGCGGGCGCAGGATGTGGCGCCGGAAATAACGGAGGGGAAAATGGAAATCAGGACAGCAAACGGAAAACATACATGGAAAAAAGAGTTTTTGGGAGGCTTTCTGGCGGATCTTCTGGGAGGCTTTTTATATGCCCTGGGCATCTGCTTTTTTGCCAAGAGCGGTAATTTCGCTCCGGGCGGGATCTCTGGCCTGGCGCTCATGCTGAACCACCTGCTGGACCTTCCCATCGGGCTCATGACGCTGGTGATCAATATCCCGCTGGTGCTCCTCAGCTGGAGGATCGTGGGAAAGAAGTTCCTTTTGAAATCCTTTATCACCATGATCATCTGTACGGTCTTCGTGGATGTGGTCTTTCCGTATCTTCCGGTCTATTCCGGCAGCGGGATCCTGGCGGCGCTGTATTCGGGCGTGTGCCTGGGAGCGGGGATGGCCCTCTTCTATATGCACGGTTCTTCGTCGGGGGGAGCGGATTTTCTGATCGTGTCCATCAAGGTCCTGCGTCCCCATCTGTCCATCGGTATGGTGACTCTGGCCATTGACCTGGTGGTGATCCTGCTGGGCTGGCCGGTGTTCGGAAGTCTGGATGCGGTGCTGTACGGTCTGTTGTCCACCATGGCGGCGTCCGCGGTCATCGATAAGATCATGTACGGGATCGGGGCGGGCAAGCTGGTCATCATCATTTCCAATCATGGAAAGGCCATCGCTTCCGGCATCGCGGAGGAATTTGACAGAGGCTCCACCATGATCCGGGCTATGGGCACATATACCAACGAGGAGAGGGGCGTGCTCCTGTGCGCCTGTTCCCAGGTGGAGGCTTACAAGGTCCGCCAGCTGGTGAACCATATCGACGGGGAGGCTTTTGTGATGATCACGGAGACCAGCGAGGTTTTCGGAGAGGGCTTCAAGGCACTGGACGGGAAGAAGGACGTGCTGTAAATCCGGGGACATATTGATTTTTTCCTGTGAATCAAGTACAATAAGGCATTGAAAGAATGTAAACAAAAATGCATGGGAAGTTGACGGTGACAAATGGGGATCATAAAGACAGAGGATTTGACCTACAACTATATCAGGCTGGATGAGGACGATAAGATCCGGGAAGTAAACGAGGCGGTCAAGGATGTGAACATCGATATCCGGCAGGGGGAGTTCGTGGCGGTCCTGGGCCACAACGGCTCCGGCAAATCCACCCTGGCCAAGCATATGAACGCCCTTCTTCTGCCCTCCGAGGGAACGGTCTGGATCGACGGCAGGGACAGCAAGGACGGGGACGCCCTTCTGGCCATCCGCCAGACCGCGGGAATGGTCTTCCAGAATCCGGACAACCAGATCGTGGCCAGCGTGGTGGAAGAGGACGTAGGCTTTGGACCTGAGAATATGGGAGTTCCCACCGAGGAGATCTGGAAACGGGTGGATTCCTGCCTGGAGGCGGTGGGAATGTCGGCGTACAGGAGCAGCTCTCCCAACCGGCTTTCCGGCGGACAGAAGCAGCGGGTAGCCATCGCGGGCGTCATGGCCATGGAACCGAAATGCATCGTGCTGGACGAGCCCACGGCCATGCTGGATCCGGGCGGCCGCAGGGAAGTGCTCCGCACGGTGCGGGAATTGAATGAGAAAAAAGGAATTACGATCATCCTGATCACTCATTATATGGAAGAGGTGATCCATGCCGACCGGATCTATGTGATGGATCAGGGACAGGTGGCCATGGAAGGGACTCCGGAGGAGATCTTCAGCCAGGTGGAGAAGCTCAAAGAGCTGAGGCTGGACGTGCCCCAAGTCACGGAGCTGGCCCATGAGCTCCGGAAAAAAGGCGTGCCTCTCTCTCCCTGTATTTTGGATGAGAAACAGTTCGTAAAAGAGATCCTGGAAGCGAGGGCACGGTAATGGCGATCAGACTGGAGCATGTGGAATACAAATACAGCGAGGGAACGCCCATGGAGACGGAAGCCCTCCATGACGTGAGCCTGGAGATCCGGGACGGAGAGTTCATCGGCCTCATCGGCCACACCGGTTCGGGAAAATCCACCCTGATCCAGCATCTCAACGGGCTTATGCGGGCCACCGGCGGGGATATTCTCTACAATGGAGAGAGCATTTACCGGGAAGGGTTTTCTATGAAGGAGCTGCGCAGACATGTGGGGCTGGTGTTCCAGTATCCCGAATACCAGCTTTTTGAGACGGATGTGTTCTCGGATGTGTGCTTCGGCCCCAAGAACCAGGGGCTTTCTGAGGAAGAGATCCGCGCCAGGGCGAAGGAGGCTCTGGAGCTGGTGGGCATGGGAGAGGAGTATTACAAACGGTCTCCCTTCGAGCTTTCGGGAGGACAGAAGCGGCGGGCCGCCATCGCCGGCGTGCTGGCCATGAAGCCGGAGGTGCTGATCCTGGATGAGCCCACGGCGGGGCTGGACCCCAGAGGCCGGGACGAGATCCTGGGCCAGATCGCCAGGCTCCATAAGGAGCAGGGCATCACCGTGATCTTGGTTTCTCACAGCATGGAAGACGTGGCTTCCTATGTGGACCGGATCCTGGTGATGGACCACGGCAGGCTCCGGTTTGACGATACGCCGCGGCGCGTATTCGCCCATTGCAGGGAGCTGGAGAAGATCGGTCTGGCGGCTCCCCGGGTGACGTATATCGCCCATGCCCTGGCGGAAGCGGGATTTCCCATGAAGACAGATGTGATCACGGTGGCGGAGGCGGAAGAAGCTATTCTCTGCACTCTTGCCGCGGAACAAGGAAAGTGAGAAAACGACCTCATGATGCGAGATATTACATTGGGCCAGTATTATCCGGTGCAGTCGCCGGTCCATAAACTGGACCCCAGGACAAAGCTTTTCGGGACCCTGGTCCTGATCGTGGCTCTTTTCGTGGCGGACAATCTGTTCTGCTATCTTCTGGCGGCGGCGGCAGTCTTCGGGATCATCGCCGTCTCCAAGGTGCCGGTGAAGCATATCCTGAAGGGGCTGAAGCCGGTGATCTTCCTGCTGCTGTTCAGCGTGATCTTCAACTTGTTTTTGACTGACGGCCGCGTGCTGGTGCAGTTCTGGATCTTCCGGATCACCTGGGAGGGCATCGTGCGTTCCGTGCTGATGGCAGTGCGCCTGATCTTCCTGGTGATGGGAACGTCTCTTTTGACCTTTACCACCACGCCCAACCAGCTTACGGACGGGCTGGAAAAGGGGCTGCGGTTTTTGAAGGTGGTCCGGGTCCCGGTCCATGAGTTTGCCATGATGATGTCCATCGCGCTCCGGTTCATCCCCATCTTGGTGGAGGAGACGGACCGCATCATGAAGGCTCAGACGGCCAGGGGAGCGGATTTTGAGAGCGGCGGCCTCATCCGGAAGGCCAAGGCGCTGATCCCTCTGCTGGTGCCGCTGTTTATTTCCGCCTTCCGGCGGGCCTCGGATCTGGCCATGGCCATGGAGGCCAGATGCTATCACGGCGGAGACGGCAGGACGAAGATGAAACCCCTCAGATACCGGACGGCGGACCGGGCGGCCTATGGACTCATGTTCCTTTTCCTGGCGGCCGATGTGGCCCTCCGGATCCTGCTATGACGGAGGGAGGAGCGATGAAGAGGATCAAGCTGGTGGTGGCCTATGACGGGACGGATTACTGCGGATGGCAGATCCAGGAGAACGGGCCCACCATAGAAGAAAAGCTGAACAAGGCTCTTTCCCGGCTGACGGGGGAGGAGATCCATGTGCAGGGGGCCAGCAGGACCGATGCCGGCGTCCATGCCCTGGGGAACATCGCCGTATTTGATACGGAGTCCAGGATCCCTCCGGAGAAATTTTGCTACGCGGTCAACGGATGGCTGCCGGATGACATCGTGGTGCAGTCGTCCCAGGAGGTTTCCCCGTCCTATCACCCCAGGAAATGCAATTCCCTTAAGACGTATGAATATAAGATCCTGAACCGGCCCTTCCCGGATCCCACCAGGCGGCTCACCTGCTGTTTCCGCCACTGGCCCCTGGATGCAGGACAGATGGAGAAGGCTGCTTCGTATCTTGTGGGCGAGCACGATTTTTCCAGCTTCTGCTCAGCCGGGAGCCAGGTGGAGGATACGGTGCGCAGGCTCCATGAGGTCTCTGTGGAGAAGGAAGGGGATATGATCACCATCCGGCTGACAGGAGACGGTTTTCTTTATAATATGGTGAGGATCATAGCCGGGACGCTGATGGAAGTGGGCCGGGGAGCTTATCCGCCGGAGCAGGTGGAAGAGATCTTAAACGGCAGGGACAGGCGGCTGGCCGGGCCAAAGGCTCCGGCGGAGGGACTGACGCTGGTATCCATCCGTCATATCGGAGCCCTTCCGGTGACGGAGAGCTCCTGCAATAAATGGATCGACTATACGGTGGACCGCTCCAGGCTGGAAACAGATAAGGTGGTGGCCATGGAAATCCGCCGCTGCGAGGCTTCGGAACGGGAGCGGATGATCAAGAGGACGGCGAAGCATGCTTTCTGGGACGGAGCGCAGGAGCTTCTGGTCCGGGAAGACGGCCGGGAGGAAATTTTTCGCCGGAAAACCATTGACACACCCGAATGAGTATACTATAATATAAAGGCTGTGAAGCAGTCTATTGATTGGCAGGCAAGGATGCCATAGCCCCGGAATCCGGGACCTGCCCTTGATATAGAGAAGAGAGCAGATAGATTTGTTGAAAGGTGAAATCCAAGGAGGTCAAACCAATGAAAACATTTATGGCTAGCCCGTCAACCATCGAGAGAAAATGGTATGTAGTTGACGCTTCCGCATATACATTAGGACGTCTGGCATCAGAGGTTGCTGCTGTCCTTCGAGGCAAGAACAAGCCCACGTTCACACCTCATATGGATACCGGTGATTTCGTGATCGTCGTAAACGCTGACAAGGTAAAGGTTACCGGCAAGAAGCTGGAACAGAAAGTATATTATCATCATTCCGATTATGTGGGCGGTATGAAAGAGACCACTCTGAAGGAAATGATGGCAAAGAAACCGGAGAAAGTCGTTGAGCTGGCTGTTAAGGGTATGCTCCCCAAGGGACCTTTAGGCAGAGAAATGTATCGCAAGCTTCATGTGTACGCTGGTCCTGACCACAAGCATCAGGCACAGAAACCGGAAGTTCTGACATTTTAAGGAAAAGGTACTGAAAGGAGGAAATTACAGTGGCTAATTCAAAATTCTACGGAACAGGCAGAAGAAAGAAATCCATCGCAAGAGTTTACCTGGTACCCGGTACCGGCAAGATCACCATAAACAAGAGAGATATTGATGAGTATTTTGGTCTTGAGACCCTGAAGGTCGTAGTCCGTCAGCCCTTCGCTGCCACCGGCACAGAAGGCAAGTTCGACGTTCTGGTCAACGTCCACGGCGGCGGTTTCACCGGCCAGGCAGGCGCTGTGCGCCACGGTATCTCCCGCGCCCTGCTCCAGGCAGACGCTGAGTACCGTCCGGCTCTGAAGAAGGCCGGCTATCTCACCAGAGACCCTCGTATGAAGGAAAGAAAGAAGTACGGTCTCAAAGCCGCTCGTCGCGCGCCTCAGTTCTCCAAGAGGTAATCGGCTGCTCCGGCTGCAGGTTTTCAGACAGGATCGCCCGCACAGAAAATGTGCGGGCGTTTTTGCGCTCTATAAGAAACCTCATTTCCACAGAGTCAAAACACTCTGTGGGACCTGGCGGGTGGAGACCTGCTCGGAAAAGCCATTTTTGCCTCGAGGGAGGAACTCCGAAGGCGCGGCCGGCGGGGAAAGCGGGTGCCTGCGCGGGGCACTTCCGGAAAAAATTCCTCAAAATTAAAAAACCTGCCACTTTTTTTGGAAAATGGTGTCTATATAAGTGACGGCAGATACGAAAGGAGCAGCACGTGGAGGATCAGCAGATCGTGGAGCTATACTGGCAGAGAGACGAACGGGCCATACAGGAAACGGCCGAAAAATACGGGGCCTACTGCCGGAAGATTTCGATGAATATCTTGAATAACCGGGATGACAGTGACGAGAATGTAAATGATACGTATCTCCGGGCGTGGCGCAGCATCCCTCCGGTGCGTCCTGTCTCTTTGATGGCGTTTCTGGCCAAGATCGCCAGGAATCTGGCGCTGAACCGGTATAAGGCCCGCCATGCCCAAAAAAGGGAAGGAGATTCCTTTGCCCTCTCGCTGGAAGAGCTCGACGACTGCACGCCGGCGGCTTTTCAGGTGGAGAATCAGGCGGAGGAGGCCGAGCTGGGGAGATGCATCAGCGATTTTCTCAGGGGCCAGCCGGCCGACAGGCGGAATGTATTCCTGTGCCGGTATTTCTACGGGGAGAGCATCGAAGAGATCGGCAGGCGGTTCGGGTTCAGCCAGAGCAAGGTGAAGACCATGCTCATGCGCACCAGACGGCTTCTGCGGGAACGGCTTGAGAAGGAGGGCTACTGGATATGAGGAATGAAGGGATGGCGAGGGCCATAGGCCGGGTGGATCCGGATCTGATCGAGGAGGCGGGAAAGGCCGGAAAGAAATCCCGCGGATTTTCCGGAGGCCGGCTCTGGGGAGGACTGGCGGCGGCTGCCGCGGCTCTGGTGCTCCTGACGGCGGGGCTTTTGGGGACATTCCGCCGGGAGGTTTCGGTCCTGCTCTACGGGCAGGAGCTGACTTCAGATCCTGCAGCGCTGGCAATGCCCATGACGGCCGCCGCCGAGAGGAGCCCATTGGAGAAGATCACCGTGCCTCTCCAGGTGGAGACAGAAAGAGAAGTGACGGCGGAGGCCGAAACGGGGACCCTGGAGATTTTAAGAGAAGGATCCGATGGACCGGAGAGCTCCGGGAAAAAACTGTCCTTTTCCGGAAAAGCAGAGCTGCTCTGGACAGTGGAACAGCCGCAGCAGGAGGAAACGTACCTGCTGAGGATCGGAGATCTGGAGATCTGTCTTTCCTATTCTGCCGGAGACAGATCCTGGACAGTCATAAAAAGATAAGAAATGAGGAGATGAAAGATGAAAAAAGTATTGGTCTTGATGATGGGAGCGGTCATGCTGCTGGCGCTGGCCGCCTGCGGTTCGGAGAAACAGGAGGAATCCAACGGGATCACGGACTCTCTGGAACTTTTGAACACCGTATGGGAGAGCTGGCCGGAAGACGCGGTATTTCCGGCGGGAGGCGGCGACTCGGAGCAGTATGTGATGGAGGGCCCCGGAAAGTTTTCCGTGGAAGATCCGGAGATCCTGGACGGCGCCCTGGCTTTCCCCGCGGCGGAAGCGGATAAGATCGACGATGCCGCATCCCTGACCCATATGATGAATGCCAACACGTTTACCGGAGGAGCCTTCCGGATGAAGGATCCGAAGGATATGGAGGCTGTGGCCGGGGCGGTCAAGGAGAATCTGGACGGCCGCCAGTGGCTCTGCGGGTTCCCCCAGGAATATGTGATCGCTTCTGTGGACCAGTATCTGGTATACGCCTTCGGAACGACGGAGAACGTGGCGGCTTTTAAAAGCCAGCTGAACGGAGCGTATAAAAACGTGAACGTTCTGTCAGAGGGACCGGTGTCGGCAGGCTGAGGAGATCATTATGCTGTTTTCCAGTATCACATTTCTCTATTATTTTCTTCCCTGTGTCCTGATCCTGTACTTTGCCGTGCCGGGAAAATGGAGAAACGGTGTTCTTTTGGCGGGAAGCCTGTTCTTTTATGGATGGGGCGAGCCCAGATACCTGATCTTCATGGCGGTCTCCATCGTACAGGGGTATGTCCTGGGAAGGCTCATAGAAAAATACCGGGAGAGAAAGCGGACGGCCAGGGTATTCCTGGCCGTTTCGGCAGTCTTCTCCCTGGGGATCTTGGGCGTTTTCAAATACGCGGATTTTTTCCTGGAAAATCTGGGCAGGCTCACAGGTCTTTCCATTCCGCTGCTCAAGCTGACGCTCCCCATCGGGATCAGTTTCTATACGTTCCAGATGCTGAGCTATGTCATCGATGTATACAGGCAGACGGTGCCGGCCCAGAAGAGTCTGATAGATCTGGCGGCCTATATCGCCATGTTTCCTCAGCTGATCGCGGGGCCCATCGTCCGGTACTCCGATCTGCGGGAAGAACTGAAAGAGCGGAGACACAGCCTGGATGGCGCCGCGGAGGGGATCCGGAGATTTGCGGTGGGGCTTTCCAAGAAGATCCTCCTGGCCAATACTCTGGGAGAGCTGGTGCAGATCTATAAGGATACAGGGGAAAAGTCCGTGGTTTTTGTCTGGATGTACGTCCTGGCCTTTACTCTACAGATCTATTTCGACTTTTCCGGATACAGCGATATGGCCATCGGCCTGGGAAAGATCTTTGGGTTTCACTTCCCGGAAAACTTCCGCTACCCTTATATAGCGGCCAGCATCCGGGATTTTTGGAGACGGTGGCACATATCCTTAAGCACCTGGTTCCGGGATTACCTCTATATTCCCCTGGGCGGAAACCGGGTCTCCAGGGGAAGATGGATCTTCAATATCCTGGTGGTGTGGATGGCCACCGGCCTGTGGCATGGGGCGGCCTGGAATTTTGTGGTTTGGGGACTGTTTTGGGGGCTGCTCCTGATCCTGGAGAGGTTCTGGCTGGGGAAATTTTTGGAAAACAGGAAATGGCTGGGGCATCTGTATGTGCCGGCGGCCGTGCTCCTGAGCTTTGTGGTCTTTGATGCCGCAAGCCTTGGGGAGGCGTTTCGGACCATGGGCTCTCTTTTGGGATTGGGCGGCCTTCCGGCGGCAGATCCCGTGAGCCTCTATTATCTGAGGAGCTACGGACCGGTGCTTTTGCTGGCGGCTGTGGGGACGACGCCTCTTCCGGCCATGGCCGTGGAGAAGCTTTCCGCATCGGCGGCCGGAGGATTTGTGGAGAGGGCGGTGAAGCCTGTGGCCGCAGTCCTGCTGCTTTTGGTCTGTACGGCGTTTTTGGTGGACGGTTCTTTCAATCCGTTCCTGTATTTCCGGTTTTAGGAGGATGTTATGGGAGATACGAAAAAGGGTTCCCGCCTGACCGTGGCGCTGGCGGGGGCTTTGATCCTGGGATTTTCTCTGGCAGGTCTTCTGCTGCCGGACAGAGAATTCTCCGCGGCGGAAAGAAGGCGTCTGGCGGATGCGCCGAAGCTGTCGGCGGAGGCTGTCCGTTCCGGAGCTTTTATGACGGAGGCAGAGACTTATCTTCAGGACCAGTTCCCGTTTCGGGAGGGATTCCGGAGTCTGAAGACATTTGTAAACTGCCGGATCTTCGGGCAGAAGGACATCGGCGGCATCTATCTGTATAAGGGCCATGCCTCTAAAATGGACTACCCGCTGGATACGGCCTCCATCGACTACAGCGCGTCCAGATTCCAATCTATCTATGACACATATTTGAAGGACAGCGGCAGCCGGGTGTATGTGTCCGTGGTCCCGGACAAGAACCGGTATATGGCGGAGGAGGCAGGCGTTCCCCACCTGGATCCGGAAGAGCTGGAAGAGAGGCTGCTGTCCCAGATGCCCTACGCTTCCTATATAGATATAGGAGCCGGTCTGGGGCTGGAAGATTATTATAAGACGGACATCCACTGGCGGCAGGAACGGCTGGCCGGCACGGCAGAGCTCTTGGCGGAGTCCATGGGGACGCGGCTGCCGGGGGACTGGCGGACGGTGACGCTTTCCGATCCTTTTTACGGCGTATACAGGGGCCAGTCGGCCATGCCGCTCCCGGCGGAGACCATATCCTATCTGGAAGCGGATTATCTGGAGGCGTGCACCGTCTATGACTACGAGACAGGTTCCTATGTCCCGGTGTATGATCCGGAGGCGGTAAAGGGACCGGACCCCTACGGAATGTTTCTGGCCGGGAGCAAGTCCCTGCTGCGGATAGAAAATCCGGCCGCGCCGGAGGGAAAGCGGCTGATCCTGTTCCGGGATTCCTTCGGCAGCAGCATAGCCCCTCTTCTGGCGGGAGGCTACCGGGAAGTGGTACTGGTGGATATACGCTATATCAGTCCTGCTCTTTTGGGGCAGTTCCTCTCCTTTGAAGACCGGGATGTGCTGTTTTTGTACAGCGAGAGCGTGCTGAATAACAGTGAGACTCTGAAATAAGACCGGAGACAGAAACAGAAAACTGCGCTATAATGGGAGCAGAGAGGAGGTCTTATCATGAGGATCGAGCACATTGCCATGTATGTAAAGGACCTGGAGAAGGCACGGGATTTTTTCGTGAAATATTTCGGAGCCGTTTCCAATGAGGGGTATCACAATCAGACGACGGATTTCCGTTCGTATTTCCTTTCCTTCCAGGACGGGGCCAGGCTGGAGATCATGAACCGGCCGGATATGGAGGACAGGGGAACGGCCATGGCCGGAACAGGCTATATCCACATGGCCGTCAGCACAGGCAGCCGGGAAGCGGTGGACGCGCTGACGGAGAGACTGCGGGCAGACGGATACCAGGTGGCCAGCGGACCGCGTACCACGGGGGACGGTTATTATGAGAGCTGCATCGTGGGGATCGAGGGAAACCAGATCGAGATCACAGTCTGAGGAGGGAGCCCATGGGAAAGTCTATGGTGGTCTATTTTTCCCGAAGCGGGGAGAATTACTGGAATGGGAGCATGAAAGTGCTGGAAAAGGGGAATACGCAGCTCGCGGCGGAAAAGCTCGCGGACTTCACCGGCGGCAGGCTTTTCCGGGTGGAGACGGAAGAGCCTTATCCGGAAAATTACCGGGCCTGCGTGGAGCGGGCGGTAAAAGAGCTGAAGGAGGGGATACGTCCGGAGCTTAAGGAATGTCCCGAAAGCCTGGAAGGATACGATACGTTTTATATCGGGTATCCCAACTGGTGCGGGACCATGCCCATGGCCATGGCGGCTTTTTTGGAACGATATGACTGGACGGGGAAACGGATCTTTCCGTTCTGCACCAATGAGGGAAGCGGGATGGGGAGGAGTGAGGCAGATCTTAAGAAGCTCTGTCCCGGCGCCCTGGTGGGAGAGGGGCTTTCGATCCGCGGCACCCAGGCGGCGGACTGCGGTCCCCGGATCGGAGAATGGCTTCGGACGTGTCTCTAGAGCGGGGCGGAAAAGAATACCAGATCGGAGAGGGGAAGCCGGAATTTACTGTCAGCATCAAGAAGAATATCCCGCTGCCGGCCTTGATGACCAGCACTTCCCTGGCGCTGGGCGAGGCTTACATGGACGGAGATCTGGAGATCGAGGGAGATCTTTACTATGCTCTGGATCATTTTCTGGGTCAGATGGACAAATTTTCCACGGACCAATCGGCGCTCAGGAAGCTGATCTTCCCCTCCAGCGGGAAGAAGAACCAGAAAAAGGAGGTACAGAGCCATTACGACATCGGGAACGACTTTTACCGGCTGCGGCTGGAGCCGGGCGGACTGTTCCTGCTCCGCTTCATAAGCCCTCTGAAAGAGCATCCGGGCGACGCCTGGATCAAGAAATACATCTTTCACAATGGGATCATCGATCTCCACCAGATCCTGTTTACCAAGGGGATCGACAATGAGTTTCCCATGGCGATGTGGTATTGACAGAATAAACTTCGGGAAGTATGGACGTATTTCCGCAAATGGATTATAATAGAACGACAATACTTGAAAGAACGAGGAAATGGCAGATGAAAAGTTTTGGCTTCTTTTTCGGCCCCGGGGGCTGGTCAGAATGGACGGGAAGACGGGAAAATACGGGAGAGGCGCGGGCCAGGAAGGTCCGGAAGCCCAAGGGCAGTCCGGTCGCCAGGGTGCTCATAAGCCTGCTGGTCACGCTGGTGTTCGGCGCGGTTTACTTTTATTTTAAGCTGCCGGCCATCAATCTGCAGAACGAGGGCTTTTACTGGTTTATCATCCTGCTCTGCATCGTGTTTTCGGTCTGTATGATCTTTTTGCAGGGAGTCCAGTCCGGCTCCGCCAGGGAGTTTGTGAGCCAGACGAAAAAGACGCTGGCGGCTCCCGTGGTCATCACGGCGGCGGCCATCCTGGTGATCGTCATAGGATCCCTGGCCGGATGGGTCATCTTCCGTTCCGGCGACTACGCGGATCTTATGCCCATAGAGAACGGAGATTTTGCGTCTGAGGTTTCGGAGATCGAGTGGGACCAGATCCCTATGCTGGACGAGACCTCGGCCAATAACCTGGCCAACCGGCAGCTGGGAGAGCTGAGCGACCTGGTGAGCCAGTTTGAGGTGGACGATGCGTCGGCCCAGATCAATTTCAACGATAAGCCGGTCCGTGTCAACTATCTCAATTACAATGGGTTTTTCAAATGGTGGAACAACCACAAGGAAGGGATCCCGGCCTATATCCGCATAGACATGAGGACCCAGGAAGTGGAAGTGGTGCGGCTGGAGGAAGGGATCAAGTACTCTCCCTCCGAATACCTGAACCGGGATCTGAACCGCCATCTCCGGCTCCAGTATCCGACGCTGATGTTCGACGACGTCAATTTCGAGATCGACGATGAGGGAACGCCCTACTGGGTGGCCTCCGTCCTGGAAAAGAAGATCGGCCTCTTCGGCGGCAGGGACATCAAGGGAGCCGTGCTGATGAACGCGGTGACCGGGGAGAGCGAGTATCTTCCCATCGACCAGGTGCCCACCTGGGTGGACCGGGTGTACGCGGCGGATGTCGTGATCGAGCAGTATAACTATTACGGAAAATATGAAAACGGCTTCTGGAATTCCATGTTCGGACAGAGCGGCTGTACCAAGACCACGGACGGTTATAATTATATCGCCAAGGACGACGACGTCTGGGTGTATACCGGCGTCACATCGGTGACGGAAGACAGGGGCAACGTGGGCTTTATCCTGGTGAACCAGAGGACCAAGGAGGCGCGGTACTACACCTGCGCCGGAGCGGAGGAATATTCAGCCATGTCCTCCGCCCAGGGCGCGGTCCAGCAGTATTCCTACGAAGCCACCTTCCCGCTGCTTTTGAATATTTCCGACCAGCCCACCTATTTCATGGCTCTGAAGGATGCGGCGGGTCTGGTAAAGATGTATGCCATGGTCAATGTGCAGCAGTACCAGATCGTCGCCACGGGAAATACTGTATCGGAATGTCAGGCCAAGTACCACACGCTTCTGGAAGAGAACGGGATCATAGAGGATGCGGGCGAAGAGCCGGCGCAGCCGGAAGGAGAGCTCCTGGAGACAGAAGGGATCCTTGAGGAGATCCGTTCCGCCGATATAGACGGAAATACCATATTCTATCTGCGGCTGGCCGGAGAGGAGAACTATTATACCGTCAGCGCCAAGGATTATCCGCTGGCGGTGATCCTGGATACAGGGGACCGGGTGTCCATATCTTATTATGAAGCGGGAGGACCTCTGATCGAGGCGGAAGAGCTGGAGATCCAGAGTATGCAGGACGAAAGTCCGGAAAGGGAGGATGACCGTGAGATACAGGAAACTGGGACGTACGGGACTTGAAGTCAGTGAGATCGGAATGGGCTGTGAGGGACTTCTGGAGCGGCCCTGTGAGGAGATCGGGGCGTTTGTGGATCTGATGGAGGAGAAAGGGGTCAACTGCATCGACCTCTATTCTCCGGAGCCCATGTTCCGCTCCGGCCTGGGAAAAGCCCTGAGAGGGCGGAGGGATAAGTTTATCCTCCAGGCCCATCTGTGCACCGTCTGGAAGGACGGACAGTACAAGAGGACCAGGAACATGGAGGAGGTCCGGGAGGGATTTGAAGATCAGCTGGCCCGCCTGGAGACGGACCATGCGGAGATCGGCATGATCCACTATGTGGATTCCATGGATGAATGGAAGCAGGTCCTGGAAGGACCTGTGATGGAATATGCCAAAGAGCTTAAGCGGGATGGGAAGATCGGCTGCATCGGCCTGTCCAGCCACAACCCGGAGGTGGGACTGGCGGCGGCGGAGAGCGGCCTGGTGGATGTGCTCCTGTTCAGCGTCAATCCCTGCTACGATCTGCAGCCGGCCGGAGAGGATCTGGAAAAGCTCCAGGAGGAGGCCAGCTACGCGGATAACCTGGTCAATATGGATCCGGTCCGCCAGAAGCTCTATGAGACCTGCCAGCGTCTTGGCGTGGGGATCACGGTGATGAAGGCCTTCGGCGGCGGCAATCTTCTGAGTGACGAGCTGTCCCTGGCCGGAAAGGCCCTGACGCCCTGGCAGTGCATCCACTATGCCCTGACCCGCCCGGCAGTGGCTTCCGTCATGTCGGGGGCCAGGAGCCTGGAGGAGCTGAAGGAGAGCATCGCCTACGAGGAAGCCTCTGATGAGGAGCGGGATTACGCGGCGGCCTTCGCTTCCCTGCCAAAGATCAGCTGGAAGGGCCATTGCATGTACTGCGGCCACTGCGCGCCCTGTCCCGTGGGGATCGACGTGGCGGCGGTCACCAAATTCCTGAATCTGGCCAGGGCCCAGCAGGAGATCCCGGAGACGGTGCGGGAGCACTACGGCGCGCTGTCCCATACGGCCGCGGAATGTATCGGATGCGGCGCCTGCGAGAAGCGATGTCCCTTTGAGGTACCGGCGGCAGAGAACATGAAGCTGGCGGCGGAGCTTTTCGGGAAATAGAAGAAGGCAGGGGAAACATGAAAAACCAATTGACGCAGAAGGATGTAAAAAGGATCCAGGACGAGATCGAGTACCGGAAGCTGGTGGTCCGGAAGAAGGCCATCGAGGCGGTGAAGGAAGCCAGGGCCCAGGGAGATCTCAGTGAAAATTTTGAATACTATGCCGCGAAGAAGGATAAGAATCAGAATGAGAGCCGGATCCGGTATCTGGAACGGATGCTGAGAAACTCGGAGATCATCTCGGAGAGATCCAGGGAAGACGAGGTGGGCCTCAACAATACGGTGACTCTCTATTTTGTGGAGGATGGCGAGGAGGAGACGTATAAGCTGGTCACGTCGGTCCGGGGAAATTCCCTGAAAAACTATATCAGCACCGAATCGCCCATAGGAGCGGCCATCCTGGGACATAAGGCCGGGGAGACCGTCCATGTGAAGGTCAGCGACCAGTACGGATACGATGTGGAGATCCGGGCCATCGAGAATACGGTGGATGACGGCTCGGACAAACTGAGGAGCTATTGACAGGAGGATATTATGGCAGTGGTTTTGGGGATCCTGCTCCCATTTGCAGGAACGGTTTTGGGGTCAGCCTGCGTGTTTTTTCTGAAGGACCGGATCCATCCCGGCGTCCAGAAGATCCTCTTGGGCTTTGCCTCCGGCGTGATGGTGGCGGCCTCCGTGTGGTCCCTGCTGATCCCGGCCATGGAGCTTTCCGGAGGCATGGGGAAGCTGGCTTTTATCCCGGCGGCGGCAGGACTGCTCCTCGGCATGCTGTTCCTGCTGTTTTTGGACCGCCATGTGCCTCACCAGCATCTGGAGTGTGAAGAGCCGGAGGGGCCAGCCAGCTCCTGCCGGAAGAGCACCATGATGCTCCTGGCGGTGACGCTCCACAATCTGCCGGAGGGGATGGCGGTAGGCGTGGCCCTGGCGGGAGTTTTGTCGGGGGAGGTCGGGATGACTCTGGCCGGGGCTCTGACGCTGTCTCTGGGCATGGCCATCCAGAATTTTCCGGAGGGAGCCATCATTTCCCTGCCGCTTAAGAGCGAGGGAGGAGTCAGCCGGTGGAAGGCGTTTCTGATGGGGGCTCTTTCAGGGGCCGTGGAGCCTCTGGGAGCCGTGCTGATGATCCTGCTGGCCAGGTTCTTCCTCCCGGTGCTTCCGTACCTGCTGGCTTTCGCGGCGGGAGCCATGCTCTATGTGGTGGTGGAGGAGCTGATCCCGGAGGCCTCCCAGGGAGGCCACTCCAATCTGGGGACGGCCGGGTTTGCCGCAGGCTTTGTCTTGATGATGATCCTGGACGTGGCGCTGGGATAAGGGGCAGTTGAGAAATTTTCTCAACTGCCCCTCTGTACAAACGGAGCGGGATCGTGTATCCTATAGATAAGTTAGTTATAACTAACTAATTCAGGGAGGAATACCATGACAGCGAAACAGAAAGCTCTGTCCAGGAAAATAGCGGGAAGCTGCGCGCCTGTCCTGACCGGCGTCAAGCCGTCCAATCTGCTGATGCTCCGGCATATGGGAAAGGCAGAAGCGGCGGGAAGGCTCTTTAGGATCCTCTGGGGGACGGGCATAAGAGCCCGCTGCCTCCACAGCAGTCCGGGAGAGACCATGTGGCTGTTGTACCGCCGGGAGGCCATGGAAGAACTGATGGCGCAGCCGGACATAGGCCGGTTTCTCAGAGAGTACGGGTACGGAGAGGCTGGATTGGAGCGGGGGCTGGAACGGCTTGCCGGGCGCCTGGCCGGTTATAAGACGGGAGAGACGGCGTTTCCCCATGAACTGGGCGTTTTTCTGGGGTATCCGCTGGAGGATGTGGAGGGCTTTATCCGCTACGGAGGAAAAGCTTCCCGCTATACCGGATACTGGCAGGTGTATGGAGATGTGGAGCGTGCCAGACGGATGTTCGCCCTGTATGACAGCGCCAGAGAAGCGGTGCTGGGACAGATGGAAAGGGACCTTTGCCTGCGGCGCGGCCTTTGCCGCTTGCAGGGAGCGGCTCTTGAATAAGACAACAGGAGGATGAGAGACATGGAACAGATCATAGTAGCGTATTGGAGCGGTTCAGGGAATACAGAAGCCATGGCGGAGGCAGTGGGACAGGGGATCTCGGAAGCCGGAAAGGAGGCCAGGGTGGAAAGCGTCGATGCGCTCCAGCCCTCCCAGCTGGAGGACTGCCCTGTATTTGCCCTGGGCTGCCCGGCCATGGGAGACGAGGTGCTGGAAGAAGAGATCATGGAGCCCTTTGTGGAGGCTGTGGAAAAGTTTGCGGAGGGAAAGAAGATCGCCCTGTTTGGTTCCTATGGCTGGGGAGACGGACAGTGGATGGAGGACTGGACGGAGCGGATGAAAACGGCCGGAGCCAGGATCGTGGGGGACAAGGGCCTGATCGTCAATGAAACGCCGGATGAGGAGGGACTTGCCTCCTGCAGGGCCCTTGGAAGGGAGCTGGCCGCGGCGGCGGAGTAGAGGAGGGAAAGGGAGGGAGATCCCTTCCCTCCCGGTCACCGGAAAGGAGACAGTCATGAGTATTGTGATCGTAGGCGGCCATGACCGGATGGTCTGTCAGTACAAGAAAATATGCAAAAATTATAACTGTAAGGCGAAAGTCTTTACGCAGATGGCGGCGGGGATGGGAAAGCAGATCGGAAAGCCGGATCTTCTGGTGCTCTTTACCAATACGGTGTCCCACAAGATGATCAAATGCGCGGTGGACGAGGCCAGGAGATCCAACATCGAGGTGGTGCGCTGCCATACCAGCAGCGGGACGGCGCTGTGCGAGATCCTGGAGCAAAGGTGCGCGGGAGCCTATTGACAAAATGGTTAGAAGGTGCTAATCTTATTATGACAAGAGGTTAGTGATTTCTAACTATAAATAGAAAAGGGGTGCGGAGCCATGCTGGCGACGATTTTGATCGCTCTGGCGGTCCTGGGCCTTGTGGTCCTGGCGATACGGAGCATATGGAAGGATAAAAAGGCGGGAAAATCCTGCGGAGGCTGCAGCGGATGTTCCGGATGCCATGGCAGCTGCCGGGAGAGATAGCGGAATGGCGATGAAGGATGATGTGATCCGGGAGATGCGCAGGCACGGCTGCCGGATCACGGAACAGAGAAAACTGCTGGTGGAGATCATCCTGCGGGATGCGCATCTTTGCTGCAAGGAGATCTATTACGAAGCCAGGAAGCAGGATGCGTCCATCGGGATGGCTACGGTATACAGGACCATCTCGATGCTTCAGGACATCGGGGTGCTGAGACGGGATCAAAGCCGTCCGGTCCTTTCCCAGAGGTGGGGAGGCGGCGGAAGATGCCGCATCATGCTGGCTCAGGGAGAGCAGGCCAGGAAACAGGATGAGGAAGCACTCTATGGGTGCATCCGGAATTTCCTGACGGAGCGGGGGTATCTGCGCTCCGGGGATTTTCAGGCGGCAGTCATGATGGAATAGGGGATGATGGATATGATAGTGACGGTGATCATCTGCGTCCTGCTGCTTTTGATCTGTATTTTTGCCGTCCGAAGCTACGCGAAGCGGCTCAGTTCCGGGTGCTGCGGAGCTGCCGGAGAGAAAAAGGAAAAGAAGGTGAAGGTGGAGGACCGGGATGCGTCCCACTATCCCATCACGAAGCTTCTGTCCATAGACGGGATGACCTGCGGAAACTGTGTCAGGCGGGTGGAGAACAGCCTGAACCGGCTGGACGGCGTATGGGCCGAGGCGGACCTGTCTTCCGGGACGGTCAGAGTGCGGATGAAACGGGATATGGAAGACGCGGTCCTGCGGCAGACCGTCCGGGAGGCCGGGTACGCGCTGCTCTCGGTGACTCAGGCTTGAAATTTTAAAGAGTTCTGCTATGATGGAGACATCGGGCAGGATTCTTTTTTTATCCTGCGGGATCTTCCATAAAGCAGTCAGAGACTGCGGAAAAGAGGGACAGCATGAAACGAGTGTTTTTGATGGTGCTGGACAGCGCCGGCATCGGAGAGCTGCCGGATGCGGCAGACTATGGAGATGAGGGGAGCAATACCTGGCGCGCGTGCGCCGGGAGCGGGAAATACGCCATGCCCAACATGGAACGGCTGGGCCTGTGGGCCATAGACGGGGTGAGGGACTGGTACGGAGGAGGAGCAGGATTTGAAGGAGCCGTGGGCCGGCTGGCGGAGGCTTCCCGGGGGAAGGATACCACCACAGGCCACTGGGAGATCGCCGGGCTCCTGTCGGAGAGTCCGATGCCCACTTTCCCGGATGGATTTCCGGCCGGGCTGACGGATGCCCTCCGGGCGGCCACGGGAAGGGAGCTTCTGTGCAACCGGCCGTATTCCGGGACGGACGCCATCCGGGACTTTGGGGAGGAGCATATGAGGACGGGAGCGCTGATCCTGTATACGTCCGCCGACAGCGTCCTTCAGATCGCGGCCCATGAGAAGGTGGTCCCGGTGGAAGAGCTGTATGAGATCTGCCGGACGGCCAGGAAGCTCTGCACCGGCCCCTACGCGGTGGGCCGCGTCATTGCCAGGCCCTTTGACGGCGAAGCGGGAAACTTCTTCCGGACAGAGCGGCGTCATGATTTTTCCCTGGAGCCTCCGGGGGAGACCATGCTGGATGTCCTTGCCAAAGAGGGAAAGGATGTCCTGGCCGTGGGGAAGATCTGTGATATTTTCGCGGGAAGAGGCATAGGAGAATTTGTCAGGACCTCCGGAAACGGAGAGGGCATCGACAGGACGTTGGAATATATGGAACGGGATTTTGAAGGCCTGTGCTTCACGAACCTGGTGGATTATGATATGCTGTACGGCCACAGGAACGACGTGGACGGATACGCGCAGGCGCTGTCGGAATTTGACAGGAGGCTGCCGGAGCTTCTGTCCCGCCTGAGAGAAGAGGATATCCTGATGATCACGGCGGACCATGGCTGCGACCCCTCCACTCCCTCCACGGACCACTCCAGGGAATATGTGCCCCTGGTGGCGGCGGGGCCCTCCGTGAGGGCCGGGGTCAATATCGGTACCAGACAGACCTTCGCGGACATCGCGGCCACGGTGCTGGAGTACTTCGGGACAGAGGGGCGGACTGCGGGCCGGAGCTTTCTGGGGGAGCTGTTATGAGGCTCCCTTCACATGGGCTTTGATGGCGGCGAAGCTCTCCGCGCTGATGACGTGCTCGATGCGGCAGGCATCCTCCATGGCGGTCTTCTCCGATACGCCCAGGGCGATGAGCCACTGGGAGATCAGAGTATGGCGCTCATAGATGGTCTCCGCAATGGCCCTGCCGGATTCGGTCAGGGTGATATAGCCTCCGTCGTCCACAAGGATATGCCCCTGGTTTCTCAGATTTTTCATGGCGACACTGACGCTGGGTTTGGAAAAATCCATCTCATTGGCAATATCGATGGAACGGACATTGCCGTTGCGCTGGCTTAGGATCAGGATCGTCTCCAGATAATTTTCGGCAGATTCATGTGTCTTCATAAGGCTTTCCTCACTTTATTTGAGATAATGATTCCTATTATAACATAGGGGGGAATCAAATTCAATAATCAGAAAATTAACCAAAAATTTTCTGAAAAAGTGTATTGAAAAAAAAACAATTTTACGTTATCATAGATGGGGTTAATTGTTAAAGCCTTGACACTGTTATACTGCTTCGCTGCGGAGGGTCCGCGGCATGAAAATGACGAGAAGGAGACAAGAAAATGGCAGCTTTACAGAAGAACAAGATCGTAGTAGTCGGCGCTGGAAATGTAGGCGAGGCAATCGCCTATACTCTGATGGTACGCCATCAGGCCAGTGAGATCGTATTGGTAGACCTCAATGAGGCGAGAGCGGAGGGGAGCGCCCTGGATATTGCCCACGGTACTTCCTTTTTCCGTCAGGTAAATGTGCGCAAGGGCGGTTATGAGGACTGTGCCGATGCCGGCATCATCATCGTTACGGCAGGCGTGGCCAGGAAGCCCGGGCAGACCAGACTGGATCTGGCGAAGATCAATGTTTCCATCATCAAGAGCGTTGCCAGGAGCATCATGGAATATGCCAAGGATCCTCTGATCGTGGTGGTTTCCAACCCCGCTGACATCATGACATATGTGATCCGGGAAGAGACCGGACTTCCGGCCGAGAGAGTCATCGGCTCCGGCACCAGCCTGGATACGGCTCGTTTCCGTTATCTCATCAGCCAGAGCTGCGGCGTGGATGTGCGCAATGTGGACGCCTTCATCCTGGGCGAGCACGGCGACAGCCAGGTGCCCATCTGGAGCTGCGCTTCCATCGGCGGAAACAAGATCGAGGCATACGCGCAGGAGAACGGACTGGAGCTTGATAAGGAAGCGATCGCGGTCAGGACCCGGGAAGGCGGAGCGGAAGTGATCGCCAAGAAGGGAGCCACCTTCTACGGCATCGCCATGAGCGTTTCCCGCATCGTGGAGGCTCTTACAGAGGATGAAAACGCGGTCCTTCCCGTGGCTCATGTGCTGGGAGAGGAGTTCGGCGACTGGAGCGGCGTCGCCATCAGCATGCCCTGCGTGCTGAATGTGAACGGCATCGTGAAGACACTCCATATTCCCATGAACAGCCAGGAGAAGGAAGCCATGGATGCTTCCGCCAAGACTCTGAAGGATTTCCAGGAACAGGTACTGGCAGACTAAAATCATATAGAAAATCTGAACGCCCCGGTTTCTATACAGCCGGGGCGTTTTGTGCTACAATGGGGACAGCGGGCGCTCGAAAGTCAGATTTGAGAGGAAGGGCTTGTGATGTGGAGCAGGAAAGAGCTGAAAAAGAAGGGACGGGGGATCATCCGGAAGCATTACTGGAGGGCAGTCGCCGTCAGTTTTATCATCGCGTTCCTGGCTGGGAATTATAACGGGACCTTTACGGCGGTGTTTTCATACGATCCATCCAGAGAGATCACCAGCGTGATCCAGGAGAATCTGGTCTTTGATGTCCATGGGGTGCGGGAGAGAGAACTGGTGGATCTGCTCTTATCCGGCCTGGAAGAACAGAGCCGGGATGCAGAGGAATTTATCCGGAACAGTCCGTATACGAGGGGCGTCTTCGCCACGGTCTTCAATTACAGTATGGCCACCGGCTCCGTCTTCACCGGGATCGCGGTCATGCTGCTGAAGCCCATCGTAAAGGGACGGTGGCTGTCCCTACTGGCGGCGGGAGCCGGGGCCGCGCTCTTGTTTTTCTGGTGGCTTTTGGTGAGGAATATCCTCCAGGTGGGAAACTGCCGGTTTTATCTGGAGGCGGAGACTTACCGGAATACGGGAGGGAACAGGATCTTCTTTCTCTATAAGATCCGGAAGGTCTGGAAGACGGCCAGGGTGATCCTGCGCAAGTTCCTGTACCAGTATCTGTGGTCTTTTACCATCGTGGGCGGCTGGATCAAAGGATATTCCTATATGATGGTGCCTTATCTGGCGGCGGAGAATCCCAATATCACCGGCAGGGAGGCCATCCGCATTTCCAGGAGCATGATGCAGGGAAATAAATGGGATGCCTTCCTTCTGGACTGCTCCTTTCTGGGGTGGAGCCTCTTAAGCTTTTTTACCTTTGGACTGGTGAATATCTTTTACGCCAATCCCTATAAGGCGGCCGCCAGGGCGGAGCTGTATCTGAAGCTGCGGCGTCTGGCCCTGGAAAATGAGGCGGAATACGCCTATGTCTTCAATGACAAGTATCTGGACTGCCCTCCTTCCGAGGAAGTGCTGCGGGCTGCCCTGAGACGGGCGGCGTCCATGGAGGAGAGGCCGGACTGGAGAGAACTGGAAGCAGAAGCGCAGAAAGTGCCCCTGGATGTGCTGGAGGAATATCCTTTTGCGCTCTTTACGGTGCCCGGCGGGGAAAAGAGATGGCATCTGGGCATTGATTATCACTGTACCTACGGACTTACGGGGCTGATCCTCCTGTTTTTCGTCTTTTCCTTTACGGGATGGTGCTGGGAGGTGGGACTCCATCTGGTCCAGAAAGGCACCTTTGTGAACCGCGGCGTCTTCCATGGACCGTGGCTGCCCATCTATGGCTCCGGCGGCGTTTTGGTGCTGGTGCTTCTTAAGAAGCTGCGGGACCGGCCCGTGGCGACGTTTTTCATGACCATGGCGTTATGCGGAACGGTGGAATATGTGACCAGCTGGTTCCTGGAGGTGACCCATGACGGGGTGCGCTGGTGGGATTACAGCGGATATTTCCTGAATTTAAACGGCAGGATCTGCGCGGAGGGGCTGCTGATCTTCGGGATCGGAGGCTGCGCGTTCATCTACATCCTGGCGCCGCTCATCATGAACGGAGTCATCCGGAAAATACCGGTCAAGGTGCGGGCGCTGCTCTGCGTGGCTCTCATCAGCCTCTTTGTCAGCGATATGGTCTATACCAGCGGGCATCCTCATGTGGGAGCCGGCATCAGCAAGGAAGTATCGGAAGCAGTATGGGAAGAAGGAGGAAAGGTCTGTGCATCTGAATGAAGGCAGGGATTATAAGCTCAATGTGGAAGCCTGGGAGAAGGGAGGCTTCCTGCGGGAGGATACGGATCTGGCCGTTTCCGGAGGAGAGCTGCTCCACGCGGCCGTGACGGCTGTCATACCGGAGGACGGCATCTTCCTGCAGAGCCCGGGAGAAGATCTTTACAGGAGGCTTTCTCTGGTGGAGTACGCTCTGGAGGCCAGGGGGGAATATCTGCGGAAATCGCCTCGTCTCCTGGAGCTGGATGAGAGCGCCAGAGGAATGGTATCCTATTATCTGGGGATGATCGTGACGAAGCCGGTGGGGGCCCGCCTGTACGGAACGGAGTTTTTGGCGCCGGTCCAGGAGATCTGCGGGAGCGTCCGTTACCGGGGCCGCCGCAGGCCGGACCTCATCGGATATGGAAAAGAGGGCCTGCAGGTCTGGGAAGCCATCGGGAGGAGCAACAACAGCGGCAAGGCGCTGGAGGAGGGCTGCCGTCTGGCCGGTGATGTGGTCTCCTTCGGCGGGGAGCGGCCGTCCTGGGCCGGGGCATGCATGACGTACTACGGCTCCCGGTGCCTGGCTGTCCGGATCAAGGAGGCGGAGCGGCAGACGGAGTCTTCGGAGGGCCTTGTCCTCGGCTCCGGCAGAGAGAAATTTTTCAGAGCCTATTACAGGAGGCTCCTCCGTCTTGCGGGAGACTGCTATGAGAGGGAATCTGTCCGGAACAGGATCTATCTGGGAGAGGACAGGATCGAAGCAGAGATACCGGCTCCGGGAGGGAGACGCCTTCGGATCGGATTTCCCCGCCGTCTGTTTCTGGCCGGGGAAGGGGAGAGCCTGGAGGAGACGGCGCCGGAGAAGGCGGGGAAGCTTCCGGACGGCGCCTATATGGGAGCCGACGGGATCTCCGTGCTGCTTTGCTGAGAATGGAGGACAGGATGGGAGAACAGGAAAGATCCAGGGTGGTGCTGGCGCCCTGCGGCACATATGAGGAGGAAGAAGTATACAGAGCTCTGAAGGCAGGCGTGGAGCTCTTAGGAGGGATGGGAGCTTTCGCGGGGCCAGGTGAAAAGGTGCTCCTGAAGCCGAATCTGGTGCGGAAGGCCGAGGCGTCCAGGGCGGTGACGACCCATCCCGCGGTGATGGGAGCGGCAGCCAGGCTGCTTTCGGAGGCCGGCGTCCATAACGTGAAGGCGGGAGATTCCTGCGGCTTCGGGACCGCGTCGGAGGCGTCGGAGGCGGCGGGGATCCGGCAGGCGCTGGAGCCCTACGGCGTGCCGGTCATCGAGTTTACGGGAGCCGGAAAGATCCCGTACGACGGAGTCCAGGCAAAATCTTTTTATATGGCGAAGGAGGTCCTGGAGGCGGATGCCCTCATCAATATCTGCAAGATGAAGACCCATGCCCTGGAGCGGGTCACGGGAGCGGTGAAGAATCTGTACGGCTGCATCTGCGGCTTTCACAAGGCCAAAGGGCACACCCAGTATCCCAGCGCCGACAGCTTCGCCCGGATGCTGGTGGATCTGAACCGGTTGGTGAAGCCCAGGCTCCATATCATGGACGGGATCGTGGCCATGGAAGGCAACGGCCCCACTTCCGGAGATCCGGTGCCCATGGGCGTCCTCCTGCTGTCGGCGGACCCGGTGGCCCTGGACAGCGTCTTCTGCCGTCTGATCCATCTGGATCCGGAGCTGGTCCCCACCAATTATCACGGAGAAAAAATGGGACTGGGCCGCTGGCAGGAGGAGAAGATCTGTCTGCTGGTCCCGGCGCCGGACGGAGGGAAGGAGATCTCCCTGGATGAGGCCGTCCGCCTCTACGGCCGGGAGAGCTTCCGGGTGGACAGGGGGAAGGCCGGGAGCGGGTTCTGGACCCGGCTGGCCAGAGTGTTCAACCTGTTTCAGAAGAAGCCCTATGTTGATAAGGACAAGTGCGTAAAATGCGGGATCTGCGTGGAGAGCTGCCCCGTGGAGGGGAAAGCCCTGCGCTTCGACAATGGGAGGAAGGAACCTCCCGTATATGATTATAAAAGATGTATCCGGTGCTTCTGCTGCCAGGAGATGTGTCCCCATAAGGCCATCAAGGTGAAATAAGAAGAGGGGGGCCGTGGGAAAAGATTCCCACGGCCCTCTTTTGTGCTCTTGGAGACTACAGGCTGCCCAGCTTTGCCAGGGTATTTAAAAGGCTTTCGGTATCCTGGGAAGACTTTGGGGATGTCTGTTCTTCCGGCTCGGGCTCCTTCTCAGCGGCCTCGTCCTCCACAGGGGGGACGAGGGCGGCGGCTGTGGGAACGGCGGCTTTCGTCCCGGCGGGCGGGCAGCAGCAGGGAACCGGGGAGCAGTCGTTTTTCAGGTTTTCCTCATAAAGGGGCGGGCCCAGCTCCAGAGGCTTGATCTCCCGGTCCAGCAGGCCTCCGGCGACAAATTCCATGCAGGCGGTGTCCTCCGCCGGGATCAGGCTGCCCTTGGGCACCACGGCGCGGCCGTTGTGAGGGATCCGGTACTGAGAGTAGTAGATGCTCTTCAGGTAGAGGCTCAGACCGATGGAGGCGTTTCCTGAAGACGGGTCGAAGCCCAGGATCTTGGGAACGATCATCAGGTTGAGGCCCTGGGCGGGGGTGAAGTTCTCCGTGGAGAAGCCCAGGAAGTGGATGACGGGATACGTGACATTTCCTCCGGAATAAGAGACCCCGTAGGGGGCGTAGAGCTCCAGCTCCACCGAGGAAGGGTTGGTATCCTCATCATAATACTTGTAGCCGCTGGTCCCGCTGCTGGGCAGATATACCGCAGGTATGGGGAGGATGGCCAGCAGCCGTTTGGCGCAGTCGTAGACCTTTACGGCGAAATTCACGGTGATGTCCCGGAGCACGATGTTGTAGCAGCTGGGGCGCCCGTTGATGGGGGTAATGGACAGGGTTTCTCCGGACGAGGTGGAGAAATCCACGGAAACCACTTCCGCCGTGATGGTTTCCGCGGAGGGATAGACGGAGGAAAAGCCCTTGGACAGGCATACCTGCCGGCAGAGATTGATCCCGATCTCATCGTATACCACCGGAGCCAGGAGGGTCAGGTATTGAGGCGTCCCGCAGACGGGAGTGGTACAGACGTCCTGACATTCGTCAGAGGAATGACCGCATTTGCAGCCTTTGGGCTTGTATTTAGGCATATGCTCATATCCTTTCATGGAAAATGGTTCATTATATCTTATGCACCCGGGTATAAGGCGGTGAAGAGGCTCATATATTAGACAAGGTACCAGTGAAGGGGGAATGGGCTTTGGAAAAAATACATCGGCTTCCCGACGGGAGCCGCCTGGTGGTCTGGGAAGAGTGGAACCAGGCAAAGGGCCTGGTCCTGCCGGTCCGGAGGGGGACAGGTCCCTATGTCTACCGGCAGGATGTGCTGCGGGATCTGACTTCTGTCCTGTATCAGGGGAACGTCTATTACGCGTATCACAGCCTGGATCACAGGATCTGTCTGGGAACGGCGGGAGAGCGGGAGGTGACGGCGGTCCTCAGCGATCCCTCTGATCTGCGCCGGTATTCCAGGCTGGAGCTGCTCTCTTGGCAGGATGAGCTGTGGCTTTTTTTCTGCGCCTGGGATCCGGCCGTCAAAAAATGGGATCTGAAGGTCATGCGGCCGCTGGCCAGCCGGGAGACCGTCTCTTTGTGGGAGGGCTTTCCGGAGCTTCCGGACCTGGACTACGCGGCGGGAGAGCGGCTGATGATCCTGTGGCAGGGAAACGTATGCCTCTGGGATGGAAGGGGACGCCCGGAGAAGGGGGAGATCCTTATGGCCGGGGCGGGAGAATCGGCCAGGGAGGCGATCCTTTCCCTGAAGGGAGAGCTGGAGGAGGAGAGGAAGATAAGGGAGGGGGAGCGGGACCGGCTGAAGGCGGAGACGGCGGAACGGCTGTCGGCGGTCCAGGAGTGGTACGGTGACCAGATGGAAAAGGCGAAGGCCCAGTATGAGGAGCTGGCGGCCTATGCCTCGGCCCTCCAGGATGAGGGAAAGAAGTGGAGAGAGAAATATTATAAGGCCAGGCAGGAGGCGGGAAGGCGTCAGCCTACTGTCCGCTGATCCCGGCCAGAACCTCCAGATGCTTTTTGAGCTCCGGTTTCCTGGAGGACAGGAAGGAGGCGGCTTCCGGCGCATCCAGAAGACCGGAGGCGAAGAGGCAGGTCTCCAGGCCGTCGCCCAGGATCTCCTCCAGGAAGCCGGCGGAAGTCTCCAGCACCTTTTCCAGACGGAGAGCTTCCTGTTCCAGGGCCTCCTGCTCCGGACGCAGCATGGCTTCCATGGTCCGGAGGGCATCGCTTCCGTCCTCCTCAGAGGCCAGTCTGGCGCGGCTTGAAAGCCTCAGGACCATGTCCTTTAAAGAAGCTTCCAGTTCTTCTTCATCGGGAGAGAGAAGACCGGAGCGCCTGCGGGCATGGAGGGAGGCCAGACGCTTGTCCAGCTGCTTCCGGCAGGCGGTCTCTATTTCCCATCCATCTCCGGACCGGGACGCTTTCAGACCGTCTATAAAATAGGAAAGGCTACGGAGAAGACGCCTGCGCTTTTCATAGGAGGCCAGCTGGCCGGAAAGGCTGCAGGAGAGCTGTTCGGCCAGACAGAGTCTCTCGTCGGAGGGCAGGGAAAGCTCCCGGCCCCAGCCGGGGCGTTCTCCCCGTTCTGTCAGGGAAGCGAGGGGAAAACGGGAGGACAGGCTCCTGCATAGACGGTAGCAGGCGGAGAAATCCCGGCTCACATTCTCGCAGTGGAGATACTGAGAGAACAGGCTTTCTTCCACGGGGAGTCCCAGGTCCTCATAGGCCGTCAGGGTTTCCGACAGATCTTCCCATCCCCTTGGGGTGACGAATTCCCGTCCACGCTCTCCTGGACGGAACACATAGAAGTGCTCCGGCTTCAGAGAGAGGTAGGAGAGGACGGCGCTGTGGATCCGGCGGCCGGCGGCGTATTCCCGCCAGGCGGGAAAGTCCGGTTCCAGTTCCATATATTTGACCCGGTCCAGGGTGACCATGTCCAGCTCCCTGGCGGAACGGTTGTAGAGGGGCGGGTTCCCGGCGGCGGCGATGACCCAGCCCTCCGGAAGTTTGTGGGTGCCGAAGGTCTTGTACTGGAGGAACTGGAGCATGGAAGGCAGCAGGGTCTCGGAGACGCAGTTGATCTCATCCAGGAAGAGGAGTCCCTCCTCCATGCCGGTCTCCTCTATGGTCCGCAGGACGTTCCCGATGATCTCGCTCATGGTATATTCGGTCATGGAGCAGGGGGTTCCCCGGAAGGTATATTCCCGGATGACGGGAAGACCCACGGCGCTCTGCCTGGTGTGGTGGGTCATGGTATAGGAAAGGAAGGCCACATGGCACTGGGCGGCGGCCTGGGCAGCCACGGCAGTCTTTCCAATGCCGGGAGCGCCCATCAGCAGGACGGGACGGCGGCGCACCTGGGGGATCCGGTAGAGACCGGCTTCGTTTTTGGCGGTGTAGGCCAGGATGGTCCGGCACAGCTCTTCTTTTGCTTCTTTAATATTCATGTCTCGTTCCTTTCGGTTCTTCCAGCCTGAGGACCAGGGTGCGCGCCCAGGATGGTACGTCCATGGCCTCATACCGGCTGTCGATGAAGATGAAAACAGTCTCTGCCTCCGGCTTTTCCTGGGGATACAGTCCCAGGCCGTCGGTGAAGTACAGGATCCCGGAGAGACGGGTGAACTCTCCGGAGGCCTGGAGGGCCGCGATATGGGAGAAGGCGGGGACATAGTCGGTGCCGCCCATGCCATGGACCTCCAGGTTTTCGATATAGTCTGCCAGGTCTTCCCGGCAGGTGATCTTGTCGTCTCTCTGGACTTTGGAGTCGCACTGGATGATATGGAGATTGAAGGGGTGGAAAAACAGGTCTTCTTCCAGGATCAGGTTCCTGGTCTCCTCCAGAAAAGCCTGGACCAGAGGGCCGGAGCAGGAGCCGGAGGTGTCGATGACGATGGCCAGCTCCCGGATCCTCTTGGCTTCTTCATATTCCAGCGGTTCCAGAAAAGGGATGCCGCATGTCTCAAGCCCATATAAATAGGAAGCCTGATCAAATTCCGAAGGGCTGAGATGCAGGTCCTCGCCCCAGGAGGCCAGCTCCAGCAGGAGGCTCCGGTAATCGCCGAGGCGGCTGCCTGTGAGGACGGGATGGAAAGAGGCGTTCCCTGCCCTCGCGCCCACAGCGCGGCGGCCTTTTTTTCGTACTCCCGGATCCGGCGACAGGAGGCCGCCTGGAGCACGCATGGATCTGGCCAGGGCCTCCCAGCCGTCTCCCGGCCCGCCTCCTCCGGAGCCGGGCCGGGCCGTCCGGCTGTCCGGTTTTTTGGCCGGCCACCGGCTGTGGTCGTCCAGGGACGAAAGGACGGACAGGAGCTTAAGCTCAAGCTCCGCCGTCCCGTCGGTCTCTTCGCCTGCCGGAGGCCCTCCCTCCGGGATCAGGCCCTCCGGCAGGAGTCCGGAAAGACGGCCGGAAAACAGGAACAGAGCTTCCTCCCAGAGCCCGGACAGCTCCGGAGGAAAGAGCTCCGGCGCCAGCTCCTTTACCATGTGCCAGACGGCCAGATCGCAGAGCAGATCCCAGCGGGAAAAGGCGTCCGCCGTCTCCCTGCCGGACGGAGGCCGCCGGAAAGGGTGGCCCAGGAGGCAGTGGAGGGTCTCGTGGAGCAGGAGCCGCTCTCCGAACATGGTACAGGAGCAGTCCGGCGGGTCTTTCGGGACGGCAGGAGGCCAGAAGACCTGGCTTCCGTCGGTGCCTCCCGGGAACGGGACAGGACCGGAGTCTTCTCCCCGCGCATCTCCCAGCCGTCCCAGAGGCAGCGCCAGGGCATGGAGCCGCCGGAAAAGCCGCTTTTTTGAAAGTCCCGCATAAGCCTTGAGCTTCTCATCCATGGACGTCCCTCCTCATTCTTCGATGGTATCCATTATACATAAGCGGGAGGGAAAAGTACAGAAAAACTCCATTGACGCTCCGGACAGAAAGGAGTAAGATGAAAGGTAGTGTGCGGAGCCTGCGGGCGGCGGACATGGTTTTGGAAAGAGAGGCGCGGACGGCTATGGAAAACGGCGTATATATCAGAAGAGCCCAGTACTATGAGACGGACCAGATGGGAGTGGTCCATCATTCCAACTATATCCGGTGGTTCGAGGAGGCCAGGGTGGAGTTCCTGGAGAGGATCGGAGCCGGGTACAAGGAGATGGAGGCGGCGGGCATCATAAGCCCGGTGGTATCGGTGGCCTGCAAATACCGCTCCATGGTGCGGTTCGCGGATACGGTGGAGATCCGCCTTGCCATTACGGCTTACAACGGGATCAAGCTGGAGCTGGCCTATGAGGTGCGGGACGCGCAGACCGGAGAGTTTCGGTGCACGGGAGAGAGCAGCCACTGCTTCCTGGGGCCGGAGGGGAAGCCGGTCTCTCTGAAAAAAGACTATCCGGAGTACCACAGGCTGTTTTCATCTTATTTACAGGAGGCAGAGAAATGAACACAAAGCTGACCAGGGAAGAAGCGCTTTCCCTCTTGCGCAAGTACAACCAGGAACCGTTCCATATCCTCCACGGGCTGACGGTGGAGGGCGTCATGCGCTGGTACGCGGGAGAGCTGGGATATGGAGATGAGGAGGACTTCTGGGGCCTCGCCGGACTGCTCCACGATATTGATTTTGAACAGTATCCGGAAGAGCATTGCCAGAAGGCGCCGGAGCTCCTGCGGGAGGCGGGAGCAGAGGAGGAGCTGATCCATGCGGTGTGCAGCCATGGATACGGGCTGGTCTCCGACGTGGAGCCGGAGCATGTGATGGAGAAGGTCCTGTTCGCGGCGGACGAGCTGACCGGCCTCATCGGGGCCGCCGTAAAGATGCGTCCTTCCAAGAGCGTCATGGATCTGGAGGTATCCAGCCTCAAGAAAAAGTTCAAGGACAAGCGGTTTGCGGCCGGCTGCTCCAGGGACGTGATCCGTACCGGGGCGGAGAGGCTGGGCTGGACCCTGGAAGAACTGATGGAGAAGACGATCCTGGCCATGCGTTCCTGTGAGGAACAGGTGAACCGGGAAATGGAGGAGCTGTTTTAAAAACATCCCCCTGGGAGGCTTGCGGGCCTCCTTTTTCTTTGGTAAGCTGTTAAAGCAAAAACAAAGACAGGAGGAAGACAAAAGATGTTTCATCATAGAAAAAGGATCGGCGCCGCTCTCCTGGCGGCCGTGCTCCTCTTGGGAGCGGCAGGCTGCGGCGGAGGAAGCAGGGAAGGAACTTCCCAGGCAGGGACCGCGGAGTCCGGCACTGCCCAGGCACAGGAAGAGAAAAAGGTCATGAATCTGGGATCCACCGGATATTTCGCGGCGGAGACCATGGACCCGGCCAATGGCTGGGACGGCTGGTATATGATGTATGACGGAGCGCTGGAAACGCTGTTCAAGCTGGATGAGAGCATCTCTCCCGTTCCGGCTCTGGCCCTCTCCTGCGAGAGCGCGGACCAGATCACCTGGACCATTGAGCTGCGGGACGACGTGACTTTCCAGAATGGGGAGAAGATGACGGCGGAGGCGGTGAAAACCTGTTTTGAGCGGACTTATGAAAACAGCGCCAGGGCCAGGGAGCAGATCGCCCTGGAATCCCTGGAGGCGGAAGGACAGACCCTGACCTTCCATCTGGCGGAGCCCAGCGTGACGCTGATGAACGATCTGACGGATCCGCTCTGGAGCGTGTACGATGCGGTAAACAGCGATTATACGGAGAACCTCTACGGGACAGGCCCCTATATCATCACGGAGTTTGAGCCCTTTTCCGAGACGGTGGTCCGGAAGTATGAGGGATACTGGGGCGGGGTGCCCAAGCTGGACGAGGCCCATCTCATCACCATAAGCGATGCGGAGTCCCTGTCCATGGCTCTCCAGAACGGGGAGATCGACCTGGCCGTGTCCATGCCCACTTCAGCCGTTTCCGTATTTGAAAACAACCAGGATTTTGTGGTGGATGCGGTGACCACTTCCAGAGGCAACCGGCTGTATTATAATATGGACAGGCCGGCCATGAAGGATGCGGCTGTGCGGCAGGCCATCGCCATGTGCATCGACAGGGAGGGAGTGGCCTCCGCCATTTACAACGGGATGGCAGAGCCTTCCTGGGGCATCTATCCGGACTTTTTGTCCTATGGAGGCACAGAGGGACTGGAGCTTACGGTGGACCGCTATGATCCGGAAGGAGCGGCGGCTCTTTTGGCCCAGGCCGGCTGGAGCGACAGCGACGGCGACGGCATCCTGGACAAGGACGGCGTTTCCCTGAAGCTGCGGGCCGTGACCTTCGCCTCCCGGACGGAGATGGGACAGTTCCTGGAGCTTCTGCAGGCGGAGCTCTCCGGCATCGGGATCCAGCTTACGGTGGATGTGCTGGAGAATACCAACGACGTGGTGGCTTCCGGGGACTATGACCTGGACTGCGAGAGCGGCGTGATGGCTCCCACCGGGAATGCCCAGTATTTTATCAATATGATGTTCGTCACCGGAGGGACTTCCAACTACTCCCACTATTCCAATCCGCAGCTGGACGCCCTGGCCGGGGAGCTGGCCGGGACCGCCGATGAGCAGGAGCGGGATGCGCTGGTGAGGCAGATGGTGCAGATGGTGCTGGACGACAATGCCATGACCGTCTACAATCATCAGAAGATGGTCAACGTCTATTCCACCAAGGTGAAGGGATACAGCACCCATCCTTCTGAATACTATCTGCTGGATGTAAATACGGATATTGAACGATAGGAAGAGAAACCTTGCTTAAGTTTTTGGTGAAAAAGGCCGGAACGCTGGCCCTGGTCTTTCTGGGGATCACATTTTTATCCTTCTGCCTGACTTATCTGGCGCCCAGCGACCCGGCGGAGATCCAACTGAATAAAATGGGAGTGGCGCCCACGGAAGAGCTGCTGGAGCAGACCAGAGAGGAGATGGGGCTGAACCGTCCGCTCCTGGTCCGCTATGGGGACTGGCTCCTGGATGTGCTGCGGGGAGATATGGGGACGTCTCTGCGAAACGGCAGGCCCGTCTCCTCGGAGCTTCTGGATGCTCTTCCCTATACGGCCGTCCTTACGGTGCTTTCCATGGCGGCCGTGCTTTTGATCTCCATTCCCACGGGGATCTTCTGCGCCCGCCATAAGGACAGGGCCTTTGATCTTTTTGTGAGGCTGGTCACATATCTGTTCGCGTCTCTTCCCTCGTTTTTCCTGGCGCTGGCGGCCCTGTACCTGTTCAGCGTCCGCCTGGGCTGGCTTCCGGTGATCGCCTCCAGGGGGGCCGCCGGCGTCATCATGCCGGTGCTGGTCCTGACGCTGTCCTTAAGCGCCTGGTATATCCGGCAGGTGCGGGGCATCGTGCTGGAGGAGCTTTCCAAGGGCTATGTGGCGGGGGCCAGAGCCAGGGGAGTGCCGGAGCGGCAGATCCTGTTTTCCCATGTCATTAAAAATTCCATGGCTCCCATCGTGACCCTGGCGGGGATCTCCCTGGCAGGGCTTCTTGGCGGGAGCACCATCGTGGAAAATATCTTCAGCTGGCCGGGACTGGGCAAGCTGGCCATGGATGCCATCTCCGCCAGGGATTATCCGGTGATCCAGGGCTATGTGGTCTGGCTGGCGGCCATCTTTCTGGCGGTGAATTTCCTGGTGGATCTGTCCTATGGCCTCATGGATCCCCGAGTACGGAAGGGACAGGAGGGAAGAACATGACGAAGGCGAAGAAACGGGCGCTTTTCATGTGCATCCTGCTGGCGGCATTTTTAGTGCTGGTCCTGCTGGGAAAATACCTGGCGCCCAACGATCCGTATAAGACCGACCTGAGCCACAGCCTGGAGGGGCCCTCCGCCCAGTTCCCCTTCGGCACCGACAATCTGGGCCGGTGCATCCTTTCCAGAGTGCTGGAGGGAGCCTCCGCATCGGTCTTTTCTGCCCTCGTGGTCACCGGGATCGTGTTCGCGGCCGGCACAGCCATAGGCGTCGCGGCGGGATACCTGGGAGGAGCCGCGGACCAGATCCTGATGAAGATCACCATGATCTTCCAGGCGTTTCCCAGCTTCATCCTGGCTGTGGCCGTGGCGGGCATACTGGGGCCCGGACTTAAAAACGCCATGATCTCCCTGGGAGTCATGTACTGGACCACCTACGCCAGGCTGGCCAGGAGCCTGGTGCTCCGGCTCCGGGGAGAGCCCTATATCCAGGCGGCCAGGCTCTGCGGGGCAAAGCGGCGCCATATCCTGTGGCGCCATGTCCTTCCGGCCATCCTGCCGTCCATGGTGACGACGGGATTTCTGGACATCAGCAATGTGATCCTGAGCATGGCGGGGCTGTCCTTCTTAGGTCTGGGAGTCCAGGCTCCGGCGGCGGAATGGGGACTGATGATCAGCTACGGGCGTTCTTTTCTCCAGAGCGGTCCCTGGTGCATCCTCTTTCCCAGTCTGGCGCTGTTTGTGACGGTGATCCTGTTCAACCTGACGGGGGACTGTGTGCGGGATGCCCTTGACGTGGGAGGTGGAATGTGATGCTGGAGATAAGAAACCTTTCGGCCGCCTATGGGGAGTCCGGGGCGGTGAAGCAGGTGAGCTTTTCCGTGGAGCCCGGCCAGATCGTGGGCATCGTGGGAGAGAGCGGGAGCGGCAAGAGCACCCTCTTAAAATGCATCATGGGCCTGCCGGACGGCAGGGGGCGCATCCTGGGCGGGGACATCCTCCTGAAGGGACGGAGCCTGCTGGCTATGGGGGAGGCGGAGCTTCAAAAGCTCCGGGGAAAAGAGCTGGCCATGGTATTCCAGAATCCGGAGCTTTCCCTGGATCCTCTCTGGACCATCGAAAAGACGTTCTATGAAAGCAT
The DNA here is from genome assembly GCA_904420245.1 of Candidatus Paralachnospira avium. Classification (GTDB taxonomy): domain Bacteria; phylum Bacillota; class Clostridia; order Lachnospirales; family Lachnospiraceae; genus Lientehia; species Lientehia avium. The sequence goes on from CAJFUL010000038.1 coordinate 82,375, forward strand.
CCGGGTCCACAGCCCGGTGACAAAGGCACAGGCCCGGCAGCAGGGGATCGGGCTTCTGAAGGCGCTGGATCTGGCGGATCCGGAGAAGGTGCTGGCTTCCTATCCCTTTGAGCTGTCCGGCGGTATGTGCCAGCGGGCGGCCATCGCCATCGCCGTCGCCAACGGGCCGGGTCTCCTTCTGGCCGACGAACCCACCAGCGCGCTGGATGTGACGGTGCAGAAGCAGGTCATCGATACCATGATGAGCCTGCGGGACAGATCCGGGACCGCGATCCTCATCGTTTCCCACAATATGGGTGTCATCGCCAGGATGGCGGATATGGTGGGCGTCATGAAGGATGGAGAACTGGTGGAGTGGGGCAGGAAAGAGCAGGTGCTCTATGAGCCGTCCCATCCGTATACGAAGGCGCTGATCCGGTCTGTCCCCAGGATGGACGGGCGGCTGCCCGGGGAGGCTTCCGATGACTGAGACAGTATTAGAGGTAAAAGATCTGAAAAAGAGTTTCCGGGGCCGCGGAAAGGCTCCCGAGAGGCTGCAGGCTGTGGACGGCGTCAGTTTTTCCGTGGGCCGCGGCGAATGTCTGGGACTGATCGGAGAGAGCGGGAGCGGAAAGACCACTACGGCCTATATGGCGGCGGGGCTCCTGCCGGCAGATTCGGGAGAGGTATCCTTCCATGGAAAGCATCTCCAGATGGTATTCCAGGATCCGGGGAGGGCTCTGGATCCCAGACGGAAGGTCATCGACAGCATCGGCGAGGGACTCCTCTATCACAGAGGCGGGCTCACCAGGAGCCAGGTGCGGGAGAAGGCTCTGGAAGCCATGGACATGGTGCAGCTGGACAGGGCGTACGCAAAACGGTACGGGCGGGAGCTGTCCGGCGGGGAGTGCCAGAGGGCCACCATCGCCAGGGCGGTGATGATCCGGCCGGAGCTGATCATCTGCGACGAAGTCACCAGCGCCCTGGATGTGTCGGTGCAGGCCCAGATCGTGAGGCTCCTGGACGGATTGAAAAAGAGCCTGGGACTTTCCTATCTCTTTATTTCCCATGATATTGCCCTGGTGGACGGTTTCTGCGACAGGGTGGCCGTCATGTACAGGGGGAAGATCGTGGAGATGGGGGAGACCAGCCAGGTGCTCCGGCACCCTAAGGAGGAATATACGAAGATCCTGATCGATTCTGTCCTGACTCTGTAGAGTTGAAATTTTTCCCGAACCATGGTAGCATACAAGCAGGCGGATTTGAGAGACAGAGCGCATGACGGGAGGAACGGACTGTGAGAAAGAGAAACAGGATCATATCGGATAAGAAGAGCATCCAGATCGGCGGACAGGATATTTATGTCCTGGGCATGATGATGGCGCTCATATCGTTTTTGGGTTTTGTGGTGGAGAATCTCTGGCTGGCGGTTACCAAGGGGTATATGAACAACCGCAATATGAACGCGCCTTTTCTGCTGGGCTATGGAGTCCTGGTGCTGGTGATGTATTTTCTTTTCGGCACTCCGGGGAAGATGAGGGGCGTCCGCAAAAGAGGCGGCAGGAAGCGGCAGTATGCCATGTATTTCCTATGCGCCATGCTGTTTGTGTGCGTGGGAGAGATCGTGCTGGGCATCCTGGTGGAGCATCTGTGCGGCATCGAGTACTGGAATTATTCCGGGATCCCCTTACATATCACGAAATATACGTCGATCCCCACCAGCGCGGCCTTCGCGTCCATGATCACGCTGTTCATGGGGAACTGCTTCGACCCGCTGATCCGCTGGATCTCCAGGATGGATTACCGGGTGCTCAAGGTCCTCAGCGTGCTCCTGGTGACGGTCATGCTGTGGGATTATCTGGTGAGCTTCGGCATGATGATCCGGAAAAAGGATTTTTACCGGAGATGGAAGCTGATCTTATGGAAATAAATAACCCCCCGGGAGGCTTGCGGGAGCAGGAGAAATCTGTTACAGTAGAGAAGTCTTGAAAAGCCCATTATAAACTTCTATATAAGAGGAGCGGGGAGCCGTAAGCTTCCTGTTCTTTTTATTTGCCTTCCACAGAAGGAGGTTTTTGTGGTAAGATAAAAAAAGAGAGGGGAGACAAAAGAGATGAAGACAGGATTTGACAACGAAAAATACTTGCAGACACAGTCCTCCCATATCCGTGAGAGGATTTCTGAATTCGGAGGAAAGCTCTATCTGGAATTCGGAGGAAAGCTTTTTGACGATTACCACGCTTCCCGGGTGCTTCCCGGGTTCCAGCCGGACAGCAAGCTGCGCATGCTCCTTCAGATGAAGGACCAGGTGGAGATCGTCATCGCTCTCTGTGCGGCAGATATCGAGAAGAATAAGGTGCGCGGGGACCTGGGGATCACATATGATTCCGACGTGCTCCGGCTCATCGATGAGTTCCGGGGCATCGGCCTCTATGTGGGCAGCGTGGTGCTGACCCGCTATCAGGGACAGCCGGCGGCGGAAGCCTTCAAAAAACGGCTGGAGGCCCTGGGGGTCAAGGTCTACCGCCATTATCCCATCGAAGGCTATCCTTCCAACCTGGCCAGGATCGTCAGCGACGAGGGATACGGAAGGAATGAATATATCGAGACGGCCAGGGAACTGGTGGTGGTGACGGCGCCGGGGCCCGGCAGCGGAAAGATGGCCACCTGCCTGTCCCAGCTCTATCACGAGCACAAGAGGGGGATCCGGGCCGGATATGCCAAGTTTGAGACCTTTCCCATCTGGAACCTGCCTTTAAAGCATCCGGTGAACCTGGCCTATGAGGCGGCCACGGCGGATCTGGACGACATCAATATGATCGATCCTTTCCATCTGGAGGCATATGGGGAGACCACCGTGAACTACAACCGGGATGTGGAGATCTTCCCGGTGCTTTCGGCCATGCTGGAAAAGATCATGGGAGACTGTCCGTATAAATCGCCCACCGATATGGGAGTCAATATGGCCGGGAACTGTATTTTTGACGACGAAGCCGTCAGCGAAGCCTCCCGCCAGGAGATCATCCGCCGCTATTACGCGGCGCTCTGCGGCAAGCGCCGGGGCGTGGTGGAGGACGACGTGGTCTATAAGCTGGAGCTTCTGATGAAGCAGGCGGGAGTGACGCCTCAGGACCGGGCTGTAGTAGGACCGGCTCTTTTGAAGGAGGCGGCCACCGGGGAGCCTGCGGCGGCCATGGAGCTGCCGGACGGGACGGTGATCACGGGACGGACTTCGGCTCTGCTGGGACCCAGCTCGGCCCTGCTGCTAAATGCGCTGAAGGTCCTGGGAGGCATCGGGGATGAGGTGCATCTGATCGCGCCGTCCATCATCGAGCCCATCCAGAAGCTGAAGGTGGGATCGCTGGGAAATAAGAATCCCCGTCTCCATACCGATGAGGTGCTGATCGCCCTTTCCATCTGCGCCGCCACGGATCCTGCCGCGGCGAAGGCTCTGGAGCAGCTGCCCAGGCTGGCCGGCTGCGAGGCCCATTCCACGGTGATCCTCTCCCATGTGGACGAGCGGATGTTCCGGCGGCTGGGCGTGAACATCACTTATGAACCCAAGTATCAGACGTCTCGGCTGTATCATATGTGAGGAACCGGAGATCAAAAGTCCGGAACAGGCTGTTTCCTATAGAGCATACGGCATTGACAGATGAGAAAAGATCCCGCGGCCGCGGGATCTTTTTTACTCCTTTATAAAAGCCCTCCGTGGAGGAGCAGGCCGCGGCGGAGGAGCCTGCGGCATCAGTCTCCGGTCTGTCAGAGACTGTCTTCCGGCCCCTTATGGCTCTCCTGGTATTCCAGCGCCGCGCCGATGAAGCCGCGGAACAGGGGGTGAGGCCTGTTGGGACGGGATTTGAATTCGGGATGGGCCTGGGTGGCCAGGAACCAGGGGTGGGAGCCCAGCTCCAGCATTTCCACGATGCGCCCGTCGGGGGATACGCCGGACAGGGTCAGGCCGTGCTCGCACATCACCTTCCGGAAATCGTTGTTGACTTCGTAGCGGTGGCGGTGGCGTTCATGGATGACCTCCTCTCCGTAGAGGGCATAGGCCTTGGAGCTTTTGTCCAGGACGCAGGGATAGGAGCCAAGCCGCAGGGTGCCTCCAATATCCTCAATGCCGTCCTGATCGGGCATGAGATGGATGACGGGATGGGCTGTCTGCGGATCCAGCTCGATGCTGTGGGCGTCGGCGTATCCGATCACATTGCGGGCAAATTCCACAATGGCCAGCTGCATCCCCAGGCAGAGACCCAGGAAGGGGATCCGGTTTTCCCTGGCGTACCGGATGGCGTCGATCATGCCGTCGGTGCCTCTGGTGCCGAAGCCGCCGGGCACCAGGACTCCGCAGACGCCGTCCAGGAGGCCGCCCACATTGTCGGCGGTCACGGTCTCCGAGTCGATCCAGCGGATGGACACTTTGCAGCGGTGAGCCACGCCGCCGTGGCGGAGGGCCTCCACCACGCTGATATAGGCGTCGTGGAGCTGGGTGTACTTGCCCACCAGGGCCACCGTCACATGCTGTCTGGGATGCTTCCAGGCGTCGATCATGGCTTCCCAGTCGGACAGTTCCGGATCCGGGCAGGGCAGCCCCAGGCACTGGCAGGCCACCTGGGCCAGATGCTCTTTTTCCATGGCCAGGGGCGCATCATAGAGGATGTCCACGTCCAGGTTCTGGAGGACATGGCTGGCAGGCACGTTGCAGAACAGCGCGATCTTGGAACGGATCTGGTCGTCCAGAGGATATTCGGAGCGGCAGACGATGATGTCCGGCCGTATGCCGATGCCCTGGAGTTCTTTTACGCTGGCCTGGGTAGGCTTGGTCTTCAGCTCTCCGGAGGCCTTCAGATAGGGGATCAGGGTCACGTGGATCAGGATGGCGTTTTCATGTCCCACGTCCTGCTGGAACTGGCGGATGGCTTCCAGGAAGGGCTGGCTTTCGATGTCGCCCACGGTGCCGCCCACCTCGATGATGGCGATTTCCGTATCCTTGGTGGAATAGTTGCGGTAAAAGCGGTCCTTGATCTCATTGGTGATATGGGGGATCACCTGGACCGTGCCGCCGCCGAAGTCCCCCCTCCGTTCTTTGGAGAGGACAGACCAGTAGATCTTGCCTGTGGTCACATTGGAGTTTTTGGTCAGGCTTTCGTCGATGAAACGCTCGTAGTGGCCCAGATCCAGGTCCGTCTCCGCCCCGTCGTCGGTGACAAAGACTTCTCCGTGCTGGATGGGGTTCATGGTACCGGGGTCGATGTTGATATAGGGATCAAATTTCTGCATGGTGACGGTATACCCTCTGGCCTTCAAGAGGCGTCCCAGGGAAGCTGCGGTGATGCCCTTCCCCAGGCCGGATACCACGCCGCCGGTAACGAACACGTATTTTACTGGCATATCTGTCCTCCTTTGGTGGTGGATGGGTCAAAAAATAACTTACATATTATACAACGGCAGAAAAAATAATGCCAGGATTTTTTTTCGCCGTTGGGAGCCCTCTTTCCGGCTCCGGTCTGTCTGTGTCTGCCGGGGGCGTACTGCGGCGGGGCGGCTCTGCGCAGACGGAGGATCCCGCGCGGCAGGGCCTCTTTTATAGTTATGATCCGAACCCCCGGGTCTATTCTCTGTAAGGCGCTTCCGTCCCGCGGAAACAGGCTTTTTTTGTCATCCCGCCGGCTGCCTGCCTGTCCGTTCATGGAGGACGAAGGCAGTTTTTTGCTTTATGAAAAATTTTGTTTCCATAGAGCAAAAATATTCCGTGGGATCCGGCTGCGGCGGAGAGGAAGTTTGCCGCTTATGCGCCTTTGCTTCGCTCCGGCCGCCGCGAAACGAGTGCCGCAGGCGGAGGATCTTGTCACGCCGGGGCCTTTTTTACGCTTTGTCAGATTTTATAAATTGTTAAGAAATGTGAACAATATTTCATGAGAGGGATGTATTGATTTCTACAGGAAATGCTTTATAATAGTAAAGACAGCAAGAAAGGAAATATAAAGGAGAAAATACATGGATAATCCAAATCAGAACCGGAACCGGAGGGGGAACGGCAATGGGAATGGAAACAAACCGGGCAGGAACAACCAGGTGGTGCTCCTGCTGGTGATCGCGGCGGTGGTGACTCTGCTGTGCGTTTCCATGATGAGCAGCTTTCTTTCCGACGGGACCAGGACGGAGGTGTCCTACAGCGACTTTATCCAGATGGTGGAGGATCATCAGGTGGAATCCGTTGTGATCACTCCGGATGAGATCGAGATTACTCCGGTTCCCGATTATAGCGCAGGAAGTGACGAAGCGCCTTTTTATTATTTACAGACAGAATCTTACTATACGGTGCGGGTAGAGGATCCGGACCTGCTCCAGAGGCTGGAGGACAATGAAGTGGAGGTGGAGGGCGAGAAGCCCAGCACCAATTCCACGCTGCTGGACATCCTTTTGGTCTATGTGCTGCCGGTGGCCCTGGTATGGGTGTTCATCATGTTCCTGATGCGGCGCTCCGGCGGAGGCGGCGTCATGGGCGTGGGCAAGAGCAACGCCAAGATGTACGATGTCCAGAGAGAGACGGGAGTCACGTTCAAGGACGTGGCCGGAGAGGACGAGGCCAAGGAATCCCTTCAGGAGATCGTGGACTTCCTCCACAATCCCGGCAGGTATTCCACCATCGGCGCCAAGCTGCCCAAGGGAGCCCTGCTGGTGGGCCCTCCCGGAACAGGAAAGACCCTGCTTGCCAAGGCTGTGGCCGGAGAGGCCAGAGTGCCCTTCTTCTCCCTGTCCGGTTCGGACTTTGTGGAGATGTTCGTGGGCGTCGGCGCTTCCAGAGTCCGCGACCTGTTCAAGAAGGCGCAGGAGAACGCGCCCTGTATCGTATTCATCGATGAGATCGACGCCATCGGCAAGAGCCGGGATTCCCGCTACGGCGGCGGAAACGACGAGCGGGAGCAGACTTTGAACCAGCTCCTCTCGGAGATGGACGGTTTTGATTCCAATAAGGGCGTCTTCATCCTGGCGGCCACCAACCGGCCGGAGATCCTGGACAAGGCCCTGCTCCGTCCTGGACGTCTGGACCGGAGGATCATCGTGGACAAGCCGGACCTGAAGGGCCGCGTCAATATCCTCAAGGTCCATTCCAAGGATGTGCTGATGGATGACTCGGTGGATCTGGAGGCCATCGCCCTGGCCACTTCAGGAGCGGTCGGCTCCGATCTGGCCAACATGATCAATGAAGCGGCCATCAACGCCGTGAAGCATAAGCGGCAGGTGGTGAGCCAGGCGGACCTGTTTGAGGCCGTGGAAGTGGTGCTGGTGGGCAAGGAGAAGAAAGACCGCATCATGAGTGAGAAGGAGCGGAGGATCGTCTCCTATCATGAGGTGGGACACGCTCTGGTCAGCGCCCTCCAGAAGGATTCGGAACCGGTGCAGAAGATCACCATCGTTCCCCGTACCATGGGAGCCCTGGGCTATGTGATGAACGTTCCGGAGGAGGAAAAGTATCTCAACAGCGAGGCGGAGCTCAAGGCCATGCTGGTGCAGTTTCTGGGAGGCCGCGCCGCCGAGGAGCTGGTCTTTGATACGGTGACCACCGGGGCGGCCAACGATATCGAACGGGCCACTCAGGTGGCCAGGGCCATGGTGACCCAGTACGGGATGTCCAAGAAGTTCGGGCTCATGGGTCTGGAATCCATTGAGAGCAAGTATCTGGACGGCCGCGCCGTCCTGAACTGCTCCGATGTGACGGCGGCCGAGATCGATGACGAAGTGAAGCTGATGCTGGAGGAGGCGCATGAAGAGGCGCTCCGCCTGCTCTCGGAGAACCGGGAGGCCCTGGACCGCATCGCCGCTTTCCTGATCGAGAGAGAGACCATCACGGGAGCGGAATTCATGAAGATCTTCCGGGAGATCCAGGAAGAGAAGAAAGCGGCTTCGGGATCGGATCCCGTCACGGAACCTGTGAAAGAGCAGATGGACGGTGAGACGGAAGAGAGAGCGGAGACCGGTGAGCAGCCCGGCACAGGACCGGATGCAGACTTAGAATAGATCATGACGGATAAGAGGCGGTGCCTTCGGCACCGCCTTTCCTGATAAAGGGGGAGAGGCTTTTGGAACAGGCAGGAGAGACCATGTTCGATATTGAAGAAGAGCTGAAGAAGCTTCCGGCCAAGCCGGGAGTCTATCTGATGCACGACGACAAGGATGAGATCATCTATGTGGGAAAGGCCATCAGCCTGAAAAACAGGGTGCGGCAGTACTTCCAGAGCAGCCGCGGAAAGACGGCCAAGATCAATAAGATGGTATCCCGCATTGCCCGGTTTGAATATATCGTCACGGATTCGGAGC